>JAJAYQ010000131.1 GCA_026786145.1 Spirochaetaceae bacterium | reverse complement strand
CGACGCCCTGCGCGACGCCCCCGTGCACCTGGCCCTCGACGATCATCGGGTTGATCAGCGGTCCGCAGTCGTGCACGACGCAGTAGCGCAGCACGTGGATCTCGGCCGTGTCCGGGTCGGTCTCGACGACCGCCACGTGCATGCCGTTGGCGAAGGTGGCCTGCATCGGGGAGTAGTAGTCGGTGGCCTCGAGCCCCGGCTCCTCGTCCTGCCCGATCGGCGGCCCGTCGGTGTCGCCGGTGGCGAACTGGGTGGCGGCCTTGGACGCCTCGTCGAAGGCGTACCGCAGCGGGTTGGACAGCACCGCGACGGTGGCGAGCGAGATCGAGGACGCCGGCGAGCCCTTGACGCGCACCGAGCCGTCGACGATCTCCAGGTCGCCGGGGTCGGCCTCGAGGGCGTCACCGGCGATCCGCAGCGCCTTCTCCCGCACCTTGCGGGACGCGAGCGCGATCGCGTTGCCGCTCATGACCGCGGCCCGTGAGGCGAACGTCCCGACCGCGTAGCCGAACCGACGGGTGTCACCCGTCACGACCTCGACGTCCTCCAGCGCCACGCCGAGCTCGTCGGCGGCGATCTGGGCGAACGAGGTGAAGTGTCCCTGCCCCTGCGTCGTCAGCCCGGTGGCCACCTTGACCTTGCCCGACGTCTCGACCACGACGTGCGCGCCCTCGTACGGGCCGACGCCGGTGCCCTCGACGTAGCAAGCGATGCCGACGCCGACCCGACGCCCCTCGGCACGGGCAGCAGCCGCCATCGCGAGGGTGTCCTCCCAGCCCGCCAGCGCCTTGAGCTTCGCGAGCGACGCCGGGAAGTCACCCGAGTCGTAGATGAGGGGCCGGCCGTCCTGGAACACCAGTCCGTGGTCATAGGGCATCTCCTCGGGGAGGATGAAGTTGCGCGCGCGCACCTCGGCACGGTCGATCCCGAGCTCCTGGGCGATGGCGTCCATGGTGCGCTCCATGGCGAAGACGCCTTGCGGCCGTCCGGCGCCGCGGTAGGGCGTCACGATGACGGTGTTGGTGTAGAGCGACCACCACTCGCAGCGGTAGGCACCGGGCTTGTAGGGACCGAGGAGCTGGGTCGAGGTGATGAGGGGAACGATCACGCCGTACGGCGTGTAGGCGCCGTTGTCGTGCCAGAACCGCACGTCAAGGGCCAGCACCCGGCCCTCGTCGTCGAAGCCGACCTCGACCTCCTGCAGCTGCCCCCGCTCGTGGGCGGAGGACACGAAGTGCTCGCGCCGGTCCTCCACCCACTTGACCTCGCGGTCGAGGCGCCGGGCCGCCCAGGGGACGAGCACCTCCTCGGGCCAGGGATGCATGATCTTCACGCCGAAGCCGCCGCCGACCATCGGGGCGATGCACTCGACCTTGCTGGCGGGCAGCCCCAGCTTCGCCGCGACCGCGGCGCGGACGCTGGTCGAGGTCTGCGTCGAGGAGTAGACCCGCATCGACCCGTCGGCCGCGTCCCACCGGGCGAGCACCCCCTTGCCCTCCATCGGCATCGACGCGCTGCGCTCGATGTCGAGGTCGAGCCGCAGTCGGTGCGGGGCGGCGGCCATCGCGGAGTCGACGTCGCCGACGACCTGCAGCAGATGTGCGGCCACGTTGTCGGGGACGTCCTCGTGCACGGTGCGCTCGGCGCGACGGGCGTTGTCGACGCCGACGACGGGAGGCAGGAAGTCGTAGGTCACGACCACCCGCTCGGCCGCGTCCTCGGCGACATAGCGGTCGCTCGCCACGATCATCACGACCGGCTCACCGACGTGGTTGACCTTGTGCCGGGCGAGGGCGTACCCGGTGCGCGGGGCGTGCAGCGACGGGTGCGGGATCAGCAGGGGCAGCGCGTGCGAGACCGAGCTGCCCTCGGTCTCGTCGGCGGCGAGGAGGTCGTCGTAGGTGTAGACGGCCACCAGCCCGTCGACCTCCAGCGCACCACTCGCGTCGATGTCGACCACCCGGGCGTGGGCGTGCGGGCTGCGCACGAACGCCACCCCGAGCGCATCGTGGCCGAGGTCGTCGAGGAAGTAGGCCCCCCCGGTGACCAGCTTCGCGTCCTCCACCCGCAGCACCGGCTCGCCGAACAGCTTCGTGGTCATGAAGTGTTCTCGCGGGTGATCTCGGCGGCCCGCAGCACCGACTTCACGATGTTCTGGTAGCCGGTGCAGCGGCACAGGTTGCCACTGATCGCCTCGCGGGCCTCGTCCTCGCTCGGGTCGGGGTTCTCCTCGACGAACGCGGCCACCGTCGTGAGGAAGCCCGGCGTGCAGAAGCCGCACTGCAGGCCGTGGCACTCACGGAAGGCCTGCTGAACCGGGTGCATCTCCTCTGGTGTGCCGAGCCCCTCGACCGTCGTGACGTCGTGGTCGCGCGCTCCCACGGCGAGCATCAGACACGACCGCATCGGCTTGCCGTCGACGAGGACAGTGCAGGCGCCGCAGACCCCGTGCTCGCAGCCGACGTGGGTGCCGGTGAGGCGCAGGTCGTGGCGCAGGAAGTCGCTGAGCAGGCGGCGGGCGGGCACCTGCGACTCGTGCCAGACGCCGTTCACCCGCAGGCGTACGTCGTGCAGGGGCTCGCCTTCCTCGGGACTCCGGCTCATGCCGCCGCCCTCCCCGCCGCCTCGGCCAGCGCGCGGCCGGTCAGAACCCGGGCGAGGTGGCGCCGGTAGGCCGCCGTGGCGTGGATGTCCGCCTCGGGGTCGACCTGCGTGGCCGCGAGCTCGCCGGCCGACGCCCAGTGGACGTCCCGGATGTCGCCGAGGGCCAGCCCCGAGACGGCCTCGGTGAGGTCGAGGACGAGGGGGGTCGGCGCGACCGAGATGTACGCGGCGCGCGCGGACACGACGGAGCCGGCCGCGTCGAGGGTGACGACCGCGGCGACGCCGCACACGGCGTAGTCACCGTGGCGACGGGCCACCTCGACGAACGTCGACCCGCTGCGCTCCGGGAGCAGGGGGAAGCGGGACGAGACCGCCAGCTCGCCGGCCTCCAGACACGATTCGAGGGGACCGAGGAAGAAGTCGACTGCGGCGATCTCCCTGGTCGAACCGACCCGGGCGGCGGTGACAGTGCCTCCCGTCAGGGCCAGGACAGCGGTCATCTCGCCGCTGGGGTCGGCATGCACGAGGGACCCGACGGTGGTCCCGCGGTTGCGGATGACCGGGTGCGCCACCAGCCGCAGGGCCTGGCGGAGCAGGGGCAGCGCGGCGTAGGCGGCCTGGTCGTGCTCCACCTCCGCGTGCCGTGCCAGGGCACCTACCCGCACCGCGTCGCCCTCGACCGTGACGTAGGACAGGCCGCCGACCCGGTTGATGTCGACGACATGGGCCGGTGCGGCGAGGCGCATGTTCAGGATCGGCAGCAGGCTCTGGCCCCCGGCCAGCACCTTGCCGTCACCGCCCACGTCCGCCAGGACCGCGAGCGCCTCGTCGAGCGACTCGGGCGCCGAGTAGGCGAACGGGGACGGCTTCACCGGGCGATCCTCCCCCATTCCCGGGCTGGGGTCAGCGGGTGGTCTCCCGGTCGTCGCCGCCGGCGCTGCCGGCGCTGCCGACATCCTTGTCGCTGTCGCGACGGACACCCTTGTCGCTGTCGCGACGGTGCGAGCTCGGGTGAGATGTCGGCGGCGTCGAGGCCCCCTCGTCGAAACCGATCTCGCCCCCGGACGCCTGATGCGTGCCGGCGTGCCCGATGGCCATGGCCGTGCCGTCGTTGTAGCCGGCCGGGCTGTGCAGCGAGTCCTTCATGTACTTCGGGGCGATGGCGCTCATCAGGTGGTAGCCGACCAGCAGGACGATGGTTCCCAGCGCGATGCCTTCGAGCGTGAAATCCTCGCTGATCTGGTGGGCGACCGGTCCGACGGCCAAGATGATTCCGGCGCCGATGGGTACGAGGT
>JAJAYQ010000130.1 GCA_026786145.1 Spirochaetaceae bacterium | reverse complement strand
GCCACGGCTCGGTGAGCACCAGGTAGCCACCACCACCGTCGGGCACCGGCTGGGCCTGGTCGTCCACCACGTCGGCGCTGATGCCGGGCAGCGGCGTCATGGCCGAGCCGGGCTTGGCGGCGGTGACCCCGGGCAGCGGACTGATCATGATGGCGCCGGTCTCGGTCTGCCACCAGGTGTCGACGATCGGCGTACGGTCACCGCCGATGACCCGGCGGTACCACATCCAGGCCTCGGGGTTGATCGGCTCGCCCACCGAGCCGAGGACCCGAAGCGAGGACAGGTCGTGCTCGGCCGGCAGCTCCTCACCCCACTTCATGAACGTGCGGATCGCGGTGGGCGCGGTGTAGAGGATCGTCACGCCGTACTTGGCGATGAGCTCCCAGAAGCGACCCTTGTGGGGCGTGTCGGGTGTTCCCTCGTACATCACCTGCGTGGCTCCGTTGGCGAGCGGGCCGTAGACGATGTAGCTGTGGCCGGTGACCCAGCCGATGTCGGCGGTGCACCAGAAGACGTCCGTCTCCGGCTTCAGGTCGAACACGTTGCGGTGCGTGTAGCTGACCTGGGTCAGGTAGCCGCCCGACGTGTGCAGGATCCCCTTCGGGTGCCCCGTCGTACCCGAGGTGTAGAGGATGAACAGCGGGTGCTCGCTGTCGAAGGCCTCCGCCTCGTGCTGACTGCTGGCCCCGTCGACGGCGTCGTGCCACCAGACGTCTCGGCCCTCGGTCCACTCGACGTCCTGCCCCGTCCGGCGTACGACGAGGACGTGCTCGACAGTTTTACCGGTCGAGAGCTCCAGTGACTCGTCGACGGCCGGCTTGAGGGCGGAGGGAGAGCCGCGCCGGTAGCCGCCGTCGGAGGTGATGACCAGCTTGGCCGAGGCATCGTCGATGCGCGACTGGAGCGCGGTGGCCGAGAACCCGCCGAACACCACCGAGTGCGGGGCGCCGATGCGGGCGCAGGCGAGCATCGCCACCATGGCCTCGGGGATCATCGGGAGGTAGATCGCGACCCGGTCGCCCTTCTCGATGCCCAGCGCGGTCAGCGCGTTGGCCGCCTTGCAGACCTCGTCCTTGAGATCGGCGTAGGTGACCGTGCGGGTGTCACCGGGCTCGCCCTCCCAGTGCAGCGCCACCTTGTCGCCCCTGCCGGCCGCCACGTGCCGGTCGACGCAGTTGGCTGCGACGTTCAGAGTCCCGCCGACGAACCACTTGGCGAAGGGCGGCTGCCAGTCGAGGACCTCGGTCCACTCCGAGGCCCAGTCCAGGGTGCGGGCCTGCTGCTCCCAGAAGCCGAGCCGGTCGGCCTTCGCTGCGTCGTAGAGGTCGGCCTTCGCCACTGCGGCCGCAGCGAACTCCTCACTCGGGGGGAAGCTGCGGTCCTCGTGCAGCAGGTTGGACAGTGCCTCGGTGCTCAATGGTCGGTCGCCTTCTCCATGCCGATCCCGGTGAGCGACCGCACCTCGAGCTCGGCGGCCTTGCGCTCGTTGTGCTCCTTGGACAGCACCGTCCCGAGCCAGCCGAAGAAGAAGCCGAGCGGGATCGACACGAGACCCGGGTTGTCCAGCGGGAACCAGTGGAAGTCGATGCCCGGGTCGCTGACGAGGGACGGGCTCTTGCCGTCGACAGCCGGCTTCCCGGACACGACCGGCGAGAAGATGACGAGGACCAGGGCCGACACCAGACCGCCGTAGATCGCCGACACGGCGCCGGCGGTGTTGAAGCGTCGCCAGAACAACGAGTACAGGATCGCCGGCAGGTTGCCGGAGGCCGCGACGGCGAAGGCCAGCGCCACCAGGAAGGCGACGTTGAGCTTCTGGGCGAAGATCGAGAGCACGATCGCGACGGCTCCGATGACGAACGCCGAGATGCGCGCCACCCTCACCTCCTTGCCCTCCGGGGCGTCGCCGCGGTGGATGTAGTTGGCGTAGATGTCGTGCGCGACCGACGACGACGACGCCAGGGTCAGGCCGGCGACCACGGCCAGGATGGTCGCGAAGGCGACCGAGGCGATGAACGCCAGCATGATGGTGCCGCCGGTCGTGCCGAAGAAGTCGGCGCCGATGACGCGGGCCAGCTGCGGTGCCGCCGTGTTGCCGGACGCGTCCTGGGCGATGATCGCCTCGGGCCCGACCAGTGCAGCCGCACCGAAGCCCAGCGCGAGTGTCATCAGGTAGAACGAGCCGATGATCCAGATGCCCCACACGACCGACTTCCGCGCCGCGCGCGCGGTCGGCACCGTGTAGAAGCGGATCAGGATGTGGGGGAGCCCGGCCGTGCCCAGCACGAGAGCGAACCCGAGGCTGATGAGGTCGAGCTTGCTGTAGAGCGTGGCCCGGGCATCGGGGTTGCCGGCGGCGTCGACGACGTCCTTGCCGAAGCGCCCGCCCGGTTCGAGGAAGTCCTTGCCCTTGCCGCTCTTCTCCGCCGCGGTGCCGAGCAGGTCGCTGACGTTCCCGCCGAACTTGATCATCACCAGCAGGGTCAGGATCGACGCGCCGGTCATCAGCAGCAATGCCTTGACGATCTGGATGTAGGTGGTGCCCTTCATCCCCCCGACCGTGACGTAGAAGATCATCAGGATGCCGACGGCGACGATGGTCAGGTTCTTGGTGGCTTGGTCGTCGAACCCGAGCAGGAGTGACACGAGCGCGCCGGCGCCGACCATCTGGGCGAGCAGGTAGAAGATCGACACGACGATGGTGGAGACCCCGGCCGCTGCGCGCACCGGGCGCTGACGCATCCGGAAGGCGAGGACGTCACCCATCGTGTACTTGCCCGAGTTACGCATCAGCTCGGCCACGAGCAGGAGCGCGACCAGCCAGGCCACGAGGAACCCGATGGAGTACAGGAACCCGTCGTACCCGTAGAGCGCGATGATCCCGGCGATGCCGAGGAACGACGCGGCCGACATGTAGTCGCCGCCGATGGCCACGCCGTTCTGCATACCGGAGAACGACCGGCCGCCGGCGTAGAAGTCGGCGGCGGTCTTGGTGGTCCGCGACGCCCTGATGGTGATGAACAGCGTGACGGCGACGAAGCCCAGGAACAGAACGCTGGTGAGAACCTGCTGACCGCCCGACACCTTGTCGGCGGTGGCGGCGAGGAGCGTTGCGCTCATCGGTGGTCGCCCCTCTCGATGCTCTCGCGGACCCGCGCGGCAAGCGGGTCGACCTTGTTGTCCATGTGCCGCTCGTAGAGGTACGCGATGAGGAACGTGGAGGCGAACTGCAGAAGCCCGAAGACGTACCCGACGTTGATGTTGCCGAGCAGCTCCTGGCCCATGAAGTCGCGGGCATAGCCCGACGCCAGCACGTAGAGCAGGTACCAGCTCAGGAACACGATCGTCATCGGGAAGGCGAAAGCGCGGAACCGCTTGCGCAGCTCGACGAACTCCGCACTCTGCTGCACGGCGATGAGCCGTTGGCTCTCCTGCTCGGTCCGGTCGGTGTCGCTCACGTGGGTCTCCTCGAGGGCGCGGGGACGACGGGGCGCCGGGTCGCTGCCCGGGTGCCGGGAGTCACTGTGGCCTTCAGCGCTGAGAATGTAAATAGCCGCATTCCGCCCACCGACCGTCGTGCTGCGCATGCCCCCTAGGGTCGGGGGCCGTGACTGGTGCCGGGGACCCGCTCGCCTCAGTGGCCGACCTGCCCGGTGTCCCGGCGGCCGTGGCGGAGGCCAGGGCGGCTGTGGACGGCCTGCGCGCGCACCGGGTGCTGCGACAGCATGCGGAGCGGGTCGCGTCCGAGTCGGCGCTCCGGGGCGCCCGCGCGTCGGCCGCCCTGGAAGGAGTGGACCGCCCGCTCGCCGCCCTCCGGCAGACGGTCTCGGCCGAGGAGGGGACGACCGGCGACGGCGAGCCGGTTGTCCAGGGCGCGCTGCGGGTGGCGGCAGAGGGCGCCTCGCTGCAGGAGACGTGGGGGCGGGCGCCGCTGCAGGTGTTGGCGAGGTTGCACACCCTTGCCGCAGCGGGACTGGTCGGCGACGACGAGCACGACTCGCTCGGCCGCCCGGCGCGCGCCGCCGCGCCGCGGTTGGCTGCCCTGGGGGAGATGCTGACGGCCCCGACCGGCGCACCGGCCCTCGTCGTCGCGGCCGTGGTGCACGGCGAGGTCGCCATCATGGGCGCCTTCCCGGTCGGGGCCGGAGTCGTCGCACGCGCTGCGTCGCGGCTCACCGTTGCGTCGCGCGGGCTCGACCCGACGGCGGTGTCGGTGCCCGAGGTCGGTCATCTCGAGCTCGGGCGCGAGGCCTACCTCGACGCGTTGCGCGGGTACGCCGGGGGCGGCCCGGCCGGCATCGCGGCGTGGGTGCTGCACTGCGCGGGCGCCGTCGTGCTCGGTGCGCGCGAAGGGGTGGCCGTCTGCGAGTCCATCCAGCGCGGCGGCTGAGCAGGCGCCCGACGTGCGAGCGGCGCCCCTTCCGGAAGAGGCGCCGCTCCTTGCACATCAGACTGGGTTACCAAGCGTGCACCGTGTGTCGGGAGACCAGGTCAAGCCTGGCTCGCCGGCCCGTACATGGGCAGGTCGCCGTGTGGGTGCCCAGCTGCTGTGCTATGTCCCTTGTGTACGCCCCTCCGGCCCCCAGGGGAAGGGGCCCAAGGACCCTATTTTGCTCACCGCCGGGGTGTCGCGCGCCGACTCGCCGACAGCAGGCTCGGCCAGCCGGATCGCTGGCGAGCACCAGGGCGACGCCGTACGGCCAGCCACACCATCCCTGCCGTCGCGGCGCCCGCACTCACGGCCACGGCGGCCAGCGTCCGGCGCGGCGGGAGCGTCACGCCGGAGAACCGGTCGCGCAGCCGCACCGGCTTCGTGAACACGAGCACCGGCCAGTCGCGGGCGACCGCTTCCCGACGCAGACCGCGGTCGGGGTTGACGGCATGCGGGTGCCCGACCGCCTCGAGCATCGGCACGTCGGTCACCGAGTCGCTGTAGGCGTAGGAGCCGGCCAGGTCGTAGCCCTCCTGCTCGGCCACCTCGCGCACCGCGGCTGCCTTGCTCTCGCCATAGGCGTAGTACTCGATCTCGCCCGAGTAGCGGCCGTCCTCGACGACCATCCGCGTCGCCACGACCCGGTCTGCGCCGAGCATCTCGCCGATCGGCTCGACCACCTCCGCGCCCGACGAGCTGACGATCACGACGTCCCGCCCGGCCAGGTGGTGCTCCTCGATGAGGGTCGCTGCCTCGTCGTAGATGATCGGGTCGATGAGCTCGTGCAGCGTCTCGGACACGATGTCCTTGACCTGCTGGACGTCCCACCCCGTGCACATCGAGGAGAGGTACGCCCGCATCCGCTCCATCTGGTCGTGATCGGCGCCGCCCACCGAGAAGACGAACTGCGCGTAGGCACTGCGCATCACCGCGCGCCGGTTGATCAGCCCACCCTGGTAGAACGACCGGCTGAACGCGAGCGTGCTGGACCGGGCGATCACCGTCTTGTCCAGGTCGAAGAACGCCGCAGTGCGGGCCGTCGGGTGGGGAGCCACCTTCCCGAGCATAAGGACGTACGCCGGGAAGTGCTGACCGTCCACAGCCCCCGCCGGCCGGCGTCCCTCCACAGATGGTGCTCTCGGTCACCTCAGGCGCCGCTCCGGGACGAACCGTGGGACCCCTCATCCGCGCATCCGAGGTGGAGGTGCCGTGCCCGACCGGCCGCTGCTCGTGACGTCCGACCCGGACCTGCTCGACGACCTGCTCCGCATCTGTGCCGCAGCCGGTGCCGAGGCCCGCGTCGCCAACGACGTCGCGGCCGCGCGCGGCGCATGGACAGAGGCGCCGGTCGTGGTGCTCGGCGACGAGCTCTCCCGGTCGGCGCTGGCCAGCGGCCTGCCGCGCCGCGGCGACCTGCTGCTCGTCAGCCGCGACCTCGACGACGCCGAGGTGTGGAGCCGCGCCGCGGCCCTCGGGGCCGAGAGCGTCGTGCTCCTGCCGCGCGCGCAGTCCTTGCTGGTGGAGCGCCTCACGGCAGCCTGCGGGGAGCCATCGGCAGGAGCCGTCACGGTGGCCGTCGTGGGTGGGCGGGGTGGCGCCGGCGCCTCGCCCCTGTCCTGCGCGCTCGCCGTGACGGCCGCGGGTAGCGGGTGGCGCACGTTGCTCGTCGACGCCGACGCGTTGGGGGGCGGCCTCGACCTGGTGCTCGGCTGCGAGGACGCGCCCGGGCTGCGCTGGCCCGACATCGGCGCTGTTGGCGGGGCGATCAGCGCGTCCGCGCTGCGATCAGCGCTGCCGACCGTGGACGGCCTGCACCTGCTGTCCTGGGACCGGGGCGACGAGCACGTCGTCAGCGCCGCGACGGCGCGGGCAGTTCTCGCCGCGGCGCGTCCGGTTCATGAGCTGCTGGTGGTGGACCTGCCGCGCCGTGTGGACGCGGCGGCGGAGGTGGTGCTCGTAGCTGCCGACCTGGTGCTGCTGGTGGTTCCCACCGAAGTGCGTGCCGTGGCGGCGGCCGCCCGCGTCGCGGCGTACGCCGGGCTGCTCGCCCGCGACATCCGGGTCGTGGCACGGGGACCGGCACCGTCGGGGTTGACCCCGGAGCTCGTCGCCGAGCGGCTCGGCCTGCCGCTCGCGGGCCGGCTCAAGCCCGAGCCCGGTCTCGCCCGCAGCCTGGAGCGCGGTGAGCCGCCGGCCCGTTCTGGACGCGGCCCCCTGGCCGACCTGTGCCGCTCGCTGCTCGGCGACCTGCCAGGGCGAGGTCGGGAGGCGGCGTGACGGCGGGCGTCGCTCCGGGCGGGTCGGAGCTCGTCGACAGGGTCGCGGACCGGCTGGCCCGCACCGGCTCGCTCGCCACACCGGGGGCGGTGGCAGCAGCCCTGCGCGCGGAGGGGTCACTGGTCGCCGGGCAGGCGGTGCTCGACATCGTGGGCGCCGTCCGGTCCGAGCTGACCGGCGCGGGGCCGCTGGACGACCTGCTGGCCGACCCCGAGGTCAGCGACGTGCTGGTCAACGGGCCGGAGGAGGTGTGGGTCGACCGCGGTGGCGGGCTCGTCCGGGTGGGCGTCCGGTTCCGAGACGACGCGGCGGTCCGGCGGCTGGCCCAGCGGCTGGCGGCCTCGGCCGGTCGCCGTCTCGATCTCGCCCGCCCCACCGTCGACGCGCGACTGCGGGACGGGACCCGGCTGCACGCGGTCCTGCCTCCGGTGTCCCCGACCGGCACGTTGATCAGCCTGCGGACGTCCCGCCGCCGCGCCTTCACTCTCGAGGACCTCGTGTCGCGAGAGACGGTCGCACCTGGGTTGGCCGAGGTGCTGCGCGACCTGGTGCGCGCCCGGGCGTCGTTCCTGGTGACCGGGGGCACCGGAACGGGCAAGACCACGCTGCTCTCGACCCTGCTGTCCCTGGCCGCCCCGACGCAACGGCTCGTGCTCGTCGAGGACTCCGGCGAGCTGCGCCCGGATCATCCGCACGTGGTGCGGCTCGAGGCCCGGCAGGCCAACGTCGAGGGTCAGGGCGAGGTCGACCTCAGAGATCTCGTCCGGCAGGCACTGCGGATGCGCCCCGACCGGCTCGTGGTGGGAGAGGTCAGAGGCGGCGAGGTCGTAGAGCTGCTCGCGGCGCTGAACACCGGTCACGAGGGTGGGTGCGGCACCGTCCACGCCAACACCGCCGCAGCCCTGCCGGCGCGCATCGAGGCCCTCGCACTCGCCGCGGGGCT
Organism: Spirochaetaceae bacterium; assembly: GCA_026786145.1. Taxonomy (GTDB): domain Bacteria; phylum Actinomycetota; class Actinomycetes; order JACCUZ01; family JACCUZ01; genus JAJAYQ01. The sequence continues at coordinate 11,381 of JAJAYQ010000130.1, read as the reverse complement.
CGGCCGCGACGCCGCACACAGCCAGCTCGCCGCGGGGCTCGACGCCGTCGTGCACCTGGTGCGTGACCGCCGCGGGGCGCGGCGGGTGGCCGAGGTCGGCGTCCTGCAGCGCGGGCCGGACGGCCTGGTGCACGTCGTCACTGCCCTGACCCCGGCGGCGGCGGACGGTCGGCTGGCCCGCGGACCGGGCGCCGGTCGGCTCGACGACCTGACCGGCCGGTCACGGGTATCGGCGTCGTGATGTCGGCGGGTACGTCGCTGGTGGCGGCACTGCTTCTCGCCGGGATCGCTGGCGCCCTGCTGCCCGCCGGGGGGTTTCTCGCCCGGCTGGACCCGGTGGGGGAGCGCCGCGGACGAGGGTGGCGGGTCCGGCGCCGGTCCGGCCGCCGGCTGGCCGCGCGGACGAGGGACTCCCTGGGCGAGCTGTCCTCGGCACTGGTGGCCGAGCTGCGCTCCGGAGCCGAACCGCGACCGGCGATGCTGGCCGCGGGGTCGGGGCTGGTGGGGCTCGAGCCGGTGCTCGCAGCCGCGGCCGGGTCATCCGGCGACGTCGCCGCGGCGCTCGCGTCCGTCGGTCGCGGACCAGGGGGCTCGACGGCGTCCGCGCTCGCGGCGGCCTGGCGGGTGGGCGAGCTCACAGGGTGCGGGCTCGCGGCCCCGGTGGCCCGGGTGCTGCGTGCTCATCGCGCACACGACCGGCTGCGTCGCGAGGTGGCCGCCGAGCTGGCGGGGCCCATCGCCACCGCCTCCCTGCTGGCTGTCCTGCCGCTGGTCGGCGTCGCGCTGGGGACGGCCCTGGGAGCGGACCCGCTGGCCTTCCTCCTCGGGACAGGCCCCGGCCGACTGGTCCTGTCGGCGGGGGTCGTTCTCGACGTCGCTGGCCTGGCCTGGACCCGGCGCATCGCGAGTGCTGCAACTGCCGGCTGTCTCGGCGAGGAAGCGGGCCGGCCTGCGGATCAGACATGACAACCGCAGCCGTAGCCGCCGCCGTCCTCGCTTTCGCCGGGGGCTGGCTCGCCGTCGAGGGCGGCCGGACCGCTTGGGGCCGGCTGCGTTGCGGAGGAGCGGGTCGCGACGTGGCGGAGGGGCAGGCGCACGGTGTCGGCGTACTCGTGGGCCATGTCGTTCGGCGAGGGGTGCCCTCGAGGGCGGCGCACGTCGCAAGCGCCCTGGTCGCGCTGCTCATCCTGACCGGCCACGGCGGTCTCGCGGTGCCGCTGGCCGTCGCCGCTGCGGCCCTGATCGTGCCCTCCCGGCGTCGTGCGTCGGTGGCGGCGCACCGAGATGCGCGAACGGCGCGCGACCTCCCGCGGGTGGCCGACCTGATGGCCACCTGTCTCGACGCCGGCATCTCCCCCGCCGACGCCATCGTGCTGGTCTGCGAAGTCGTCGGCGGGCCGGTCCGCGACGACCTGGTCCCGGTCGCGGCGGCCATCCGGAGAGGTGTCGATCCTGAGACGGCATGGGCCGGCCTCGCCACGCAGGGGTCGGGAGACGCCGTACGACGGGTGGCGAGGGCGTTCGCCCGGGCAGCGGCGACCGGTGCACCGCTGGCAGAGACCCTCGCAACAGTCGCCGACGACGAGCGGGAGCGGCTGCAGTGGGAAGCGCAGGCCGCTGCGCGTCGCGCGGGAGTGCTCGCCGTGGGCCCGCTCGCGGCCTGCTTCCTGCCCGCGTTCCTGCTGCTGGGTGTCGTGCCCGTCGTGGTCGGTGTCGCGACCGACGTCGTCGGGCAGCTGCGCTGATCGTCCACACCTGCGCCGTCCGCCGACCAGTCCACAACCGCGCCCGCCCCGGCGCCCGGGCCATCTCCTTTCCGCCACCGTGGAGATCAGGCCGGCCGACCCGGCGCCCCTCGCCGCTTCGTGCGGCTCGATTCCGGAAGAGGTGAGGTGCATGCGTGCACCCCGAGCAGGACGGCGCCACCTCGGCGACGACGGCATGACCACGGCGGAGTACGCCGTGGGCACGGTGGCCGCGTGCGGCTTCGGCGGCATCCTCTACAAGCTGCTGACCAGCGACACGGTGGTGACGATGCTCAAGGACATCATCGAGCGCGCGCTCAGCATCAGTTTCTGAGCTCGGTCGATGACCCGGGACCGTGGCTCCGCCACCGCCGAGGCGGCCGTGGTGCTCCCAGCGCTGCTGGCCGTGACCGTTCTCTGCGTATGGGCCGTCGCCTCGGTCGCTGTGCACCTGCAGTGCCTCGACGCAGCGCGGACCGGCGCCCGCGCGCTGGCTCGTGACGAGGCGCCGGAGAGGGTGCTGGCGGTGGTCCAGGAGGCGGCGCCGGGTTCGGCCCGCGTCCGCGTCCTCCACCTCGACGGCGGCCTGGTTGCCGTCGAGGTGACGGCTCGGGTCGCTCTGCCGGGCCCGTGGCCTGGGGATGGTCCGGGTCTCAGTGTCGGTGGTCGGGCCGTGGCCGCTCAGGAGGGGGCGACAGGGTGACGGGGGACCGAGGGCAGGGCGCGCTCTGGTCGTTGTGGGCGGCCACGGTGGTGCTCGCGGTCACGGTCGCCGTCGTGTCGTGGGCTGCAGCGCTGGGCGCACGTCAGCGTGCGGAGGGCGCGGCCGACCTCGCTGCGCTGGCCGGCGCCGGTGCTCAGGTGCGGGGCGAGAACCCGTGTGCAGCGGCGGACCTGGTCGCCCGGGCGCACGAAGCCCGCCTGGTGCGCTGCGTGCCCGAGCCCGCGGCGGTCATCGTGGTGGTCGAGGTGCGCGTCCCGTCGGCCACGTTGCGCCGGCTGGACGTGCCACCGGCCCGGGCGCGCGCCCGGGCCGGTGTGCCTCCGTGATGCCCAGCCGGAGGCCCGGCCGTGCGGTGTGCTGGAGCAGGGATCAGATCGAGTCGCGGTGGCGACCGCTGTCGCTGGTCTGCTCCGTGGCGGTCAGGTCGGTCTGCGAGTCGGTGGAGCCGGGGGAGCCTGTCGATGAGGCGATGACCCGGTCGTCGTGACCCGTGTCGGCCGGAGGCGTGGTGTGCGCTTTCTCGTCGTGCCCGGAGCGGCCGGTCATCTTGTCCATGAGGCCGCGCGCACCGGTGTGGTGCTCGTCGTCCTGGTCGCCCGACCCGGCAGCCATCGCACCGCTCCCGGCCGCGGCACCGCCGGCGGTCGCGCCCATCGGGGTGCCGGTGTCCGAGAGCCTCTCGGCGAGCCGCTCGTTCTCGGCCCGGAGTGCGGCGCGCTCGTCCTCGAGCTGCTGCACCGACGCCTGCTGGCGATTCTTTGCCTCCTTGCGCTCGGAGCGCTTGCGACGCGCCCTGCCCATGGAGCTCATGACCGCCAGCACGCCCAGGAGCAGCACCAGCATGCCCACGGCACCGGCGACGAACACTCCCGCGACGGTGGTCTCCAGCTTCTGGCCGAGGATCTCGAGCGTCGTTGCCTCGCTTCCGTCGTAGATCGCGCCGAACCCCAGAGCGAGGGCGGCGATGATGAGCAGCAGACCCAGGACCAACATGGTCGATCTCCCTTCGATGGCTGGTCTGTGCCCCTCACCCGGCGAAATATGCGCCGGGAGCGCGCCTTCCCTCGTCGGGACCCTGCTCAGGTGGTGCCGACGTCACCCGTTCGGAGCACCACGTCGAGCAGCCGGACGGCCCCCGCCTTGTCCAACGGGTCGTTCCCGTTCCCGCACTTGGGCGACTGCACGCAGGAAGGGCAGCCCTCGAGGCACTCGCAGGCGGCGATCGCGTCCCGGGTTGCGCGCAGCCACTCGGGCGCCGCGAGGTGGCCCTGCTCCGCGAACCCCGCCCCGCCCGGGTGTCCGTCGTAGACGAAGACGGTCATCAGGCCGGTGTCCGGGTGGTGAGCCGTCGACACCCCGCCGATGTCCCACCGGTCGCAGGTGGCGAAGAGCGGGAGCAGCCCGATGGCGGCGTGCTCGGCCGCATGGGCCGCCCCCGGGACGTCGGCAGCAGCGAGCCCGGCCTCGGCGAGCCCACCCGCGTCGACCGTCCACCACACCGCCCGGGTCCGAAGCTGCCGAGGTGGCAGGTCCAGGGGCTCCTCGCCCAGGACCTCTCCGGTCATCACCCGCTTGCGCAGGAAGGAGACCACCTGGTTGGTGACCTGGACGGTGCCCACCGAGAGCGTGGTGTGCCCCCACCCACGGGTGGAGGTGGTCTCCACGATCTCGATGTCGGTGACGTCGCGGGCCACGGTCGTCCAGTCGGGCGCGGCCGGCACCAGCATGGCCACCTGGTCGGTGAGGTCGAGGCTGGTGACGAGGTAGGTCTCGCCCTGGTGCACGTACACGGCACCGGTGTGCACGCTCACGTGGGCGGCGCCGCTGTCGACGGTCCCCAGCAGGCGGCCGGTTCCCTCCTCGACCAGCCCCACCGGGCGACCGCCGGCACCACGGATGTCGGTCAGGTCGCTGGCGCGCTCCGGACGGGTCCAGAACAGTCCCGTCGCCCGCCGTCGCAGCATGCCCTTCTCGACCAGCTGGTCGGCGACCTCCTTGGCGTGCGGCCCGAACCGGACGAGGTCCTCGTCGGTCAGCGGCAGCTCGGCGGCCGCCGCGCACAGGTGCGGGGCCAGCACGTGCGGATTGCCGGGGTCGAGCACCGTGGTCTCGACCGGCCGGCCGAAGATCGCCTCGGGATGGTGGGTGAGGTAGGTGTCGAGCGGGTCGTCGCGCGCCACCATCACCGCGAGTGCGCCCTGCCCGGCCCGGCCGGCGCGGCCGGCCTGCTGCCACAGCGAGGCCCGGGTGCCGGGATAGCCCGCCATCAGCACGGCGTCGAGCCCCGCCACGTCCACACCGAGCTCGAGCGCCGAGGTGGAGGCGACCCCCAGCAGCCGGCCGGACTGCAGGTCGGCCTCCAGTGCGCGGCGTTCCTCCGGCAGATAGCCGGCCCGGTACGCCGCCACCCGCCCGACCAGCTCCGGGTCGACCTCGCCGAGCAGCCGCCGTGCCGTGAGCGCCACCGTCTCCGCCGACCGCCGGGACCGGACGAACGCCACCGTGCGCACGCCGTCGACCACCAGGTCGGTGAGCAGGTCGGCGACCTCGGCCGGCGCCGACCGACGTACCGGTGCAGCGTGCTCGCCGTGCAGCTCGGTCAGCGGCGGCTCCCACAGCGCGAACAGCAACTCCCCCCTCGGCGAGCCGTCCTCGGTCACCGGCACCACGTCGTGCCCGACGAGACGGGCGGCCGACACCTCGGGTTCGGACACCGTCGCCGACCCCAGCACGAAGGCCGGCGAGCTGCCGTAGTGCTCGCACACCCGTTCCAGCCGCCGGAGCACCGCCGCGACGTGCGACCCGAAGACACCGCGATAGCGGTGGCACTCGTCGACCACCACGAAGCGCAGGTCGCGGAAGAAGCGCGCCCAGCGCGGGTGCCCGGGCAGGATCGAGCGGTGCAGCATGTCGGGGTTGGTCAGCACGTACGACGCGTGGCGGCGCACCCAGTCGCGGGACTCGGCCGGGGTGTCCCCGTCGTACGCCGCGGCGCGCACGTCCCGCAGGCCCAGGGCGCCCACCGCCCGCAGCTGGTCGGCGGCCAGCGCCTTGGTGGGTGAGAGGTAGAGCGTCGTGGGCGGACCACCCATCGAGCCCAGCGACCCTGTCGACCCGGCACCGTCGAGCACCGCGGTCAGCGCGGGCAACAGGTAGCACAGCGACTTGCCGGACGCCGTGCCCGTCGCGACGACGGTCGAACGTCCTGCCCAGGCCAGCTCGGCCGCCTCGACCTGGTGCGCCCAGGGTGCGATGACACCGGTGGCCGCGAGGGCGTCGAGCAGGTGTGGATGGGCCCACCGGGGCCAGTCAGCCGGTACGCCCGGGCGCGCCGGGACCCGTTCCACGTGGGTCAGCCGGTCCCGGCGGCCGGGGCCCGAGAGCAGCCTGGCGAGCCGTTCGTCCGCGGGTCCGGGGGCCGGCGGCACGTCAGAGCGCGGCACCCCGGAAGTGTGCCACTCCGCGGGGTGGGTGCCCGGGATGGTTGAATGCCACCGGTCGACGGGGCTCACCGTGGACTGGACCCGATACTCGGCTCTCTCGAAGGAGGATCTGTGGACCTCTCCCTCTCGACCCGTACCGAGGGCGACCGGACCATCGTGGAAGTCGGTGGCGAGATCGACGTCTACACGGCGCCGCGGCTGCGCGAACAGCTGGTCGACCTGGTGGCCGACGGCAAGTACCACCTCGTGGTCGACATGGAGCGCGTGGACTTCCTCGACTCCACCGGCCTGGGCGTGCTGGTCGGCGGACTCAAGCGGGTGCGCGCCCACGACGGGTCGCTGCGCCTGGTCTGCACGCAGGAGCGCATCCTGAAGATCTTCCGCATCACCGGTCTGACCAAGGTGTTCCCGATCCATTCCTCGGTCGACGAGGCGGTCAGCGCGACCGAATGACCAGACCTTCACGAACCGGCCCAGGGGGAAGGTGAGCGTGGCTACGGTCGAGCTCTCGTTCAGCGCACTGCCGGCGCACGTGCGCACTGCACGGTTGGTCGCCGCGGCCGTCGCCCGACGCTCCGGCGTCGACGAGGCGGTCCTCGACGAGGTCCGGCTGGCGGTCGGGGAGGCCTGCTCGCGTGCCGTGCACCTGCACCGTCGCCACTGCCCCGAGCGCCCGGTCCAGGTGACCCTCATCGACGACGTGGAGGCGTTCCGCGTGATCGTCACCGACGAGGCACCGAGCACCGATGCCGTGGACGGGCCGGACCTCCCTGGCCTCGACGACCTGGCTCGAAGCGCCGACCTCGACCTCGACACGGTTCCCCCAGGCGTGGGGCTGGCCGTCATCACCAGCCTGGTCGACGACGTCTCGGTCGAGCCCGCCGACCGGCCTGACGGCAACGGCCTCGTCGTACGGATGTCCTGGCCCACCTCGGCCTGACGCCACCACCTCTTCCCTCGAGCGGCCCGCCTGTGCCCGCCTGCGGTTTGGCCGCCGCTGGGCCGCCTGCGTAGACTCCGCCCGCGCTGGGTCGACCCCGCCCTCTCGGGCTGTCCGGGTCCTCCAGGGGAGCAGGCCTCCCCGTGCGCACGCTCGTTTGTCGGGTGTCCCACCTCCGGGCGCACCCATGTCGAGGAGGACGAATGTCGGGGCTCACCCTTGCCGCCAGCGGCGAGACGCTCGATCTGACCGGTGCCAACATCACCTACGTGGTCGTGGTCGCGGCCATCGCCCTGGTGGCGCTGGGGTTCGCCGTGTCATTGCGCAGCAGCGTGCTCGCTGCGGGCACCGGCACCGAGAAGATGCAGAGCATCGCCGCCGCGGTGCAGGAGGGCGCCTCCGCGTTCCTGACCCGCCAGTTCAAGACGCTCGCCGGCTTCGCCGTGCTGGCCCTGGTGCTGCTCTCGCTGCTCCCGGCCGACACCGCAGAGATTCGGATCGGCCGGTCTGTCTACTTCGTGATCGGCGCGGGTTTCTCCGCCTTCATCGCGTACGCCGGGATGGGGCTGGCCACCCGGGCAAACCTGCGGGTCGCCGCCGCCGCACGGGAGGCCGACGGCGCCGCGAACGCCGTGCGCATCGCCTTCCGCACCGGTGGTGTCGTCGGGTTCCTCACCGTCGGCCTGGGCCTGCTCGGTGCCGCATCGGTGGTCCTGATCTTCGAAGGCGACGCACCGACCGTGCTCGAGGGCTTCGGCTTCGGCGCCGCGTTGCTCGCCATGTTCATCCGGGTCGGTGGCGGCATCTTCACCAAGGCCGCCGACGTGGGCGCCGACCTGGTGGGCAAGGTCGAGCAGGGCATCCCCGAGGACGACCCCCGCAACGCGGCGACCATCGCCGACAACGTCGGTGACAACGTCGGCGACTGCGCCGGAATGGCTGCAGACCTCTTCGAGTCCTACGCCGTGATGCTGGTCGCCGCCCTCATCCTCGGCAAGGCGGCGTTCGGCGAGGCGGGACTCGTGTTCCCGCTGATCGTCCCGGCCATCGGTGTCGTGACGGCCATCATCGGGGTCTTCATCACCAAGCTGCGGCCCACCGACAAGAGCGGCATGCAGGCCATCAACCGGGCCTTCTTCACCTCCGCGGCGATCTCGGCCGTGCTCAGCGCCATCGCGGCCTTCGTCTACCTGCCGGGAGCTCTCTCCGAGCTGCCGAACATCCCCGCCGAGATCGTGGCGGACGCCGGTGACAGGGACCCGCGCCTGATCGCCATCGCCGCTGTGGTCATCGGCATCGTGCTGGCCTCGCTCATCCAGCTGCTCACCGGCTACTTCACCGAGAGCAGCAGGCGTCCGGTGCAGGACATCGGCCGGACCTCGCTGACGGGTCCGGCGACCGTCATCCTCTCCGGCTTCACGGTCGGGCTGGAGTCGGCCGTCTACACCGCCCTGCTGATCGGCAGTGCCGTGTTCGGCGCCTACCTTCTCGGTGGCGGCTCGGTGCTGCTGGGCCTGTTCGCCGTCGCGCTCGCCGGCACCGGCCTGCTCACGACCGTCGGTGTCATCGTGGCCATGGACACCTTCGGCCCGATCTCGGACAACGCGCAGGGCATCGCCGAGATGTCCGGGGACATCGACGAGGCCGGCTCCCGGATCCTCACCGACCTCGACGCGGTGGGCAACACCACCAAGGCGATCACCAAGGGCATCGCCATCTCCACCGCCGTGCTCGCGGCGACGGCACTCTTCGGGTCGTTCACCGACTCGGTGAAGACCGCAGTCATAGACACCGGGGCTGACCTGGAGGACAACGTCCGCAACCTGGAGTACTCCGGCGTGCTCAACGTGTCGGACCCGAAGAACCTCGTGGGCCTGATCATCGGTGCCTCGGTCGTGTTCATGTTCTCCAGCCTCGCGATCAACGCCGTCACCCGGGCGGCCGGCGCCATCGTGTTCGAGGTGCGCCGCCAGTTCCGGGAGATCCCGGGAATCATGGAGGGCACCACCAAGCCGGAGTACGGCAAGGTCGTCGACATCTGTACGCGTGACTCGTTGCGCGAGCTGGCGACTCCCGGTCTGCTGGCCGTGCTCGCGCCGATCGCGGTCGGGTTCGGCCTCGGTGTCGGCGCACTGGGCTCCTACCTCGCGGGTGCGATCGCCACGGGCACCCTGATGGCGATCCTGCTCGCCAACTCCGGCGGCGCCTGGGACAACGCGAAGAAGATGGTCGAGGACGGCGCTCACGGCGGCAAGGGCTCTCCCGCGCACGAGGCGACCGTCATCGGTGACACGGTCGGCGACCCGTTCAAGGACACGGCGGGCCCGGCCATCAACCCGCTGATCAAGGTCATGAACCTGGTCTCCCTGCTGATCGCCCCGGCGATCGTGACGATGTCGGTCGGCGAGGACTCCAACACCGCCCTGCGCATCCTGATCGCGCTGGGCGCGACGGCAGTCATCGTCGTGGCTGTCGTCATCTCCAAGCGCCGCAGCATCGCCGTGGCCGAGGAGAAGGAAGAGGCCGGCATCCCCCAGATCTGACCCCCGCCCGCTGGCCATCCGTTTGACAGGCTTCGGCATAGTGGCCGAGGAAACCACCGACCGAGCCCAGCGCGGAGACATTGAGCAAGGGAGCACGACGAGCAACGTGGCAGGCACGGACAAGGCCGAGCGCGGACGGTCATCGACCGGCGTCCGCCGGCTGGTGATCGTCGAGTCGCAGACCAAGGCGAACAAGATCCAGGGCTACCTCGGCGACTCGTACGACGTCCAGGCCAGCGTCGGTCACATCCGCGACCTCCCGACCCCGAGCGAGTTGCCGGCCGCGGAGAAGAAGGGTCGCTTCGGCAAGTTCGCCGTCGACGTGGACGCCGACTTCGAGCCCTACTACGTCGTCGACGCCGACAAGAAGAAGAAGGTCGCCGAGCTCAAGCGCGCCCTGAAGGACGCGGACGAGCTCTTCCTCGCGACTGACGAGGACCGCGAGGGGGAGGCCATCGCCTGGCACCTCCTGCAGGTGCTGGACCCCAAGGTTCCGGCCCGGCGGATGGTCTTCCACGAGATCACCCGCGTTGCCATCCAGGAAGCGGTGGAGAACACCCGCGAGCTCGACCAGCACCTCGTCGACGCCCAAGAGACGCGCCGCATCCTCGACCGTCTTTACGGCTACGAGGTCTCCCCGGTGCTGTGGCGCAAGGTCCGGCAGGGCCTGTCCGCCGGCCGGGTGCAGTCGGTCGCCACGCGGCTGGTCGTCGAGCGGGAGCGGGAGCGGATCGCCTTCCGGGCCGCGTCCTACTGGGACATCGAGGCCGTCCTCGACAAGGCGGACAACGCCGCCGGCAGCTCTCGCACGTCCAGCCCCTCCGGCACATCCTTCGATGCCCGTCTGGTGATGGTCGACGGCCGACGGGTCGCGACCGGCCGCGACTTCGGCCGCGACGGTCTCCCGGTCGCCCGCTTCGACGGCGTACAGCTCGACGAGCCGACGGTGGTCACCCTCGCCGACGCGCTCCGCGGGTCGCAGTTCACTGTCCGCTCCGTCGAGGACAAGCCCTACAGCCGGCGCCCGGCCGCGCCGTTCATGACCTCGACCCTGCAGCAGGAGGCCAGCCGCAAGCTGCGGATGACCGCGCAGACCGCCATGCGCGTCGCCCAGCGGCTCTACGAGAACGGCCACATCACCTACATGCGCACCGACTCGACGACGCTGTCGGAGTCCGGGCTCAACGCGGCGCGGGCCCAGGCGCGCGACATCTACGGCCCGGAGTACGTGCCCGACGTGCCGCGCCGTTACGAGCGCAAGGTGAAGAACGCACAGGAGGCGCACGAGGCGATCCGGCCGTCCGGCGACGCCTTCCGTACGCCGGGTCAAGTGGCCGGCGAGGTCAGCCGCGACGAGCTGGCGCTCTACGACCTGATCTGGAAGCGCACCGTGGCTTCGCAGATGGCGGACGCCCGCGGCGAGACCGTGACGGTCCGGCTCGGGGCGCAGGTGGCAGGCGGGCAGCCGTTTGCCGACGCCGAGTTCTCCACCAGCGGCACGGTCATCACCTTCCGCGGGTTCTTGGCCGCCTACGAGGAGGGCAGGGACGACGAAGACACGGCGAGGGGTCCTGGGGGCGAGGGGGAGGAGCGCGAGCGGCGTCTTCCGCAGATGCGCCAGGGCGACGCCCTGTCGGTCCTCGACCTGCAGCCCGACGGCCACTCGACCTCACCGCCGGCCCGCTACACCGAGCCCACCCTGGTGCGGGCGCTGGAGGAGCGCGGAATCGGGCGACCGTCGACGTACGCCTCGATCCTGGGCACGATCGTCGACCGCGGCTACGTCTTCAAACGGGGCTCGGCGCTGGTGCCGGCCTGGCTGGCGTTCGCCACCATCGGCCTGCTGGAGAAGCACTTCGGCTCCCTGGTCGACTACGACTTCACCGCCGAGATGGAGGAGGACCTCGACCGGATCGCCAACGGCGAGATGAACCGCGTCGACTGGCTGCGCACTTTCTACTTCGGCGAGCGCAGCGAGCCGAACGT
>JAJAYQ010000129.1 GCA_026786145.1 Spirochaetaceae bacterium | reverse complement strand
GTGCGACGGGTTGGGAGGACATCGAGACCTATGCAGAGAGCCATGAGGTTTGGCTGAGCACCTTATTCTCGTTACCGAACGGCGTGCCTCATGCCGATACGTACCGTCGTCTGTTCGAGCGGATGGCACCGGAGGCCCTAGAACGTTGCTTTTTGGGCTGGGTGAAACAGATCGTTGAGGGCAGTGGTGCGCAGGTGATTCCGATTGACGGCAAGACCCTCAAAGGCTCCTACGACCGTAACCACAAGCAGTCAGCCCTCCATGTCGTCAGTGCTTGGGCCAGCGAGCATCGGCTGCTGTTGGGACAGGTGAAGGTGGCCTCTAAGAGCAATGAAATCACCGCGATTCCGGCGTTGCTCAAACTCCTCGATATCAGCGGTTGCATCATTACCCTCGATGCGATGGGCACCCAGAAGGAGATTGCCCGTGAGATTGTCGCGCGCGGGGCCGATTACGTCCTTTGTCTGAAGGCCAATCACCCCACGCTGTGGACCGAGGTGACGGCGTGGTTTGAGCAGGCTGAAGCCACGCACTTTGCGGGTCTAGAACACAGTCATGACCAGCGTGTGGAGTCGGGCCATCATCGCCGGGAGCATCGGCAGGTGTGGGCCGTGCCGGTCGCCTCGATGGGAGGTCTCCACCAAATCGAGCAATGGGTGGGTCTTAAAACCATCGTCATGGTGAAGCGGGTCCGACACCTCTGGAACAAGACCACCCGAGAGGTGATGGTTTATCTCACGTCGCTGCCTTGTGATGCGGCGGTGATTGGTCGAGCGATTCGCACCCACTGGGGGATCGAAAATCAACTCCACTGGGTGCTCGATGTCACCTGGGGCGAGGATAAGTCCCGCATTCGGCGGGGCCACGGGGGCGAGAACATGGCGCTCCTGCGCCGTTTAGCCATCAGTGTGCTCAATCAAGAAACCTCAAAAAAACGAAGTCTCAAACAAAAGGCGAAGCGGGCCTCAATGAGTCCTGATTATATGCTCACGGTCCTTGCCGCAGGTCTCGCAACGTAGCACAATTTCCCGATGGTTTTCTTGCGCTTACCCTGACTGGATACGCAGTCTGGACACCTCAAGGACTTGCGGGTGCCCAAATTGCGAGGACGCAACAAAGAGCAAGAGTGGCGAATCTTACAGCGCTATCAAAGAGGTTTAGGCAACCTAGTCAACTGGATGTGCTGTCTCTACGTGATGGGATTATCGTTGAGGGATTTGCAGGAGGCGTTATATTTTTTGGTAGGACATGTTCTTTCCCGCACTGCCGTGAACCAAGTCACGCTTCAAATC
>JAJAYQ010000127.1 GCA_026786145.1 Spirochaetaceae bacterium | reverse complement strand
GTCCCGTTCGGGACCGCCCCCGCCGGCATCTACGCTGCGCCACTGTGACGGCATCGACCGACTGGGCCGCCCGGGTGCTCGATGAGGTGGACGCGGCAGCGCCTGCAACCGTCGCGCGCCTCGCCGAGCTCGTGCGCGTACCCAGCCTGGGTGGCACCGATGCCGAGTGCGACATCCAGGCCATGCTCGCGACCGAGCTGGGCGACGCCGGGTTCGACGTCGACCACTGGCAGCTCCCTCTCGCCGAGCTGCTGAGCAAGCCCGACTTCCCCGGCGTCGAGGTCGACCGCCGCGAGGCCTGGGGCGTGGTCGGTCGCCTGCCCGGTCGCCTGCAAGGTGACCTGCCAGGTGACCTGCGAGGTGACCCAGACGCAACGAGCCTGCTTCTGAACGCGCACGTCGACGTCGTCCCGCCCGGCGACCTCCGGGCCTGGAGCAACCCGGACCCGTTCTCCGGCTCCGTCATCGCCGGCAAGCTCCACGGCCGCGGCGCGTGCGACATGAAGGCTGGTCTGGTGGCGGCCGTAGCGGCAGCTGCAGCCGTACGCCGGGCCGGGGCGCCCCTACGGGGTGACCTCCTCGTCGCGTGCGTGCCGGGCGAGGAAGACGGCGGCCTCGGCACCTACGCGACGCTGCAGCGGGGATGGCGCGCGGACGCGTGCGTGATCCCCGAGCCCACCAGCCTGCAGCTCGTCACCGCCAACGCTGGGGCACTGACCTTCCGGCTCACCGTGCCCGGCCGGGCCACCCACGCGTCGCGACGGTCCGAGGGCGTCAGCGCCGTCGAGAAGCTGGTGCCCCTGCTGGCCGCCCTCAGCCGGCTGGAGACCGCACGCAACGCTGACGTCGACCCCCTCATGCGGCGCTGGCCAATTGCCTACCCGCTGTCGATCGGACGCGTCGAGGCCGGCGACTGGGCCTCGTCGGTGCCTGACCGGCTCGTCGCCGAGGGCCGGCTCGGCGTGGCGCTGGACGAGCCTGTCGCGGACGCGCGGCGCGCCCTCGAGGATGTCGTCGCCGAGGTGTGCGCGGCCGACCCGTGGCTGACCGAGCACCCGGTGGGCGTGCAGTGGTGGGGCGGCCAGTTCGCCTCGGGACGACTCCTGGCGACGAGTGACCTCGCGGCCCGGATGGGCCGGGCCCATTCCCGCGCCGGAGGCGGGACGCAGGAGACCTGGGGCGCGCCGTACGGCAGCGACTTGCGGCTGCTCGCGGGCGCGGGCGTACCGACACTGCACTACGGGCCGGGCGACGCGCTGCTGGCTCACGCCGCGGACGAGCGGGTACCGGTGGCCGAGCTGCACACCGCGACGCGTGCCCTCGCGCTGCTCGCCCTCGACGTCTGCGGACTCGCCTGACCCGAGTCGTTGTCCGGGGGCGTCGTCCGGGGCTGTGGACGGCGGGGACGGCGACGGCCCGTCTTTCTGCCACCCTCGCTGCAACGACCAGCAGGGACCGACCTCGTCATCTTTCGGAACACACCAGGAGCGTTGCCCGTGCCGCCGGTGCGACCCCAGCTCAAGCCGGCACTGCGCCGGGTTTGGCGCGACGCGACCACCCTTCAGCTGGGACTCGACCCAGCCCACGCAGTGGTCATCGGCGGCCTCGACGCCGGGGCCGCCCGCCTGGTGGACTGCCTCGACGGGTCGCGCGACCTCGGTGGCCTGCAGCAGGCGGCAGCCGGCATGGGCCTGGGCTCCGCAGCGGTCGACGAACTGCTCCATCTCCTGGGTCGTGCGGGGGTGCTGGAGGACGCCGCAGCCGACCACCGCGTGTTGCGCACCCTCGACCGCGACGAGCGGGAGCGCCTCGGCCCCGACATCGCCGCCGCTTCCATCGCCTCCGGCCGCGCCGACGGAGGCGTCGGTGTCCTGAGCAGGCGGCGCCAACGGGTCGTCGGCGTGCACGGCGCGGGCCGGGTCGGAGCCTCGCTGGTGGGCCTGCTCGCGGCTGCCGGTGTCGGGACGCTCGTCGTCGAGGACACCGGCACCACGTCGCCCGCCGACCTGTCGCCCGGGGGGCTCGTCGCCGATGACGTCGGCGCCCGCCGCCAGGACGCGTCGTGGCGCAACGCGCGGAGGTTCGCCCCCTCGCTACGGTCCCGCCTGCCCGTCGGGCGCGTCCCCGACCTCGCAGTCGTCGCCGACGACCCCGACGCCGTCGGGCGGCTCGTCGACGGTTTGCTCCGTCGAGGGGTCCCGCACCTGTTCGCTCGCGTTCGCGACACCACAGGCCTCGTCGGGCCGTTGGTGCTACCCGGTCGATCCTCCTGCCAGCGCTGTCACGACCTGCACCGCAGTGACCGTGACCCGGCCTGGCCCTCCATAGCGGCCCAGCTGGCCGCCGCTTCACCGCACCGGACCGGGCCGTGCGACGTCGTACTGGCCGCAGCCGTCGCCGCGTCGGCCGGGCTCCAGGTGCTGGCGTTCCTCGACGGGGAAGCGGCTCCACCCACGGTGGACGGGACGCTGGAGATCGCCCAGTCCGACGGCCGCGTGCGACGGCGGTCGTGGTCGGTGCACCCGTCGTGCGGCTGCAGCTGGCCATCCGGACCGTCGACCCGACCCGCTGCCTGACAGACTGCGGCGATGGAGGACCTCCCGCGCCGGGCCGCTGCACGCACCGTCAGGTTGGCCGGTCTGCCGCTGGGGTACGCGGGGCGCGCGACCCTCGGCCTGGGCAGGCGTCTCGGCGGCCGGCCGGCCGAGATCGTCGCCGCCGAGGTCCAGGCGCGCACCGCCGAGCAGCTCTTCCGGGTGCTCGGCGAGCTCAAGGGCGGCGCGATGAAGTTCGGCCAGGCCATGTCGGTGTTCGAGGCGGCCATGCCCGAGCACCTGGCCGGCCCCTACCGCGAGACGCTTACCAGGCTGCAGGAGTCCGCCCCTCCACTGCCCGCGAGCACGATGCACACCGTGCTGGCGCGCGGGCTCGGCAAGGACTGGCGCGATCGCTTCCTGTCCTTCGACGACAAGCCGGCGGCCGCCGCGTCGATCGGCCAGGTGCACCGGGCGGTGTGGTTGGACGGCAGGGACGTCGCGGTCAAGGTGCAGTACCCCGGCGCGGGCGCCGCCCTGATCTCGGACCTGACCCAGATCGGTCGGATGAGCCGTCTCATCGGCCTGCTCGTCCCGGGCCTCGAGGTCAAGCCGCTGGTCGCCGAGCTCAAGGCGCGCGTCGCCGAGGAGCTCGACTACGAGCTGGAGGCGAGTCACCAGTCTGCGTTCGCCGACGCCTACGACGGGGACCCGGACTTCCTGGTGCCACGGGTGGTCGTCGGAGGCGACGACGTCCTGGTGAGCGAGTGGGTCGACGGGCTGGCGCTCTCGCGGGTGATCAGCGCCGGCACCCAGGAGCAGCGCGACCGCGCCGGTCTGCTGCTGACCCGGTTCCTGTTCTCCGGGCCGGAGAGAGCCGGGCTGCTGCACGCCGACCCCCATCCCGGCAACTTCCGGCTGCTCGACGACGGGAGACTGGCCGTCCTGGACTACGGGGCCGTCAACCGCCTCCCGCAGGGGCTTCCGGACTCCATCGGCCCCCTGCTCCGGCTCACGATCGCGGGGGACGCCGACGGCGTGCTCGACGGCCTGACCGAACAAGGCTTCGTGCGCTCGGGCATCCAGCTCGACGCCACAGCACTGCTGGACTACCTCGCCCCGATCCTCGAGCCGGTCCGCGCCGAGTCGTTCCAGTTCTCCCGCGGCTGGCTGCGCAGCCAGGCCGTCCGCGTCGCGGACCCGCGCTCACCGGCGTACACGATAGGTCTGCAGCTCAACCTGCCACCCGACTACCTGCTCATCCATCGCGTCACTACCGGCGCGATCGGCGTCCTGTGCCAGCTCGACGCCCGCGCGCCGTGGCGCGCCGAGCTCGAGCGGTGGCTGCCCGGCTTCGCACCGAAGCCGGTACGACGGCGCGCACCACGCACGAGACGACCGCCGCCGCGCTAGGCCCACCACTGCTCGTCCAGCCGTCCCTCGATCGACCGGAGGTTCTCGCGGCTGCAGATCTGGCAGTGGTAGACGGTCCCGCCACGCTCCGCGGAGGAGCTCCACGTCAGTGGCAGCTCGTCGGCCGTCGTGCCGCACCGGGCACAGGTCACCATCGCCACCACCTCACTTCTCGCCCAGGCGAAGGGACGTGGGTCGAGCGTCGATGAGCTCGCGATCCAGGTCGTCGACGTCGAGACACGGACCGAGGATGTCGAAGAGCACGTAGGGGTCCCGTGCATAGCCGTAGAACTCCATGATGACGTCGTCGCGCACCACCGCGAACGTGACAGGGTCCTTCTCCTGGGGATAGATGCGGCGAAGGCGCACCCCCTTCGCGGCCAGCCTGTCGACGACACGGTCCACCAGTGGGCCGCCGTCCTCGGGCGCGGGGTCGATGCGGCCGGTCACCTCGTAGAGCGCCTTGCCGCCGAAGTCCCCGCAGCCCGACCAGGCACCGTCGGCCCACGCGAAGGTGCCCACCGCGGTGAGCGGGCCGAGGACGTCGCGGGACTGCGTCGTCACCCGAGCCTTCGACCGGGCGGCCTCCTCGCGCACCTCGTCCGGGGACGGTCCGCAGCCGGGCAGCGCGAGCGCGCCGGCGATCACCGCGATGCCGGCCAACACTGTGAGAGGAGCACGGCCGACCCGCCCGACCTGACTGTCACTGCGCCACAGTGGGTTCACGGTCTGCCTCCGGATCGTTGTTGATGCCGTCGGGACGGAGCCACGCCTCGCCACGATATTCCGCCGGGCGAACGGCCGCGTAGTCCCCCACGACGACCCGGGCGACGTTGTAGAGCGACTCGGTTCTCGGGTCGAAGTACTTCGAGTGGTCGGCCACGTCGAGCCTCGTGTCATTGCGCGTGACGTCCTCGGCCTGGAACCGGATGGCACCGAAGTCCCGGTGGGTGGGGTCGGCGCCGAACCGGTCGAGGTAGCTGACCGGGTCACGGCTGCTGCCACCCACGAACACATGCCCCGACGGCACCCGGAGCTCCGCGGCGGTCTCGACGTTGGGACCCGGGCTCCCCACCAGCACCAGGTCGTCGGTCCCCGTCCGGTAGTCCCGCATCGAGGTGCCGGCTGTCGTGCTGCCGTAGCTGTGTCCCACGACGGTGAGGTGGGGCAGCGAGTCCCGAGCCTCCTGCCAGCCGAGGAGGTCCGCGGCGAGCAGGTCGGCCCCGCGTTCCGCTGCGCCGTCCCCCGCGACGTTGTCGAACTCCGGTGCGTCGTATCCCATCCAGGCCACCGTCGCCGTGGGGCTGTCACCAGCGGCGCGCTGGGCCCGGTCCTGTACCCGTAGCGCGCTGTCGGTCAGCGGGGCGAGGTAGGAGCGCACGTCCGAGCCCAGTCCGGGAACCATCACCGCCACGTGGTCGGCGGTGTCCACGTCGCCGATGCCGATCGCAACCCGGCCCTGCGCACCGAAGGCCGACGGCTCGAACACCAGCAGCTGCACGTCGGAGCGCTGGACGGTGCGTGGGTCGCGGTGTGCCCGCAGGTACTCGATGCGGTCGTGGACCACCAGACAGTTGTCGAGCCGTCGCTGCTGCTGCGCGGTGCGGACCCCGAGGTGAAGCAGCACGGCGAGCTCGCGGTCGAGCAGCACCTCGTTGGCCCGGCTGCGCGCCGCCGCAGGCAGACCGTCCAGCGCGCCGAGCTGGGCCGGCCAGGTGGCCACCAGCCGATCCTGCTCGTCGGAGGTCAAGGCGGACCACCAGACCCGCGGCCGCGACCCTGGCCCTCCCGGGGCGAGCAGGCCGGAGGAGACGCCCGCCTGACGCCGGCTCTCGGCAAGCAGCGGCAGCAGGGCGACGATGTCCGCCTCGACGTCGGTGACCGGCCGGCCGGAGAGCGGCCGCGGCGGAAGCATCTCTCTCGTCACGGCCATGACGCGCTGGGCGGTTCGAGCCGCCCGCGCCGACAGGTCGACGAGGATCTCCTGGTGCCTGGCGTGGACGCGGGCCAGGTCGGCCGCGTGCGCCAGCCGGCACTCCTCGGCCCACAGCTGCCGCTGCGGTCCCGTCAGGTCCGGCAGACCCTGCAGGCCCGTGCCCGTTGGCGCCAGCACGGCGGCAACCTCGCGTCGGTGGGCGGCGACGAGCGCGTCGTACTCCTCGCGCAGCCTCTCGACGTGGCGACGCGCCTCAGTCACGTCGACGGAGTACGCCCGCAACATCTGCGCCGAGGCGTGCAGCGGGTCGGTCAGCGACCGCGTGAGGCGGGCGACGGTCCCCAGTTCGTCACGGCAGGCGCGGGCCGCCGTCCCCTCCCAGGCACCCTGCAGCCGGTCACCGTCGCGGGCGAGATCGCCGGCCAGCTGGTCCACCCACGACGCGAGGCGGTCACAGCGCTGGCCGACCCGCGCGACCGTCTCCGGTTCGTCCCGTGGATAGGGCAGCGCCACGCTGCTGCTCGTTGTGCTCGTGCTGCTCGTGCTGCTCGTGCTGCTCGTGCTGCTCGTGCTGCTGCCGCGGCTGCTCGTGCCGGTCACCGTGCCCTGAGCCCGTGCTCGACGGCGCCGGTCACGCCGCGCTCGATCGCGTCGTAGGCCTGCGCGCCTGCTCGAACCTTGGCCGCCAGCACGTCCAGGTCCAGCCCGACCACCTCGAGGACGTCACCGCAGACATCTCCGACGACGCGCAGGCCCTCGATCAGCGCGGCATCCACAGCGCCGGCGTGGACGCCGCCCAGTGCGGCGACCGAGGCCGCCAGCCGGCGGGCAGCGTCCCCCTCGGACTCGAGGCGGACGGTGGCGGCCACCACCCCGCCCGTGTCGAGCCGCACGTGCACCAGGCCCTCCCGACTGGCGGCGCCTACCCCGGGCGCCTCCGCCGGCCAGCGTAGGCAGAGCGGGGTCGTCCACCGTCCCGTCATCCACAGGGCACTGCCGCCGGTCAGGGCAGGGGCGGACCCGGCTCGAGCAGCGGCGCGCAGAGGTCACCGAGCTCGGCGACGCGTTCGAGGGTCTGCTCTGCGCGGAACTGCAGGTCCTGCGGAGTGCGGGCGGCGGCGACCTCCTCCCACGTCAGCGGCGTCGACACCCACTGCTGGGGTCGGGCGCGCAGCGCGTACGGGGCCACGGTCGTCTTCGCGGCGTTGTTCTGGCTCCAGTCGACAAAGATCTTGCCGTCGCGCAGGTTCTTGGCCATCCGGGACACGACGAGGTCCGGACGCTCGCGCTCCAGCCGTCGGGCCAGGTCGTGGGCGTAGGCCGAGGTGCGCTCGTCCGACACGGGCCGCACCGACGCGCTGACCTGCATGCCCTTGGAGCCACTGGTCTTCGCCACCGGGGTCAGGCCGTCCGCCTCGACGATGTCCTTGAGCAGGAGGGCCACCTCGGCACACTCCACGACCGTGGCCGGGGCCCCCGGGTCGAGGTCGAGGACCAGGCGGTCCGGCTCGCGGACAGCGCCGCGCGGCCCAACGGTCCACTGGGGTACGTGCAGCTCCAACGCGGCCAGGTTCGCCGCCCACACCAAGGTCGCGAGGTCACCCACCACCACGTAGTCGAGGGTGTCCCGGTTCTTCGAGCTTCCCGGCGCGGGGAGCCGGACGGTGCGGACCCACTCCGGGGTCCCCCTCGGCGCATTCTTGGCAAAGAAGCCCTGCGCCTCGACGCCGTCGGGGAAGCGCTGGAAGGACATCGGCCGGTCGGCGATGTGCGGCAGCAGGACCGGCGCGATGCGCGCGTAGTAGTCAACGACCTCACCCTTGGTGAAGCCGGTCTCGGGATAGAGGACCTTCTCGAGGTTGGACAGGGCGAGCCGACGCCCGTCGACCTCTACCGTCGACTTCTCCGCACCGGCCACGGACCTCCCCTTCCCACCCCCCTTCATGATGATGAGGGGAAACGCCATCATTTCTGTGACGTTCCCCCTCATGATCAGCAATCGGGCTCACCACACCGTGGCGAGGGCGAGGAGTCGGCGGGCGCGCAGCGCCGTCTCCTCCGCCCGCCGCATACGCCAGCGCCGCGGCGGCACCGGCTGTGGGGCCGGGGCCGGTTCGGGGGCCGGTCACGCTGCGATCTCGGACTTGCGGGGACGGCCACGGGGCCGCTTCCGCGCAACCACGACTCCCTGCACGAACCACTCGCCACCCCAGACGCCCCATGGCTCACGGCGTTCGAGAGCGCCGCTGAGGCAGTCGAGACGGGCAGGGCAGGCCGCACAGAGAGTCTTTGCGAGCTCGACGTCACTGGGCGAGTCGGCGAAGAACAGCTCCGGGTCGTTGGCCCGGCACGGCAGCTGGTCGTCGATGACGAGCTCGGTAAGTGCCGACAGGTCCGCCCACGATCTCGACGCACGTGTGGATGCGAGCTGCATGGG
Source organism: Spirochaetaceae bacterium (assembly GCA_026786145.1). Lineage (GTDB taxonomy): Bacteria > Actinomycetota > Actinomycetes > JACCUZ01 > JACCUZ01 > JAJAYQ01. The sequence goes on along the minus strand of JAJAYQ010000127.1, from coordinate 13,048 downwards.
TGTCACCTCCATGTCTTCCTTCTCGGTCCTGCCAGCCGGCCGGTCGGTCAGCTGGTGATCGGTCTCGGGCGGCGGTCCCTGGTGAGGACCACCGCAGGTGGACAACGAAAAGGCCGCGGATCCCGGGTGTCGGGTTCCGCGGCCTTGGAGGCGCCGGTGAGGAGGAAGTCCTATACCGGTGGGCTCCAGGAGCGGATCCCTACGGGGGTGCCGAAACCCTTGACATCAACGACGGTGTCGACAGCGCTGACATCGCTGACCCGGGGCAGAGCGCTGCCCTGGACGGCCGTCGTGGGCGCGATGCTGGTCCGGTTGCGGTAGGCAACGGACGGAGCGAGCAGGGCGCACGCGGGCATCAGTCGCGTCTGCGACATCCCGAATGACGTCTCGAAACTCTCCATCGTGCTCACCTCCTGCTCTGGCTGAACGGGGTCCGACCGTGTTCGGTCGACCCGACGCAGACGAGACTAGAGAAGGTCCTCGTCAGGTGCAACAGAATTCTTCACTCCTGACCGAAGGTCGACCGTGACATCCTGCAGGACGTCCGGGTTCGTCCCCGGTGACACGGTGGCCGTGGGCGCCTCCCCGGCACAGATCGCGAGGACGTCCGCGCCGTAGCGCTCGAGCTTCGTGCCCCCGACCCCCGAGACGGCGAGCAGCTCCGTCGCGCTGCTGGGGCGGACCTCCGCCAGCGCCGTCAGCGTGGCGTCGGTGAACACGACGTACGCCGGGACGCTCTGGGTCCGGGCCTGCTCCGCGCGCCAGGTCCGCAGTCGTTCGAAGAGCTGCTCGTCGTAGGACGAGGGGCAGTCCTCGCAGCGTCCCAGCTTGCGCGCGACCGGGGCCGTCAGGGCGCTGCCGCAGACCCGGCAGGAGGCGGGTCCGCGCCGACGCGAGGATCCCCGCGCGCGCGCACCCGCCGCGGGGGCGTCGGATCGAGTGCCGGCGTGCATCCCGTCGAGGAAGCGCGAGGGCCGGCGGCCGGCCCTCCCGCCCGGTGCGCGCGCCAGTGACCAGCTGATGGCGAGGTGCTCCCGGGCCCGGGTAACGCCCACGTAGAGCAGCCGGCGCTCCTCCTCGACCTGCTCGGGCGTCTGCGCGTAGGTGATCGGGATCATCCCGTCGGTGGCCCCCACCACGAAGACGGCGTCCCACTCCAGCCCCTTCGCCGCGTGCAGGGACGCGAGAGTCACGCCCTCGACCGTGGGCGCGTGCTGGGCCTCCGCGCGCTCGTCGAGCTCGGCGACGAAGTCGCGCAGCGACGCGCCGATGTGTACGGCGGCCATGTCCTCGGCCAGCCGGGCGAGGGCCGCCAGGGACTCCCACCGGTCGCGCACCGCGCCCGCGCCCTCGGGGGGCGTGGCGGACCAGCCGCTCCCGGAGAGCACGCCACGTACGGTCTCGGGCAGGTCGTCGTTCTCGTCCTCGGACCGCGCCGCCCCGCGCAGCATCAGCCGGGCCTCCCGAACCTCCGGGCGGTCGAAGAAACGCTCTCCCCCGCGCAGCACGTAGGGCACGCCCGCGTCGGCTAGCGCTTGCTCGTAGCTCTCGCTCTGGCCGTTGGTGCGGAACAGCACGGCGACCTCGCTCGGAGCGAGCCCACCGTCAGTCAGCTCGCGGACCCGTGAAGCAACCCACCGGGCCTCGGCCGGCTCGTCGGCGTGCTCGCGCAGGTCGGGCGCCGGACCTGGCGGCCGCTGGGCGACCAGCTCGAGGCGCCCGTGGCGACCGGCCGGAGCGGCGGTGACGAGCCGGTTGGCCAGTGCGACGACCTGCGGCGTCGACCGGTAGTCCCGCACCAGGCGGACCTCCTTGGCGCCGGCGTACCTCTCGCGGAAGCCGAGCAGGAAGTCGGGTGTCGCTCCCGCGAAGGTGTAGATGGTCTGGTGCGGGTCGCCGACGACGCACATCTCGTCCCGACCGCCGAGCCACTGGTCGAGCAGCGCCTGCTGCAACGGGCTGACGTCCTGGTACTCGTCGACCACCAGGTGGTGGTACTGCCCGCGCACCGCGTCGGCCACCTGTCGGTGCTCCGCGATCAGTCCCACGGTGTAGAGCAGCACGTCCTCGAAGTCGATGACGTGGCGCTCGCGCTTGACCTGGTCGTACGTCGAGAGCAGCCGCACCACCATCGCGGGGTCGAGCCCGGCCGGGGCAGGTCGGGCGACCTTGGCGGCGGCTGCCGGGTAGTCGTCGTGGTCGGTCATGGTGACCTTGACCCACTCGATCTCCGCGGCCAGGTCGCGCACGGTGGCCCGGTCGGTCGCCAGCCGGAGCCGGCCGGCCGACTCGGCGACCAGGGCGGCCTTGTGCTCGACCAACGGCGGCAGCTCGCCGCCGACGTGGCGCGGCCAGAAGTACCGCAGCTGCCGCAGCGCGGCCGCGTGGAAGGTGCGGGCCTGGACCCCGGTGGCCCCGAGCACCCGCAGCCGGGTGCGCATCTCGCCTGCGGCCCGAGCGGTGAAGGTGACCGCCAGGACCCGCTGGGGAACCAGGACGCCGCTTGCCACGCCGTACGCGATGCGTGCCGTGATCGCCCTCGTCTTGCCCGTGCCGGCACCCGCGAGCACGCACAGGGGACCCGTCAGCGTGGTCGCCACCTCACGCTGCTCCGGGTCGAGCATCTCGAGCAGCGCGTCGGCGTCGGGCACGGCGCCATCCTCTCAGCCGGGTCGGACGAGGGGTGCGACGAGGGAAGGCACGCGGGCCGGCAGGCGTTGCAACCGGAGAACGGGCCACAAGGCCTGAACCATCACTTGCTCCCGAGAGGACCTCCCCGGTGTCGCCGTCGAACGTGGTCACGATGTACAGCACGGTCTGGTGCGGCTACTGCCACCGGCTGAGGTCGCAGCTGGACCGCGAGGGCATCGAGTACCAGGTGGTCGACATCGAGAACGACCCGGCTGCGGCCGATCTCGTCATGAAGGTCAACGGGGGCATGCAGACCGTGCCCACCCTGGTCTTCCCGGACGGGTCCGCGCTGACCAACCCGACGCTCGCGCAGGTCAAGGCCCAGCTGGCCGCCTGACCCCCAAGGTCTCGGGTGGGTTCAGTCGGTGTTGGTGGGGAGCTCCCCGCCGTACCAGTGCTCGATCAGCCGTCGCGCGATCGAGATGGTCGGGGCCACTCCCAGCTCGCCGGACCGGATCGCCTCGAGGATGCCCGGCCGGGTGAACCACCGGGCCTCCGCGATCTCGCCGTCGTGGAGCGTCACCTCGGTGCTCGCCGCCTCCGCCCGGAAACCGAGCATCAGGCTCGACGGGAACGGCCACGGCTGGCTGCCGAGGTAGCGCACCTCGCCGATGGTGATCCCGACCTCCTCGTGCACCTCGCGGCGCACCGCCGCCTCCAGGGACTCCCCCGGCTCGACGAAGCCGGCGAGGGTGGAGAACCGCCCCGCCGACCACGAGCTCTGCCGGCCGAGGAGCAGCCGGTCGTCGGCGTCGACCACGGACATGATCACGGCCGGGTCGGTGCGGGGGTAGTGCTCGCTGGCGTCCCTCGCGCACCGCCGGACATGACCTGCGGCCCGCGGTGTCGTGGGGCCGCCGCAGCGCGGGCAGTGGGTATGGGTGGCATGCCAGTTGGCCAGGGAGACGGCGTGCACGACGAGCCCGGCGTCACGAGCACCGAGGACCGCTCCGACCGACCGCAGACCCTGGAACGTCGCCTCGTCCTCCTCGGCGTCGACCACGGCCGCGAAGTACGCCGCGTCCTCGTCGGTGCCCAGGAAGAACCGCCGGTCCTCCGCCACGTCGGGGTGCTCATCGAGGTCGAGGCGAGGCGGCTCGCCGGTGACCGCGACCCGGCCGTCGTGCACCCGCACCACCCGCGTCCGCGGTGACGCCCATGCCTGCCGCAGCCAGTCCTCGTCGGTCCGGCGCAGGGCGTCGCGGTCGACGACGGCGCGCGCCAGCGACAGGTCCGTCAGACCGTCCCGCGTCACTGGCGCAGGCTGCGGGCGAGGTCGGCCCAGAGATGGGCGGCTGCTTCGGCGCCCTTGTGCAGCAACGGGATCTCGACCTTCTCGTTCGGTGCGTGCCACCCGTCGTCAGGAAGGCTGACGCCCAGGAACACCACCGGTGCATCCAGCACGTCCTGCAGGTCGGCCTCCGGGCCCGAGCCTCCCTCACGGGTGTAGAGGATCTCGGTCTCGAAGGCTGCGGACATGGCGCGGGTGACCGCTGCCAGCGCCGGATGGTCCAGCGGCGTGAGGCACGGGCGCACACCGTCGCCGTAGAACGTCACGTCCCACTCGATCCCGTCGGGCACGGCGCGCGCGAGCCAGTTGCGGAACTTCGCCTGGATGTCGAGCGGGTCCTGCCCGGCGACGAGCCGGAACGAGAACTTCGCGTGCGCCTGCGAGGGCACGATCGTCTTGTGCCCGGCGCCGGTGTAGCCGCCCCAGATCCCGTTGAGCTCGGCGGTGGGACGTGCCCAGACGCGTTCCAGGGTGGTGAAGCCCTTCTCGCCGTACGCCGTGGAGCTGCGCGCGTTGACCAGCCAGCCGGCCTCGTCGTACGGCAGCTTGGCGATGAGGGCGCGCTCGTCGTCGGAGAGCTCGACGACACCGTCGTAGAAGCCGTCGATCGTGACGTGCCCGTCGGCATCGTGCATTCCCGCGAGCACCCGGGCGATCTCGGTGAGCGGGTTGCGGATCGCACCACCGAAGGAGCCCGAGTGCACGTCGCCGGCCGGGCCGCGGAAGTCGACCTGCCCGTCGGTCATCCCCCGCATCCCGGTGCAGACGGTCGGGGTGTCGCGGGACCACATGCCGCTGTCGGAGACGACGACCACGTCGCACGCGAGACGGTCGGCGTGGCGGCGCAACAGGTCGGCGAAGTGCGGCGAGCCGGACTCCTCCTCGCCCTCGACGACCAGCTTGAGGTTGACCGCCGGGCTGGTGCGTCCGGTCGCCGCCAGGTGCGCCGTGACACCGAGGGTGTGGAAGAACACCTGGCCCTTGTCGTCGGCCGCACCGCGTGCGAACAGCCGGTCAGCGACGACAGTGGGCTCGAACGGGGGGTGCTCCCACAGCTCGAGCGGCGTGACCGGCTGCACGTCGTGGTGCCCGTAGACGACGACCGTCGGTGCCCCCTCGTCGTCGCTCGGCCAGTCGGCGAACACTGCCGGGAGACCCGGCGTCTCCCATACCTCGACGGTCGGGAACCCCGTGTCGCGCAGGACCGTCGCCAGGTGCTCGGCCGACCGGCGTACGTCCTTCGCGTTGGCGGGGTCCCCCGAGATGGACGGGATGCGCAGCCACTCGACCAGCCCGGCCAGGAACTCCTGCGCGCCGTCCGCGACAGCCGCACGGACCCGAGCGACCTGTTCGCGGTCACCGTTGTTCTCCGTCATGCGCCGACCCTACGACGGCGGGGCGCTCGACCCTCGACTAGCGTCGGTGCGGTGCGGGTGGCGACGTTCAACATCCTGCACGGACGTTCGGTGGTGCACGGCGAGGTCATCGAGGACGACCTGCGCGCGGCCGCCCGCGAGATCGACGCCGACATCGTGGGGCTGCAGGAGGTCGACCTGCTGCAGGCCCGTTCCGGCGCGGTCGACCAGACCGCTGTGGTCGCGGACGCACTCGGTGCGGGGTCCTGGCTCTTCGTCCCGGCGCTGCACGGGACTCCCGGGGCCGAATGGGCCGCTGCGGAGGACGAGCCGGTGGCCGGCCCGGCGTACGGCGTGGGGCTGGTCTCCCGCTTCCCGGTGCGCGCCTGGAGCATCCGCCGGTTCGGCCCGGCACCGGTCGGGATGCCGCTGATGGTGCCCGGCACCCGGGGGTTGACCCATGTCGCAGACGAGCCGCGGGTCGCCGTCGCGGCGCAGATCGAGACGCCGTCCGGACCGTTGACGGTCGTGACGGCGCACCTTTCGTTCGTCCCGGGGTGGAACATCGCCCAGCTGCGGGCGCTGGCCCGATGGGCCCGGAGCCTGCCGGGGCCGCGGCTGCTCATCGGTGACTTCAACCTGCCCGGCGCGCTGCCGAGGCTCTCGACGCGGTGGGCGCAGCCGGCCCGGGTGCGGACCTACCCGTCGTGGCGGCCGCGGGTTCAGCTCGACCACATCCTCATCGACGGGCTGCCCGCCGGAGCCGTGACGGGGGCGAGGGCGGTGCTCACCGCGGTGAGCGACCACTGCGCCCTCGTCGTCGACCTCTAGGATCACACATCACCCCTGCACCCACTGCGTTTGCCGAGGAGGCACCATGACCACGAAGGCCCTGTGGGTCCCGCTCGAGGCCAAGCCGGGCAAGGAGGACGAGGTCGCGGAGTTCCTCACCGGGGCGCTGCCGCTGGTCGAGGCGGAGCCCGGCACCCGGACGTGGTACGCCGTGCGGTGGGGCGCGTCGTCGTTCGGCATCTTCGACACCTTCGACGACGAGGACGGCCGACAGGCGCACCTGTCCGGGAAGGTGGCCGAGGCGCTGATGGCCAAGGCCGACGAGCTGTTCAGCTCCCCGCCGCAGATCAACCAGCTCGACGTCCTCGCCGACAAGTAGGGACGGTCAGCGCCCACCGTCCACGGTGGGGACCGAGCGGACGAGCGCGACGATGCCGTCGTGGTCGAGGAGGTCGGCGGGGCTGACCGTGCGGTTGACCCCTACGTAGTGGAAGGCCGCGCGGATCCTGCTCAGCGGCGTGCCGCTGAGCAGGTGCCACGCCAGGCGGTAGACGGCGAGCTGGACAGCGGCGGCCGCTGCCGCATCGCCGCTCTTCGGTCGGCCGGTCTTCCAGTCGACGACGTCGACCATGCCGTCCGGCGCGTCGGCGAACACCGCGTCGCAGCGGCCGCGCAGCAGCACGCCGTCCACCACCATGTCGAAGGGGAACTCCACCTCGACCGGGACGCGTGACCACCACGAGCTGGCCTGGAACGCCTGCTGGAGGGAAACGAGGTCGGCGTCGGGCTCTGCTGTCTGGTCGGCTGCGCCGGGCAGCTCGTCGACGTCGAGCAGCCGCTGTTGACCCCAGCGCTGCTCGAGCCATAGGTGGAACCGCGTGCCCCGCCGCGCCTGCGGGGCGGGGCGCTGGGGCAGCGGGCGGCGCAGCGAGCGGGCCAGCTGCAGCGGGTCCTCACGGAGGGCGACCAGCTGGGACACCGAGAGGCGGGCCGGCAGCTCGACGACGTGACCGGAGCCCCGCCCGCGCTGACGGGCGAGCTCGGCCAGCAGCAGCTCGAGCTCGACGTCCCAGGCCTCGGCACGGCGGCGGTCGGCGGCTGCGAGCCCGGGCAGGTGCTCCGGGATGCCCGACGCGGCGGCACTGCGCAGCAGGAAGGCCCCGGCGTCGACCGCCGGCCGCCGCGACCCCAACGGGTCGAAGGGCCACATCCCCGACGGCGGCTCGGTGACCATCGGGTTGATGCTGCCGTCGTCGGGCCGAGCCGCCCAGACGTCGACCAGTCCGTGTCCGGCTGCAGCCATCTGGTGGACCTCGGTGAGCAGCTCCGACGGGCCGCGCAGCGTGACCCCGGTGTCCCACCAGTAGCCGGAGCAGGCGAGGACGTCGCGGGCTCGCGTCATCGCGACGTAGGCGAGCCGACGCTCCTCGAGAGCACCCCGTGCGCGGCAGGCGTTCCGGAAGGTGTCGAGGGCGTCGCGGGCCGCGACCTGGTCGGTGGTGCCCGGCCAGTCGAACACCGGCAGCTCGTCCCGGTCGCCACGCAGCTGGAACGGCAACGTCGCGAGCTGCTTCGTCCAGTCGGCGACCGGGCGCCCCTCGACCGGGAACACCGTCTCGGTCAAGCCCGCGACGAACACCGCGTCCCACTCCAGGCCCTTGGCCGCGTGCACGGTCATGATCTGCACCCGCTCGCCGTCGGGCTCGGCCACCTCGACCTCGAGGCCGCGCTCCCGCTCGGTCGCCGTGTCGAGGTAGGCGAGAAAGGCGGTCAGGCCGGGGTCCTCTCCCGCCGCGGCGAACTCCTCGGCAACCTCGACCAGCCGGTCGACATCGAGCAACGCGTCGCCGGCGCGCACGCCGGGCCGGGAGGCGAGCTCGACGTCGAGATCAAGGGCGCGCACGACTGCCATCACCAGGTCGGGGAGTGACGAGGACGTCCGGCGCCGGAGACGACGCAGCTCGTCGCGCAGCAGCACGAGCCGTCGGTGGCCCTCGGCGGAGTAGGCCGACGACGGGCCACCCAGGTCATCAAGGGCGTCGACGAGGCTGCGCTCGTCGACCGCGTCGAAGTCCGGCTCGGCTGCGTCGACCGGCGGCACAGGTGTGGTGTCGGTCACCCAGGAGCTGGCCACGCCCGGCGGCGGCACCAGCCCCCGGTTGACCGCGATCCGGCGCGCCCGGCGCCCCAACGCGTCGAGGTCACGGGGTCCCAGCCGCCAGCGGGGGCCAGTGAGCAGCCTCAACAGGGCTGCGCCGGCCGCCGGGTCGGCGAGCACCCGCAGCGTGCTCACGACGTCGACCACCTCAGGCCGTCCCAGCAGCCCGCCGAGACCGACCACCTCGCAGGGCACACCCCGGGCGCGCAGCTCGGCGTCGAGCCGGGGGAAGTGCGACCGCCGCCGCGCCAGGACCGCGATCTGGCCCCATGGCAGGCTGCCGCCGTCGGGCGAGCCGAGCGCGGCCACCCGCTCGGCGACCCAGGCCGCTTCGTCGGCGACCGTCTCGTGCAGCGCGACCACGACCCGGCCGGCGCCGACGCGTCCCGGCCCCGGCGTCAGGGGGGCGTCGGCGAGCCCGACGACCGGGATGCCGCCCGCCATGACGTTTGCGGCGCCGAGGATCTGCTCGCCGTTGCGGAAGCTCACGGTCAGCCCGCTCTGGCCCGCCGGCACGTCACCGGCGAAGTCCGCGCCGAACCGCTCGAGGTTGCCGGCGCTGGCTCCGCGCCAGCCGTAGATCGACTGACGCGGGTCACCGACAGCGGTGACGCCGTGGCCACGGCCGAAGAGCTCGGTCAGCAGCACCCGCTGCGCCTCACCGGTGTCCTGGTACTCATCGAGCAGCACGGCAACGAAGCGGCCCCGCTCGATCTGGGCGACCTCCGGGTGCTCGCGCGCGATCCTCGCGGCCACCGCGACCTGGTCGCCGTAGTCCATCGCCCCCTTTGACCGCTTGAGCCGGGTGTAGGCGTCGACCATCGGGAGCAGGGCGACCCGCGCCTCGAGGGCGCCCAGCACATCGCGGACGGACTTGTAGTGCCCGCTCGTCCGTTGACCGTCAGCCCGAGGCAACGCTTCCAGGTGCGCGCGCACGTGCGCTGTCAGCGCGACCACGTCGCCCGGCTCGCGCAGGTGCTCGGAGAGCTCACCCGCCAAGGCCAGGACGTCGCCGACCACGGTGCCGACCGTGTAGGCGACGGAGTCCATGGCGCCGTCGTATGACTCGACGACCTGCGCGGCGTACTGCCAGCTCACGGCCTCGCCGACGAGCCGCGTGTCGGGCTCAAGACCGATCCGCAGGGCGTGCTCGCCGACCAGGCCGGCAGCGTAGGAGTGGTACGTCGTCACGACGGGCTCACCGGTGCGCAGCGACGCGGCGACGTCCTCGGTCAGGAACGGGTCGTGCTCGTGGGCCTGCTGCAGACGCTTGAGCATCCGGCGGACCCGCTCGCCGAGCTCGGCGGCGGCCTTCCGGGTGAACGTCAGCCCGAGGACGCGGTGCGGCTCGACGAGACCGTTGGCGACCAGCCAGACGACGCGCAGGCCCATCGTCTGGGTCTTCCCGGACCCGGCACCGGCGACGACGAGGTGGGGCCGCAGCGGTGCCTGGATCGCGTCGAACTGCTCGGGGGTCGGCGGGAAGTCCAGGCCGATGCGCCGCGACAGCTCGGCCGGCGACATCGGGACGCGTCGGGTCGGGGCGTCATCCTGGTCGAACAGGCTGGTCTGGCTCATGAGGTGATCGGCCGGCCGTCGTCCTGGACCGGGCAGCTGGTGCGGACCGGGCACATCGTGCAGTAGCGGTTGTCGACGGCGCGGAACGCCGAGCCGGCCATGCCCTCGGCGACGTCGAGCACCATGGCACGGGCCCATCCGGGGTCCTCGTGGTCGGCCAGCGCGGGCTGGGCCTGGACGGCCCCGGCCTTGCCGCCGGCCCTGCCGACCTGCACCAGCTCCGCGCCGCCGCTCTCGTGCAGACCGAGCTCGGCGAACGCACCGCTCTCGACGGCGAGCTGGTACGTCGCGAGCTGGCCGTGCCGGGGCAGCTCCTCGGTCGGGGTCTTGCCGGCGCCGGTCTTCAGGTCGACCACGACAGCCCGGCCGAGGTCGTCGCGCTCGACGCGGTCGACGCGCCCCCCGAGGACAGCGCGCCCGACCGTGGCCGAGAACGTCAGCTCGGTGGCCACGACCTCGCGCTGGTTGCGGGACAACCAGGAGGCGAGCCGGCGGACCATCTCGACCGCCTTGTCTCGCTCCTTCGCTGCGACCCACCCCGACCCGAGGTCCACCGAGGCCAGCAGGGTCTCGAGCCGGGCCAGCAACGCGGGCTCGGTGATGCTCTCGGCGTCGAGCGCGGTCTCGGCGACGGCGTGCACCAGGGTGCCGACGCTCTGGGCCGCACCCGGTGCGCTCGCGCCACCGACGTGCTCGAGGAACCACCGCAGCTGGCAGCGGGCGAACGACTCGACCTTCGACGGACTCACCGGCACCGGCTCGTCGGCATCGCGGACGGCCCGCTCGTCGGAGAGCGCGGACAGGCCCCACCAGCCGGCGGGATCGGCGCCGCGCGCCCCGGCGGCACCGAGCACCGCAAGCCGCACCGCCGCTGCCGACCGCAGGCCCTCGGGCGCTCCGGGGTCGGTCACGACCTGGCGCAGGTCGGCGACGAGACCGGTAAGGCTGAGCGGCCGGTGGACGGTGGTCATCTGCCGCGTCTCCACCTCGGCCGGCAGCGGGTCGATCTCGTCGAGGAACCGGGACGGCGCCAGGCCCTCGCGCTCGCTGGTGACGGCGGTGACCAGCACGGCGTGCCTGGCACGCGTGACCGCAACGTAGAACAGCCGGCGCTCCTCCTCCAGCAGCCGGTTCAGAGTCGCGGCGGTGGCCACAGCGGGGGCCAGCTGGGCAGCCCCCGGCTGCAGCAGGTCGACGAGCCGCTCGGAGCCGAGGAACGAGCCGCGCAGGCGCAGGTCCGGCCAGCTGCCCTCCTGCACGCCGGCCACGCAGACGACGTCCCACTCCAACCCCTTGGCCGCATGGGCGGTCAGCACTTGGACGGCCTCGGCGTCCGGTGCCCTCGTGGTCATGTCGTCGGGGGGGATCTGTTGACCGAGCAAGTGGTCGAGGAAGACGCCGGGGCCGGCCGCGGGCAGCCGGTCGCAGAACCGGGCGGCCGTCTCGAACAGGGCGACCACGGCATCGAGGTCGCGGTCGGCCGCCGCCCCCGCGTGGCCGCCCTCGTGGCTGGCGCGCTCCCAGCGGCCGGCGAGGCCCGTGTGCGACCACACGTCCCACAGCACGGACTCGGCGGTGGCACCGGGACGGTCGGCGGCCTCGCGAGCCCTGGCCAGCAGCCCCGCCACGGCCACGGCCGGCCGGGTCGCGGCACCGTCGAGCGCGACAAGCAGGGTCGGGTCCTCGAGAGCCTCCACCAGCAGCGGCCCGGACGCCCGGTGCCCTCCGGCATCGAGCTCGGACCGGCGCAGCACCTGGCGCAGGCGCCGCAGCGACATCGCGTCGGCGCCGCCCAGGCCAGAGGTGACCAGCTCGACCGCGTCGTCCTCGTCGAGGGTGCCCGGCCGGGTGGCGCACGAGAGCAGGAGGAGCAGCGGGCGCACGGCCGGCTCCTGGGTCAGCGGGACCTCGTCCCCGGAGACCGCGACAGGGACACCGGCCGCCGCCATCGACCGGCGCAGCGTCGGCAGCGAGCGCACCGTCGACCGCACGAGCACCGCCATCCGTGACCACGGAACACCCCCGACCAGATGCGCCTCACGCAGCCGGGCGGCGACATGGGCCGCTTCCTGCGCCTCCGACCGCAGCAGGGCGACCGACACCTCCCCCTCGGGCAGCCCCTCGCCCGCGACCATGCGACGGTGGGCGACCGGCCCGCCGAGCCCGCGGGCGACCCGGCGGCTGGCGGCCAGCAGCGTCGGCCCCGACCGCCGACCGGTGGTGAGCGACACCACCGGGGCGGGCTGACCCGAGGCCGTGACGAAGCGGGTCGGGAACTCGCGGATCCCGGTCACGTCGGCCCCGCGGAACCCGTAGACGGACTGGTCGGGGTCTCCCACGGCCACCAGGTCACGGCCGGCGCCGGCGAGCATCGCCAGCAGCTCGACCTGGGCCGGGTCGGTGTCCTGCATCTCGTCGACGAAGACCATCGGCCGGGCCGCCCGCTCGGCGGCCAGCAGGGCCGGCTCCCGCACCCACAGGCCGACGACAGCGCGGATCAGCTCGGCCGGGTCGTACGCCGCGGCATCCCGCAGCGCGGTGACCCCCGCGTACTGCCGCATGAAGCGGGCTGCGGCGCGCCAGTCGTCGCGGCCCTCGGCCCGGCCCAGACGATGCAGCTCCTCGGCGGTGACACCCCGCTCGTACGCCCGCATCATCAGGTCCCGCAGCTCCTGGGCGAACCCCCGCGTGGCCAGCGCGGGGTGCAGCCGCTCCGGCCAGTCGGGCGCCCCGAGGTCGAGGTCGCCCGCCAGCAGGTCGCGCACGACGAGGTCCTGCTCCGGGCCGGAGAGCAGGCGCGGAGCGGGGTCGCCACGCAGCGCAGCCTCGCGGCGCAGCAGACCGAATGCATAGGAGTGGAAGGTGCGGGCCAGCGGCTCCTTGGTGGCCCGGCCCAGGCGGGCGGTGATGCGCGCACGGAGCTCGGCGGCGGCCCGTCGCCCGAACGTGAGGACGAGCACCTGCTCGGGGTCGGGGGCCCCGGCGGGGGGGGGGCGGGCCGGCGGCCCCCCCCGGGGGGGGGTTGGCGGGGGCCGGCGCGGGGGGGGGCCGGGGGGGGGCGGGGGGGGGGCGCCCCCCCGGGGGGGGGCCCCGGGGGGGGCCGGGGGGCGGGGGCCCGCGAAAACCCCCGGTGGGGGGGGGGGGGGGGGGGCGCCCGCTCCGCGGGGGCCCCCGACCCCGAGC
>JAJAYQ010000126.1 GCA_026786145.1 Spirochaetaceae bacterium | reverse complement strand
CCCACGGCTTGTAGGCACACGGTTTCAGGTACTATTTCACTCCCCTCCCGGGGTACTTTTCACCTTTCCCTCACGGTACTTGTCCGCTATCGGTCACCAGGGAGTATTTAGGCTTAGCGGGTGGTCCCGCCAGATTCACACGGAATTTCTCGGGCTCCGTGCTACTTGGGATGTCACTCGAGAGTTGCTGAGGTTTCGCCTACGGGGGTGTTACCCTCTGTGCCGGTCCTTTCGCATGACCTTCGGCTACAACAGCAATTTCTGACTCTCTGCTGGATCGGCAGACCCAACTGAATGATCCCACGACCCCAAACACGCAACGCCTGCCGGCTATCACGCGTGCTTGGTTTAGCCTCTTCCGCTTTCGCTCGCCACTACTCACGGAATCGCGGTTGCTTTCTCTTCCTGAGGGTACTGAGATGTTTCACTTCCCCTCGTTCCCTCCACTCACCCTATGTGTTCAGGTGAGGGTGACAGGACATTACTCCTGCCGGGTTTCCCCATTCGGAAATCCTCGGATCACAGCTCGGTTGACAGCTCCCCGAGGCTTATCGCAGCCTCCTACGTCCTTCATCGGCTCCTGGTGCCAAGGCATCCACCGTGCGCCCTTAATAACTTGGCCACAAAGATGCTCGCGTCCACTGTGCAGTTCTCAAGGTACGGGCGGGATCAGATCCTCGTGCGTCGCGTGCCGGGAAGTTTCTCCTTGGCCCCGGTCGTTCGACGGTCGATCTGTCCCTCTTCGACGCGACGGCGCCGCTGCAACGTGCACAGGGCGCCGGCGAGACGAATCCGAGTGAAACAGGCGTTTCCGCCCGATCCCTCAGGACCCAACAGCGTGCCGAGGCAGACGGTCCAGTCCGTCTTACGTTCCTGCTGCCATGACATGGTCATGAAAATTGTCATAGCAGCTGTACTAGCGAGACGGCCCTTCGGCCTGCCAACTGGTCAATGTTCCACCCTTGAGCACCATCCCCGGAACATACGTCCGAGGCATGGCTCTGGACGGCCAGCCCAGAATAATCTGGGTCCTCTGACCGCCAGGTGCTCCTTAGAAAGGAGGTGATCCAGCCGCACCTTCCGGTACGGCTACCTTGTTACGACTTCGTCCCAATCGCCGATCCCACCTTCGACGGCTCCCTCTCTTGCGAGTTGGGCCACCGGCTTCGGGTGTTACCGACTTTCGTGACGTGACGGGCGGTGTGTACAAGGCCCGGGAACGTATTCACCGCAGCGTTGCTGATCTGCGATTACTAGCGACTCCGACTTCATGGGGTCGAGTTGCAGACCCCAATCCGAACTGAGACCGGCTTTTTG
>JAJAYQ010000125.1 GCA_026786145.1 Spirochaetaceae bacterium | reverse complement strand
GGGCAGCGTCGTTCTCGGCGGCCAGCCTGGCCGCGTCGTTCTCGGCAGCGACGCGGGCCGCTTCCTGCTCGGCAGCGACGCGCTCGGCCTCCTGCTCGGCGGCCAGGCGGGCGGCCTCCTGCTCGGCAGCAACCCGCTCGGCCTCGTGCTCGGCAGCAACCCGCTCGGCCTCGTGCTCGGCAGCAACCCGCTCGGCCTCGTGCTCGGCAGCGACGCGGGCCGCTTCCTGCTCGGCAGCAACCCGCTCGGCCTCGTGGTCGGCAGCCAGGCGGGCGGCCTCCTGCTCGGCAGCAACCCGCTCGGCCTCCTGCTCGGCAGCAACCCGCTCGGCCTCGTGCTCGGCAGCGACGCGCTCGGCCTCCTGGTCGGCAGCGGCGCGAGCAGCCTCCTGCTCGGCGGCCAGACGGGCCGCCTCCTGCTCGGCGGCCAGACGGGCCGCCTCCTGCTCGGCAGCGACGCGGGCGGCCTCGTGCTCGGCAGCGGCGCGAGCGGCCTCGTGCTCGGCAGCGACGCGGGCCCCTTCGACAGCCAGCGCCTCGGCAGCCGCTGCTGCCTGCTCCTGCGCAAGCTCGCGCTCCCGGCGGGCGGTCTCCTCGCGAGCGAAGCGCTCCTCCTCAGCCTGTGCAGCGCGCTCGGCACGCTCCGCGCGGGTGCGGGCACGGCGCTCGGCCTCCCGCTGCAGCTCCTGCTCCGCCTGCTCCCGGGCGGCCTGGCGCTCGGCGTCGATCCGCTGCTGCTCGGCAGCCTCGGCTGCGCGCTCCGCATCCTCGCGCGCCGCCGCCTCGGCAGCCTCGGCTGCGCGGTCGGCGAGCCAGCGCGCGTGGTCCTCCCAGGCGTGCTCCTCCGCGGCTGCGAGCTCGGCCTCGGCGGCGCGACGCATCGTCTCCTGCTGCTCCTCCTTGGCGACCCGGCGCGCCTCGGCGCGTGCCTCGCGGGCGGCAGCTTCCTTGATCGCCAAGGCCTCCAGCTGGCGGTGCCGCTCGGCGGCCTCGTGCTCCCGGTTCGCCTCGGTCTGCTCGGCCGGCTCGATCTGCTCGATCTGCTCGATCTGCTCGTCCTGCCCGAGCTCGTCCTGCCCGAGCTCGTCCTGCTCGCCCGGCTCGGGGTCGGCGATCTGGACCAGCGGCAGCACCAGCTCGGAGCTGGGCTCATCGGGACCCTCGACGTCGAGCACCGACGGCGCGTTCGGCTCCTCAGAGCCGGAGTCAACATCGGAGTCGGAGTCGGGGAAGTCGATCGCCACCAGTCCGGCCTCGAGGAGCCGGGTCACGACCTGGCCGGCCTCGAAGAGGGTGAAGCCGCACTCGCCGGCAAGGGCAGCCACGCTGCGGCGAGCGTCGACCTTGCACAGGAGCGCCCACTCGTTGGGGCCGAGGGCGACGTCGTCCGACGGCGACCCGGCCGCCAGCGTCGGGACGCATTCCGGGCCGCCGATGGACTCGAGGATCGTCTCCCAGGTCGTCGCCCGGTTGCGCAGGTCGTCGAAGAGGTCCTCCACCGAGGTGGGGGGCGCCACGTCCTGGCGGGTCTTCTTGTTCTTGCGGAACTTCCAGGCGCTGACCGGCCAGCCGAGAAGGTCGGCGAGCGCGTCCTTGAGGTGCTCGACGACGAACTCCTCGACGACGGCGAGCTCGACGTAGCCCAGGTGCACCAGCAGCTCGCCCAGGCGCCAGCCCTGGAGCTCGGTGCGCTGGATCTCCAGGGCCTCGGCCAGGGCCTCCGGGGTCAGGGCCCCCCGCGACATCAGCCGGACACCGAGCATGACGCGGCGTCCGGGCACCATGACGGCATAGACGGCGCCGTCGCGCAGGAAGACCTCCGCCTCGTCGCCCTGCTGGTCACGGACGAGCAGGCAACCGGTCGCTCGCGACTGGGCAAGGTCGTACAGCACGGCCTCGACGGTGTTGGTGAGGAGTGCACCCTCGGGCACGAGCGGCCTCCTTGTTGTCGTCGACGAGCGCAGCGTGGCTTCCGGGTGGTGCGGGGAAGGCACGCCGAGGTAGTGATGGCATCGGCAGGTGTAGGCGGGGTGTTGAGCGTCAGGCCGCCTTGGGTTCGTCAAGGATCGCCGGCCGATCCCCCGGCTGATCCCCCACCTCATCCCCCAGTTGCTCCCGCAGGCCTGAGCGGACGTGACACCATGCGACGGTGAGCTCACCGAGCACGCTGATCACCGTCGCGCCGACGGGGGCCGAGACCGCCAAGGCGGCCGCCCCGGCGCTCCCGGTGACGCTCGGGGAGCTGGTCGAGACCGCTCGGGCCTGCGAGGCGGCGGGTGCGGCTCTGGTCCACGTCCACATCCGGGACGACCGGGGCGACCCGACGCTCGACCTCGGCCGGCTGCGCGACACCGTGGCGGCCCTCCGGGAAGCCACCACCATGGTGGTCCAGCTGAGCACAGGGGGCGCCGTCACCGACCCACTCGAGCATCGCCTCCGGGTTCTCGACGCCGAACCCGACTCGTGCTCGTTGACGTGCGGCACCGTGAACTTCGGGGACGACGTCTTCAGCAACCCGTGGCCGTTCATGGCCGAGCTGTACCAGCGGACCCAGGCCACCGAGGTGGTGCCGGAGTTCGAGCTGTTCGACCTCGGGCACGCCGCTGCCCTGCACCGTCTGCTCGACGCCTACGGACCGCCGTACGGCGGGCAGGTGCACTGCGACCTCGTCATGGGCGTTCCTGGCGGGATGCCGGGGACGACCGCCGCCCTGGTCGCCGCCGTGCAGGCCCTCCCCGACGGGTGCTCGTGGTCGGCGACCGGCATCGGGCGGACGTCCTTGACGGTCGCGCTCGCTGCACTCTCGGCGGGTGGTCACCTGCGGGTCGGCATGGAGGACACGCTCACCTTCTCCCGGGGGCGCCCGGTCACCGGCAACGAGGAGCTCGTCGCCCGCGCCGCCGACCTGGCCCGGCTGGCCCAGCGGCCGCCCATGACCCCGCAGGACGCCCGGACCCTGCTGAACGTGAAGGACCGCATACCTGCCCGCTCTGCCTAGAGTGAGCCTGTACAGCCGGTACAACCGATACAGCCGAGGACGCCGATGACGCCGACGACGGAGACCCGATGACGAGTGAGACCACGCCGTACCCCAACGGGAGGCGGCGAATCGACCAGGTCCTGGCCGAGGACTTCACCACCGGCTTGGGCGACCTCGGCATCGACGAGCTCCGCGTGCGCCGCCGCGAGGCGGAGCAGGAGGAGGCCGATCTCTCCTACATCCGCCGGATGCTGCAGGGGCGCATGGACATCTTGCGGGCTGAGCTCGCCCGGCGCGCCGACGGCAGCGGCGACACCATCGTTGCCCACCTCTCCGAGGTCCTCGCCGACGCGGGCCGCAGCGACCACGGCCTCGGCCGATTCCTGCGGGTGGAGCCGTCCAGGGTCGACGAGCACCGGCGGGTGGTCGAGCAGGTGATCGCCGACGTGGGCGTCTCCGACGTCGAGAACCACAACGACGACGAGCTGCGGGCCTCGCTCGGCCGCCTCGAGGGCTTCGAGCGCGGTGTCTCCGAGGACCGCCAGCGGGTCCAGCACGTGATGGACGCCCTCACCAAGGAGGTCGCCGCCCGGTACAAGGACGGGTCGGCCTCCGTCGACGACCTGCTGGCCGAGCGCTGACCGGCGCGCTGCTGGCCGAGGTCGTCCGCTCCGGGTTCGTCGAGGGCCGCCACCGCGGGAGTGTTGTCGCGCTGGGCGCCGACGGCGGTGTCGTCCTGTCGGCCGGTACGCCCGACGTACCCGTCGTCCCCCGCTCGTCCAACAAGCCCATGCAGGCCGTGGGCATGCTCGAGGCCGGCCTCGACCTCGACGGTGAGCTCCTGGCGCTGGCCTGTGCCAGTCACTCGGGTGAGTCGTTCCACCTCGACGGGGTGCGTCGCATCCTTGCCACAGCGGGGCTGACCGAGGCCGACCTGCGTACGCCGCCGGACTACCCGGTCGACGAGACCGAGAAGCTGTCCTACGTCGCGGCCGGCGGAACCCCGGCCCCGCTCGCGATGAACTGCTCCGGCAAGCACGCTGCGATGCTCGCCACCTGCGTCGTGAAGGGCTGGCCGACCAAGAGCTACCCCGAGGCCGACCACCCGCTGCAGGTCGCTCTGCGGGCCACCGTCGAGCGGCTTGCCGGTGAGCCCGTCGTCTCGATCGGTGTCGACGGCTGCGGTGCGCCGGTGTTCGCCCTCACCCTGACCGGCCTGGCCCGCTCGTTCGCAGCGATCGCGACCGCGCCCGCGGCGACGCCGGAGCACCGGGTCGCCATGGCCATCCGCGAGAACCCCACCTGGCTCGGTGGGACCCGACGAGACGTCTCCCGGCTCGTCGCGGGCGTCGAGGGCCTCATCGCCAAGGACGGGGCGGAAGGCGTCTACGCAGCGGCGCTGCCCGACGGCCGCGCTGTTGCGCTCAAGATCGACGACGGCGGCCAGCGGGCCCGTCCGCCGGTCATGGTGGCCGCCCTGCGCGCGCTGGGCGTCGACGCCCCGGTGCTGGACGAGCTCGCGGAGCACGTCCTGCTCGGTGGCGGCGTGCCGGTGGGCACGGTCCGGTGCATCCTGTGACGGGCCGGCGCCCGAAGCCTCTCCCGTGACCGACACCGCAGTCCTGCGCGACGACGCGGTCCAGCTCCCGGGCGGGCCGCGCCTTGCTCTGCGCCGCGGGTCCGGCCCCGGTCGGCCGTTCCTGCTCGTCCACGGCCTGGCCTCCAACGCGCGGCTCTGGGACGGCGTCGCGGTTCTGCTGCTGGAGGCAGGTCACGAAGTCGTGGCCGTCGACCTGCGCGGACATGGCCGCTCCGAACAGGTCGAGGACGGCTACACGACCGACCAGGCCGCCGACGACCTGGCTGCCCTG
>JAJAYQ010000124.1 GCA_026786145.1 Spirochaetaceae bacterium | reverse complement strand
GGTGATGGCCCAACTGATGGAGGCCGACGTGAGCGCGGTGTGCGGGCCGCGAGGCAAGCACGACCCCGAGCGTGCGGCGACCCGGCACGGCACCGAGGCGGGCTCGGTCACCCTGGGCGGGCGACGGGTGCCGGTGTCCCGGCCGCGGGTCCGTGCCACCGACGGCGCCGGCGAGGTGGCGGTGCCCGCCTATGACCTGTTCAACTCCACCGAACTGCTCGGCAAGATGGCGATGGAGCGGATGCTCGGCGGGCTCTCGACCCGGCGCTACCCGGTCGGGCTGGAGCCGGTCGGCGAGGCCGTCGAGACGAGGTCGATGAGCAAGTCGGCGGTCTCACGCAAGTTCGTGGCGATGACCGAGCACGCACTGGCCGACCTGCTCGCCGCCGACCTGTCCGGGCTGGACCTGGTGGCGTTGATGATCGATGGGGTCCACTTCGCCGACCACCTGTGTGTGGTCGCGCTCGGCATCGACATTGACGGAACCAAGCATCCGCTCGCCCTGGTCGAGGGGTCGACGGAGAACACCACCCTGGTCCGCGGGCTGCTGGTCGGGCTGCGGACGCGTGGCCTGGACACCACCCGCCCGGTCCTGGCCGTCCTGGACGGCGCCAAGGCCCTCACCGCAGCGGTCAAGGAGGTCTTCGACGCCCCGGTGCTGGCTCGTTGCCAACTCCACAAGCTCAGGAATGTCCGCGACCATCTGCCCGAGAAGCTGCGCGGCCCGGTTGCCAAGCGGATGCGCGCGGCCTACCACGCCGGCTCCGCTCTCGAGGCTCAGGCGCTGCTCGAGGCGCTCGCCATGGAGCTGGACAAGACCCACCCCGGCGCCGCCGGCAGCCTACGTGAAGGCATGGACCAGACCCTGAGCGTGCTGCGCCTCGACCTCCCGCCCACCCTGGCCCGGACGCTGAGATCGACCAACGCGATCGAGTCGATGATCTCGATCTGCCGCGACCACTCCCGCAACGTCAAGCGGTCGCGCGACGGGCAGATGGCGCTGCGCTGGTGTGCGGCCGGGATGGTCGAGGCAAGCAGCCAGTTTCGGCGCGTGAACGGCCACCTGCACCTACCGGCCCTGCGCACCGCGCTGGAACGACACGTCGCCGCCCGCACTGTCGG
>JAJAYQ010000123.1 GCA_026786145.1 Spirochaetaceae bacterium | reverse complement strand
TGGCCGAGGGGCACGACTTCCTCGAGCTCGGCGGGTGCGAGGTCAGCCCGGACGGCCGCCTGCTGGCGTACTCCGTGGACCTCGACGGCAGCGAGGTCTACCAGCTTCGGGTACGGGACCTCGGGACCGGGACCGACCTGCCCGACGTCGTCGAACGGACCTACTACGGACTGGGCTGGGCTGCGGACAGCGGCAGCCTCTTCTACACCACCATCGACGACGCCTACCGTCCCGACACCGTGCACCGCCATGTGCTGGGGACCCCGTCGGAGCAGGACGAGGTCGTGTGGCACGAGAAGGACCGGCGCTTCGAGCTCGAGATCCACCCGACCCGCAGCGGCGCCTTCCTCCGGCTGGCCGCCTTCAGCCGCGACACCTCCGAGGTGAGGTTGGTCGACACCGCCCGACCCGACGCCCCCCCGGTCGTCGTGGAGCCGCGGCGGAAGGGTGTGGAGTACTTCCTGGACCACCAGCCCGGCGTCCAGCCGCATGACGGCGGCCGGCTGCTGGTCGTGGTGGACGACGACGGGCCGGAGTTTCGCCTGGTGGCGGCGCCGGTCGCGACACCGGGCCGGGCGCACTGGGTCGAGCTGCTGGGGCACCGCGACGACACCCGCGTGATGGAGGCCGACGCGTTCGGCGACCACGTCGTGGTCACTGAACGGTTCGGCGGCCGACGCCGGCTGCGCGTCCTCGACCCGAGCGGGAGCACGGTGCGGCTGGTGGAGGCCGAAGGACCCGGCGAGACGGTCCGGCTCGGGCGTACCGAGGAAAGCGACGTGTCCGCCGTCCGCATCGTGCGGGAGGGATGGGTCCGACCGCCCGCCGACCTCGACCATGACCTCGTCACCGGAGCCGAGACCCTGGTGCACGTCCAGGCCGTGCTGGCTGGCCGCTCGCCCGCGGACTACCGGTGCGAGGTGGAGACCGTGACGGCGGAGGACGGTGTCGGTATCCCCCTCTCCCTCGTGTCCCGGGGGCGATCCGGAGGAGCTGGAGCATGCCTGCTCTACGGCTACGGGTCCTACGAGTCCTCGATGGACCCGTTCTTCTGGCCGGAGCTCGTGCCGCTGCTCGACAGGGGTGTCCTGTTCGCGCTGGCCCACGTCCGGGGAGGCGGCGAGGGTGGCCGCAGCTGGTGGTTGCAGGGACGGCTGACCGCCAAGCGCACGACATTCACCGACTTCGTGACCTGCGCCCGTCATCTGGTCGACACCGGCCGCACCGAGCCGGCCATGATGGCCGCCCGCGGGATCAGCGCCGGCGGCCTGCTGATGGGCGCCGCCGCCCACCTGGCGCCGGAGCTCTTCGGGCTGGTGATCGCTGAGGTGCCGTTCGTGGACGTCGTGAACACCATGCTCGACGACACGCTGCCCCTGACCGTCGCCGAGTGGGACGAGTGGGGCGACCCGCGCGACCTGGAGCACTACGCGTACCTCAGGTCCTACTCGCCGTACGAGAACCTCCCCGGCCCGCGGCGACCGGCTCTCCTGGTCACCGCCAGCCGCAACGACCCGCGGGTAAGCGTGCACGAGCCGGCCAAGTGGGTCGCGGCGATCCGTGCGGAGGAGGCCGCTCTACCGGAGGGCGAGCGCCCATTCGCACCGCTGCTCCTGCGCACCCTGCTCGGCGGCGGTGCGCACACCGGTCCGGCGGGCCGCTACGACGCGTGGGCCCACGAGGCCCTGCTGCACGCCGTGACGCTCGACCGCATCACCGGCTGATCAGCCCGGCGTCGCCCAGCTCCGCGGGCACGTCGCCGGGACTGTCGAAGCGGACGGACACCGTGGCCACCCGGTCCATGATCCACTCGACGGCGCTGACCGAGCCGGCGCGGTAGCCGGGGGCGTCGCGCCACAGGTCGACGAAGACGTCCCGCACGCAGTCGCCGACCCGCTGCGGCTCCACGCTCAACGACACCGCGGAGGTGACCACCGGGGACAGCAGGTCGAAGAGCAGGGCGAGCGCGCCCTGGTCGTCACGTCCGCACCGCACCAGCAGGTCGGAGACGAAACCGGTCTCACACGACCAGCCACCGGTCCACGGGCCGGACAGAACGATGCCCGGGTCGGAGAGGGAAGCGGTATCAGCCATAGGATCCTCCAGAGCAGGGAGAAGTTGATCTTCGTCCGGGAGCGGGGCCGCACCGCATCCTCACTGGAGAGGGACGCAGCAGGTAGGGGGAAATTTATGCACTTTTCAGGCGTGTTGCACAACGTGCCGATGGTGAGTTGCACTGTGACCAGCAGTCCACACATGAGGTCATAGCGGTCATACCCACTGAACGAGGTGCCATGCCTGATGAGCGAGGCATTCCCATCCACGAGGCCAGCCGGCTCGTCGGGGTGCCGGCGCCGACCTTACGAGCCTGGGAACGC
Organism: Spirochaetaceae bacterium; assembly: GCA_026786145.1. GTDB lineage: Bacteria > Actinomycetota > Actinomycetes > JACCUZ01 > JACCUZ01 > JAJAYQ01. The sequence continues at coordinate 2,998 of JAJAYQ010000123.1, read as the reverse complement.
CGATACGGCGTACCCGCCACCCCTCGCAGCGAGGGTGGCCACCGCCGGTACTCGCAGGAGTCGCTGCACGAGCTCCGGCTCATGCGCGACGAGGTAGCCCGCGGTCGGCGCGCGAGTGTCGCTGCGCGTTCGGTGCGCGCGCTGCTGGACCAGTCCGGCGCCGCGCGGGGCTTCGTCGACGACCTGCTCGAGGCGTCGGACCGGCTGGACCCGGGGCGCGTCCGAGCGGTCCTCGACAGCAGCGTCGAGGTCCTCTCGCTCGACGTGACGGTCGACCAGGTGCTGATGCCGGCCATGCGCCAGGTGGGGCTGCGGTGGGAGACCGGGCGGTGCGACGTGGCGCAGGAGCAGATGACGACGGAGGCGGCCCGGGGGTGGTTGAGCAGGATGGCCTCGTTCGCCCCCGACCCTTCGTCGGAGCAGCCCGTCCTGCTCGCCTGCGGTCCGCGCGACCTGCACACCCTCGGCGTGGAGGCGCTGGCAGTGCTGCTCGCCTACCGGGGGCGGCCGTGTCGCGTGCTCGGCGCCCGGACACCCGTGGCCACCCTGGTCACCGCGGCCACCGCCACCTCCGCCGCCGCCGTGGTCGTCGTCTCCCACCTCTCGGTCGGTCGCCGTCCCGCCGTCGAGGCGGTAGTGGCGGTCGACGCGGCGGGGTTGCCGGTCTTCTACGCGGGCAACGCCTTCATGTTCCCCCCGAGTCGCCGCGGCCTGCCGGGCACCTACCTCGGCGATAACCTGGGCGCGGCCGCCACCCTGATCGACACGACCCTGACGCCGTAGCAAGATCGCGAGGCGGGTCAGCCGCCGGAGACCGCGAGCTCCGCAGCCGCATCCAGTCGGCCCCACGACCGGTCGTCGAGCCAGCCTTCCGGCAGCACCACCCGCCGCGGCGGGCCGAGACGACCCCGTGGCGCGCCCACCGACACGGCGGGGAAGGGCTGGGAAGCGTCCAGCGTGGCGAGCAGGTCGTCGAGCTCGACCAGAGAGGACACCAGGCCCAGCGCCTGGCGGGTGTCGCCGCCCACGCCGAAGCCCTTGAGGTACCAGGACACGTGCTTGCGGAACTCGCGGGCGCCCTTGTCCTCGCCGGCCCAGTGCGCCATCAGCCCGGCGTGGAGACGCATGACGCCGGCGACCTCTCCGAGGTTCGGCGCCGGCTCGTCCGGCAACCCGGAGAAGGCTCTGTCGAGGGACCGGAACAGCCACGGTCTGCCGAGGCAGCCTCGGCCGACGACGACACCGTCGCAGCCCGTCGAGCGCATCATCGCCAGGGCGTCGGCGGCCTCCCAGACGTCACCGTTGCCGAGCACCGGCACCGAGGTCACGTGCTCCTTGAGCCTGGCGACCGCCGACCAGTCGGCCTGCCCGGAGTAGGCCTGGGCGGCCGTGCGGCCGTGCAGGGCCACCGCAGCGATGCCCTCTTCCTCCGCGATGCGGCCCGCGTCGAGGAACGTATGGTGGTCGTCGTCGATGCCGATGCGCATCTTCATCGTGACCGGCACCGGCCCGGCCGATGTGACTGCTGCCCGCAGGACCGCCCGGAGCAGGTCTCGCTTCCAGGGCAGTGCCGCGCCGCCGCCTCGACGGGTGACCTTGGGCACGGGACAGCCGAAGTTCAGGTCGATGTGGTCGGCGCGGTCCTCGGCGACGAGCATCGTGACGGCTTCGCGCACGACGTGCGGGTCGACCCCGTAGAGCTGCAGGCTTCGGGGGCTCTCGTCAGGGGCGAACTCGATGAGCCGCATCGTCTCCGCATCGCGCTCGACCAGGGCGCGGGTGGTGATCATCTCGCTGACGTAGAGGCCCCCGCCGTACTGACGGCAGAGCCGGCGGAACGGCGAGTTGGTGATCCCGGCCATCGGGGCGAGTACGACGGGCGGGGTCACGGCGTGCGGCCCGATCCGCAGGGGGGCTGCGACGGAACCGTTGGTGGTCATGGGGGCCAGTGTCTCAAGTCCTGCGCGGGGAGGCCGACAGGACAGAGAAGTCCCCCTGGGGGCGGCGTGTTCTACCCAGGAACGCCCGGATAGCCCGGATAGCCCGGATAATCTCGGGACCGACGTTCTGGCCGACGGGAGGGGAACGCGTGGCGGGCAGGACGTCCGGAGCCCGGATCCGCTCGGGGCTGCGGGCTACGAGGATATCCGGTGCGGCACTGCTGGCGGTCAGCGCTCTGGTCGTCTCCACCGGACCCCAGGCGGGCGCCAGCGGGCTGCTGCCGGCGGTGGTGACGCCGACCCCGACGCCCACCGACATCCCGACCCCGAACCGACGCCGACGCCCGAACCGACGCCGACGCCGACGCCGACGCCGACCGACGTCGGGGCAGCGCCCCTGCTCCCGAACCTGGGGATCCTGCGGGCTGCCAACGTACGCATCGCGGTGCGCAACGACCGGCGGGTTCTGCAGTTCTCCTCGACCTTGAGCAACTTCGGTGTCGGGCCGATGGAGGTGGTTCCCCGCGCGGGAAAGGGCTGTGCGCGGGGTCAACGACGGGTCGACCAGGCGGTCTACCAGGACGAGAACGGCAACGGCCGGTACGACAAGGCGCTCGACCGGCGGCGCGTGCTCCGGCAGTCCGGCTGCATGAGCTATCACCCCACGCACTACCACTGGCACGTGAACGGCAGCGCGCGCTACTGGCTCACCCGCCCCGGCGACGCGGAGGTGCTGACCCGGCGGGCCAAGGTGAGCTTCTGCCTGCGGGACATCTCCCAGCTGCCGGGCACGTCACGCGGCGGTGTCTACGGCGCGTGCACGCGGGACAGGCGGCAGGGGCTCACCCCGGGTTGGGGCGACGTCTACCAGTGGTTCCTGCCGGATCAGTCGCTCACACTGCCTCGGTCGCTGGCCGGTGGGACGTACTGCTTGCACCAGCTCGCCGACCCCCAGCGCGCCTTCACCGAGTCCGACGAGAACGACAATGCCTCGGTGCGTGCCGTGCGGATCGACGGCACGCAGCTGCGGTACGGCGCCAGCGACCGTTGCGGCTAGG
>JAJAYQ010000122.1 GCA_026786145.1 Spirochaetaceae bacterium | reverse complement strand
GCCTCGTCCAGGCCGTACCGGACCTGCAGGACCCCCTTGGCCCGATCGACCAGCGTCCGGGTCGCCAACCGCTCGCGCAGGTCCAGGACCTCCCGCTCCAGCGTCATCAGCTCGTCGTAGCGGCTCAGCGCCAGCTCGACCGCGGGCAGCAGGTCGGCCTTGCCGAAAGGCTTGACCACATACGCCATGGCGCCGGCTTCGCGGGCCCGCTCAACGAGCTCGCGCTGGGAGAACGCGGTGAGCATGACGACAGGGGCCAGGCGGGCGGCCGCGATGCGCTCGGCGGCGGAGATGCCGTCCAGTCGGGGCATCTTGACGTCCAGGACGACGAGGTCGGGCCGGAGAGCCGCTACGAGGGCCACCGCGGTCTCGCCGTCGCCGGCCTCGCCGACGACCTCGAACCCCTCCTCCTCGAGCATCTCCTTGAGGTCGAGGCGGATCAGCGCCTCGTCCTCGGCGATCACGACGCGCCTCCTCACACGTCGGAGGGTAGCGAGCGGGGCTGCCCCCGATGGCAGACTGGAGGCCGCCGCCCCGATAGGCCAACTGGCAGAGCCGATGGTCTCAAACACCATTCAGTGTGGGTTCGAATCCCACTCGGGGCACTCGAAGTACTCGTGTCACTCCGTGCACGGCTCGAGTGGCGGGTCCCTCGTGCCGATGACCCCTCTGGACGAGGGGCGGGCAGCGGTGCGGAACCGATCGGCGAGAACAGGCTTCCTGCTGACCTGGCTGGTCGTTGCGGCCGCATCCGTCACCGGCTGTGCCGACCTTCGGTCGCTGGCCGCACCTCCCGGCGCCCGGCCGGGGGTCGACGTGCCGAGCCAGAGCGCCGTCGGCTCGAGCATGCGGCTGGGAACCCCGGAGCTGGCACCCGGAGGCCAGGGTGGTTACACCTTCCTCCGGTCCCGCGCAGACGGCTCCCCGGTCGCGTTCGACCCGTGCCGCCCGGTCCACGTCGTGGTCCGCCCGGACCAGGAACCGGCCGGGGGGCGCAAGCTCCTGCTCGCCGCCCTCAGCGAGGTCAGCGCGGCGACCGGACTGCAGTTCCTCGACGACGGCACGACCGACGAGGCGCCCGGCAGCGACCGGGAGCCCTACCAGCCGGAGCGCTACGGGGACCGGTGGGCGCCGGTCCTGATCACCTGGTCCACGACCGCCGAGTCCCCCGACCTGGCCGGGGGCGTCCTGGGCCGCGCCGGGCCCTACGCGTTCGGTAGCGACGAGGACCACCTGCGCTTCGTGACGGGAAGCGCCGTGTTCAACGGGCCGGCCCTGGACACCCAGCTGCGCCAGGGTGAGGACGACAAGGCGAAGGCCGTCCTGCTGCACGAGCTCGGCCACCTGGTGGGCCTCGGTCACGTCGCCGACCCGTACCAGGTCATGTTCGACACCAACGCCTACCCGCTGCCCTCCTACCGCGCCGGGGACCTGCGCGGCCTGGAGACGCTGGGTCTGGGACGCTGCTTCGAGGACTACTGACGGAGGCAGGCACAGGTGCTCATCGGTTTCGCGGTCCCCCTGTCCGGGTCCTGGGCGACGCCGGACAACCAGGTCAAGCTGGCGCAGCGAGCCGAGGAGCTCGGCTATGCATCGCTGTGGACGTTCCAGCGGCTGCTCTACCCTGCCGATCCCGGGGCCAGCGAGACACCCGAACGCTGGTCCCCCGTCTACCGGAGCGTCCACGACCCGATCGTCGCGCTGGCCTACCTGGCCGCGCACACCAGCCGGATACGACTGGGCGTCGCCGTCATCAACATGCCGTGGTTCTCGCCGTTGCTGCTCGCCAAGCAGGCCGCGACCCTTGACGCCGTGTCCGGAGGTCGCCTCGATCTGGGGCTCGGACTGGGATGGGCCCGCGAGGAGTACGACGCCGCGGGCGCCCCGTTCGAACGCAGGGGGGCGCGCGCCGAGGAGTTCATCACCGCCCTGAAGGCCATCTGGACGCAGGACGTGGTCTCGTTCGACGGCGAGTTCCACAGCATCCGCAGCGCGGTCGTGGAGCCCAAACCGGTCCAGCGCCCGCACCCGCCGCTGCTCCTGGGCGGCAGCGCCGATGCCGCACTGCGCCGGGCCGGCCGGCTCTGCGACGGCTGGGTGAGCAGCAGCGGGCAGGACCTCACCTCCATCGGCCGGGCCATCGAGGTGGTCGCCGAGGGCGCCCGCCGTGCCGGGCGGGATCCGGCCACGCTGCGGCACGTGTGCCGTGGCGCGCTGCGGGTGCGCCCCGGTCAGCGCTCGTCGCCGCGCCGCCGACCGTTGACCGGGTCGTACGACGAGATCCGGGCCGACCTGGCCGTGCTGGCCGACCAGGGGGTCACCGAGGTCTTCCTCGACCTCAACTTCGACCCCGAGGTGGGCACCATGGACGCGGACGCGGCGACCTCGATGCGCCGGGGGCACGAGGTCCTGGAGGCCCTCGCCGACCTGACCTAGCAGGACCCCGGCGGTCAGCCCAGCGAGAGCCGCTGTCCGGGGAAGATCAGACCGGGGTTGCGGCCGATCGTGTCGCGGTTGATCTTGTAGAGGTTCTCCCAGCCACCCGGCAGGTCCTTGGCCCGGGCAATGGCGGAGAGGGTGTCCCCGCGGCTGACGACGTAGACGTCGGGCTCGACCGCCTTGCGGTGCTTGCCTCGGCTGGCCCGCTCCGTCGAGATCCGCGCGTCCTTCTGGTTGACGGCCTTCTGGTCAGCAGCCGGGCTCTGGTCGGCCTGTGCTGTGACCTCAGCCTCGTCCGCCGCCTTCTTCTGCGCGGCAGCACGCTGCTCGGCTGCCTTCTGCTGCTCGGCTGCCTTCTGCTGCTCGGCTGCCTTCTGCTGCTCGGCTGCCTTCTGCTGCTCGGCTGCCTTCTGCTGGTCCGCGGCCTTCTGGTCCGCGGCCTTTCGCTCATCAGCCTTGCGCTCGTCGCCGCCCCGCATCGACTCGCGGTATTGCTGGGCGGTCGCGAGTGCCTCCCGGCGCTCCGCGCTGCCCAGGCCGAGTCGGCTGCTGCAGGCGGGCCACGGACCCCAACCGGAGTTCTCCAGCACCCGGGCCGCGATGATGATCTGCTCGTTCCGGGTGGCCCGGTCGGCCCGTGAGGCGAACGTGGTGCCGCCGTTGCCGGTCCACGTGCCGTAGGCGAACTGCACGCCGCCGTAGTAGCCGTTGCCGGTGTTGATGCCCCAGTTGCCACCGCTCTCGCATGACGCGAGACGGTCCCAGGCGCTCGTCCTGTCGGCCGAGGCAGGGGAAGCAGTCATCATCGGGATCGCGGCCACGAAGGGCACCGTGGCGAGACCGAAGTTGCGGGCCGAGTTGCTCGGCTTGCGGTGCCGGCCGCGGCCGGACCGGGACGTGCGCGCGCGCTGCGCCATGTGATCAATTCCCTCTCGCCGCCTGCGAAGTCAGCTGTCGGGTTCAGGCGAGAGAGATGCCTGGCCGCACACGTGCGTACGGCTTCACCCCAAGGATGTCGCGGCCGAGGGCCACGGCACCCGAATTGGGTCCTCCACTCCTGCCCGTTGCGGTCTGGCAACGCCCTCCGACGACGGGCAGGACTCGGCAGACCGTCGGAGAGACCACGCGGTGCATGGCGGGAGAAGGGTAGTCGCATCGGGCGCATCCCGGCAATGGGGACTGGCCGCTGGGGAAAAGCCTGCGTCGGAGAGGATGCGCCCTGTGTCCGACGACCTGCCCGTGCACGGGCGCGTGGTGGTGCCCGCCGCAGACCTGCGCTGGCGCTTCTCGCGCTCGAGCGGTCCGGGCGGTCAGTCCGTCAACACCACGGACTCCCGGGTGGAGCTCAGCCTGGACGTCGCGACGACCGCTGCCCTCGGACCTGCGCTGCGGTCCAGGGCTCTCGAGCGCCTCGCGGGCCGTCTGGTCGACGGCGTGCTCACGGTGGTTGCCTCGGAGCAGCGATCCCAGCTGCAGAACCGGCGGATCGCCCGGGCCCGGCTGGCTGCCGTGCTCCGGCAGGCCGTGGCGGCGCCGCCGCGGGCGCGCCGGCCGACCAGACCCACCCGCGGAGCCGTCGAGCGCCGGCTCGCGACCAAGCGGCGGCGCTCCGAGACCAAGCGGTCCCGCCGCGACCTCGGCGACTGAACAGCCTGACCAGTCCTGAACAGTCCTGTCAGTCCCTTGCAAGCTCGGCGATCGCGTCCTCGGCAAGGGCGATCTCCTTCTCGATCATCCAGCGTGCCCCGCGCAGGCCGCGCAGCCCGAACCGGTCGCGGATCGCCATCACGAGCTCGGCGACCTTCGGATCGAGATCGGCATCGGGCATCTCGGCTGGTGGCATCTCGGCTGGTGGCACTTCGGCGTCCATGCGGAAACTCCCCGTGTGTCGCAGGTACCGCCAGACTAGCGAGGTGCAGCCTCCGGTCGAGACGCGTGACGCGGCCGCGGCACTGACGGAGGCCGGAGCCACCCGGGGCTCGATGGTCGGCGTGGCGTGGGCCCCCGGTGGTGTGGGCCTGGCCTGCGGGGACGCCGCGGTGTGGTTCTCGGGCGATGGGGTCCAGGAGGTACGCCGGGTGCTCGACATCCTCGCGCCGCGACTGACCTGGTGGTCGGCCTCCGGCGTCGAGCCGTGCGTACGCCGTGGGCTGCGGGTGCTGTCGTCGTGGGACGTCTCGGCCACGCACCGGATGCTGCACGGGGGGACGGAGGGAGACTCGGGAGTCGTCTGGGCTGCCGCTCACGACCTGCCGGCGGACGGGCGACCGCGCACCGGCCAGCTGGACCTGCTCGGTGCGTCGCCCGGAACCGGCGCCACCGATGCCACCTACACCGACGACCCGCTCGGGGCCCACGAACCGGTCCGGCCCGACGGGTACCTGCGCCCCGGCTGGTGCGCGGCCGGACCGCCCGACCTGCCGGCCGCGGCCGCCTGGGCCGCCGCGGCGTTGGAGGTGGCCCGACGGCACCGGCGCGCGTTGGAGGACCTCCCCGACACCCGCCGGGAGCGCCCCGCTCCTTTGCTCCCGCTGCTCACGGCCTGGTCGGAGTCGGCCGCCGAGCTGCTGGCCGTTGAGCTGGGGGTGACTGGCCTGCCGCTCGACCGGCGTACCGCCCTCGACCTCATCGCCGAACGGGCCGGGCCGCGACCCGCCGACGACGGGCAGGCGGCTGCGGCGCGCACCGCTCGCGACGCGCGGGTCCTGGACCTCGTGCCTGCCACATCGACGGTCGACCTGCGAAACCCCGCGCAGGTCCGCGAGCTGCTGGCCCGGGTCGGGATCGACGTGCCCGACACCCGATCGTGGCGGCTCGAGCCCCTGCGGGCGGTCCACCCCGTGGTGCCGGCGCTGATCGCCTGGCGGAAGGCAGAGCGCATCGTCACGACGTACGGCTACGGCTGGCTGGACCGCCATGTCGGGGCCGACGGCAGGTTGCGGGGTGCGTGGACCGGCTGCGACGGAGCGGCCGGCCGCATGACCGCGCAGGCGGGCCTGCACAACCTGCCAGCCGAGCTGCGTCCGGCAGTCGTCGCCGAGGCCGGCCACGTCCTGGTCCGGGCAGACCTCGGCCAGATCGAGCCCAGGGTGCTGGCCGCCGTGTCGGGCGACCGCTCGCTGGCGGCGGCCACCGCCACTCCTGACCTCTACGCCCCGGTGGCGGCCCGGCTGGGCTGCGACCGGCCGACCGCCAAGGTCGCGGTGCTGGCGGCCATGTACGGACAGACCTCCGGCACTGCCGGTGAGGCCCTGCGAGGACTCGACCGCGCCTATCCGGTGGCGATGGCGTTCCTGCGCGCAGCCGACGAGAGCGGTCGGTCGGGCGTCGACGTGCGGACGTACGGCGGGCGGCGGGTGCGGATGTGGCCGCTGCCCCCCGACGCCGAGCCGGGGGCAGTTGCCGGTCGTGGCCGCTTCGCCCGCAACGCGGTGGTGCAGGGCGCGGCCGCGGAGGTGTTCAAGATGTGGGCGGTGTCGGTGCGGGCGGCGCTGCCTGCAGGTGCCGAGATCGTGCTCTGCCTGCACGACGAGCTGCTCGTGCACACCCCGGAGTCGATGTCCGGCGAGGTGGCGCTGCTCCTGGAGGAGGTCCTTGCAGGCACCGCCGCGAGGTGGGCCGCCGGAAGCACCGTGGGGCTGGTCGCGGACGTGTCCGTCGTCAAGCGGTGGTCCGACGCCAAGGGATGACAGGCTGGGCGCATGCAGCCCTTCGATTCCGTGTCCGTGCTCGAGGACGCCACCGCCCTGGACCGCGCGGTGGACCCGGTCCGCAAAGCGGTGCAGCGTCTCCTCGCCCCCGGCCCGGTCCGTGACGCCCTGCACGGCGTGTGGCTGGGCCACCCGGTCCATCCGACGGTCGTCCAGCTGGCGCTCGGTGCCCTCACCTCGGCCTCCGTGCTCGACCTCATGCCCGGCAACGAGCGGCCGGCGAGGGTGCTGATCGCCACCGGACTCGCCTCCGCGGCCCCGGCGACGGTCACCGGCTGGGCCGACTGGTCCGAGCTGCACGAGCAGCAGCAGCGGGTGGGGCTGGTGCACGCCGGCGCCAACGTCGCCGGGCTGGCGGCGTACGCCCTGTCCCTGGTGCAGCGCCTGCGCGGGAACGAGGCGCACGGTCGGGCGTTGGGCTGGACCGGCCTCGGTCTGCTGGGTCTCGGCGGCTTCCTCGGTGGGCACCTGTCCTTCCGTCAGGCATCCGGCGCGAACCATGCCGAGGAGGTTCCCCACCTCGTACCGCCGGGCTGGCAGGACCTGTGCGCCGTCGACGACCTGGGCGACGACGCGACGCCGCGACAGCGGATGCTCGGCGACGTCGCGCTGGTCGTCGTCAAGCAGGGGTCGCGGATCTCGGTGCTCTCCGACCGGTGCAGCCACCTGTCCGGCCCGTTGCACGAGGGCGACCTGGTGGACGACGGGTCATGCATCCGCTGCCCGTGGCACGGCAGCGTGTTCCGGCTGGCAGACGGCACCGTGCGCCGCGGTCCTGCCACGGCCCCTGTCCACGCCTTCGAGGTGAAGGTGGAGGCCGGCCGGGTGCACGTCCGGCTGGCCGCGGCCGGATAGAAAGGCCGTCTAGACCGTCTCGAACTCCTGACCGCGGGCGCTGAGCTTGGCGTGGTGGGTGTCGCGCTTCTCCTCGAACCGGCCGGCCGCCTCGTCGAGGCTGCCCAGGATGGAGGAGAGCTCGTCCCGAGCCTTCTCGCCCTCCTCGTCGAGACCGGCGACGTCGAACACACCCCACGCGCGGAGAACCGGGGCGAGGACGTCGTCGTGGTGGATGCGCAGGTCGTAGATGCCGGCGAGAGCGATCTGGACCGACTTGCGGGTGAAGTCCTCGATGGTGCTGCCCGGCATCTCGAAGCTCTTCACGACCTCGGTGATGGCGCGCATCGTCTGGTTCGGGGCGACCTCGAGGGCCGCTGCCAGCAGGTTGCGGTAGAAGAGCATGTGCAGGTTCTCGTCGAGCGCGATGCGGGCCAGGAGCTGGTCGGCGACGGGGTCCCGGGTGATCTTTCCCGTGTTCCGGTGCGAGATGCGGGTCGCGAGCTCCTGGAAGGAGACGTAGGCCAGCGACCGGAGCAGGTCGTCGTGGTTGGCGGACTCGAAACCCGCGCCCATGTGGGTCATCCGGGCCTGCTCCATGGCGACCGGGTCAACGGACCGGGTGACGAGGAGGTAGTCGCGGATCGCCATCGCGTGCCGGCCCTCCTCCGCGGTCCACTGGTGGACCCAGGTCCCCCACGCCCCGTCACGTCCGAAAACGGTCGCGATCTCGTGGTGGTAGCTCGGCAGGTTGTCCTCGGTGAGCAGGTTGACGATCATGCTGGTCCGGGCGACGTCGGACAGCTTGGACTGGCCCGGCTCCCATGCCTCGCCCTCGAGGACCCCGTCGAAGTCGCGTCCCTGGCTCCACGGCACGTACTCGTGGGGCATCCACTCCTTGGCGACGCGCAGGTGACGCTCGAGGTTCTCGACGACCACCGGCTCGAGCTCGCGCAGCAGGTCGGTCTGGGACAGCTTCGAAGTGGCGGACGGAATGCCGACGACGGTCATGGGGGGAAAGCCTCCGGGACGGTTGCGGACCTACGGTTACGTCACCGTAGGTATTCCACCGTAACCCAGGTTCTACACCTCGACCAGCGATGCGGCTTGTCGGCGCTCAGACGACGACGCCCGGCGCCCGGTCGAAGGGCACGAGCGCCGCGCCCTCGTGCAACCTCCGCACGGCCTCGTCGACGCCCTGGGGGCGTCCGAAGAGGAACCCCTGGCCGATGAGGCACCCGGCCCGACGGAGGTGGTCCAGCTGGGAGGCGCGCTCGATCCCCTCGGCGACGACCCGGAGGTCCAGCGCCGCGCCCATGACGAGGATGGCGTCGACCAGTGCCCGCGCCCGGGGGATCACGTCGATGTCACGGACGAAGCTTCGGTCGATCTTGAGAATGTCGACCGGGAGGTGCTGCAGGTAGCCGATGGAGGAGAACCCGACGCCGAAGTCGTCGATCGCGAGCAACGCACCCATCGACTTCAGCTGAAGCAGCGCCTGCGCGCTCTCGTCGTCGTCGGCCACGACCACGGTCTCGGTCATCTCCAGGACGAGGGTGTTGTCCCCGAGTGACCGGACGGCCTCGCCGACCAGTCGGGGGAAGGCGGGGTCGCGCAGCTGATGCGCGGACATGTTGCAGCCGAGGCTGAGCGGGTGGCTCACAGCTGCAACCAGCCGCGGCGCGTCCGTCACGAGCTGGGACAGCACGCGCTCCCCCAGCTCGGAGATGAGCCCGCTCTCCTCGGCGATGGTGATGAACGTGTCCGGGGGCACGAGCCCGGAGGGTCGCGCCCACCGCACCAGGGCCTCCATGCCGTCCACCCGGCCGAGGTGCAGGTCGACGATCGGCTGGTAGTGCACGACCAGCTCGGTGGCGATCCCTCGCCGCAGCGCCTCGACCAGCTCCAAGCGGCGCACGTTGTCCTCACGCAAGGAGGGCTGGTAGACGAAGGATCGGTCCTTCCCCAGGGCCTTGGCGCGGTACATCGCCATGTCCGCGTTCCGCAGCAGCCCGGCTGCGTCGTCCTGCGGGTCCGCGATCGCAACCCCGATGCTGGCCCCGACGACGACCTCGTGCCCCTGGATCGTGACGTCACGGCGCAGGGCCGCAAGCATTCGCTGGCACAGGACGTCGAGCTCCCGCACCCCCTCGAAGCTCTCCACCAGGACGGCGAACTCGTCGCCACCGAGTCGAGCCACCGAGTCGGTGTCGCGGACGCACTCGACCAGGCGCTCCGCGACCCGCTTGAGCAGCTCGTCACCCTCCGCGTGGCCGAAGCGGTCGTTGACACCCTTGAAGCCGTCGAGGTCCAGGAAGAGCACCGCGAGCGTCGTGCCGTGACGGCGGGACCTGTTCACGGCCTGCTCGACCCGGTCGAGGAAGAGCGTGCGGTTGGGCAGCGACGTCAGAGCGTCGTGGCGGGCCAGATGGGCCATCTCCTCGGTCAGGGCCAGTCGGGCGAAGGCCTCCTCACCGACCGTCGCCAGCGCCTCGATGGCCTTCTGGTCGGCCTCGACGGAGGCGCGGGCCCGGTCCACCGCCGGCGCGACCAGCCAGCGGGTCCCGACCCCGGTGCGGACGCGGGCACCGATCTCCTTGGCCATCGGTCCCTCGCTGCGCAGGTCCGCATCCCCCCGGGCGACGGCGGCCCGGACGTTGCGGCGCAGCAGCTCCTCGAGCGCGGCCGGCGTGTGCGCGACCTGGGCCTCCGCAGCGGCATCGAAGAGCGCCTGCAGGCGGCGTTGGTGCTCGGTGCCACGGGAGAGAGCACGGGTGGCGACCAGGATGGTGACCATGGGTACGACGAGCAGGGTGCCGGGCCACCCGGGGAGGTGGCGCACGACCAGGGCGGCGAGGTAGCCCAGGCTGTCGATGGCGACGAACACACCCAGGGCCGCCAGCGCGGCACTCTGCCGGAACGCGTGCGGCACCGAGGTGCGGTCCTCCAACGCGATCGAGAGCGCCGATGCCGAGTAGTCGATCCCGAAGAAGACGGCGCAGCCGAGACCCACGGCAGCGAGCTCGCGCACCGAGGTCACCCCCAGCGGTCCGACAGCGTTCATCACGAGCAGGGCTGCGGACCCGGCGACGGTGCCGACCCCGATGTTGAAGATGCGGATGTCCGCCCTCTTGGCCGTCGTCGCCTGGGAGATGACCTGGCCCACGAACCACACCGCCAGGGCACCCTGTCCACCGTCGTAGCTGGCCAGGAAAACCAGCACGGCCGACTCGAAGCCCACCTCGATGCCTGTGAAGGACCGGCTCAGCACCAGCGGGAACCGGGCCATCACCACGATGAGCGGCGGCCCCAGCAGCAGTGCCACGATCCAGTGGGAGTCGAAGTGGCCGAACATCCCGACCAGGCCGGCCGCACCGAGGAGAGCGCCCGCGACCATGACGGCGACGTCGAAGGTCCAGCTGATGGCGCGCTTGTGCTGCGTCGCCACGATCACGTCCTTCCGGCGTCGGCCACTCCTTCTGCCTCATCGGCGGGTGGCCGGTCGGAGTAAAGCCGCCCGACGGGGCTCAGCGGTCCCCGACCGCCACGAAGGGCCGCTCCGGGCTGCCGACGTAGACCTGACGCGGCCGGCCGATCTTGGTCGCCGGGTCCTCGATCATCTCGCGCCACTGGGCGATCCAGCCCGGAAGGCGACCCAGCGCGAAGAGCACGGTGAACATCGGGGCGGGGAACCCCATCGCCTTGTAGATCACCCCGGTGTAGAAGTCGACGTTGGGGTAGAGGCGCCGCTCGAGGAAGTAGTCGTCGGCGAGCGCGACCTCCTCGAGGCGCATGGCGACATCGAGCAGGGGGTCGGGCTTGCCCAGGCTCTCCAGGACGTCCCTGGTCGCCTTCTTCACGATGGCCGCCCGAGGGTCGTAGTTCTTGTAGACCCGGTGGCCGAAGCCCATCAGCTTTGTCCCCGGCTCTTTGTCCTTCACCCGCCGCACGAAGGCGTCGACGTCGTCGCCGTCCTGGTGGATGCCCTCGAGCATCTCGAGGACCGCCTGGTTGGCACCGCCGTGCAAGGGGCCGAAGAGGGCGTTGACCCCGGCCGAGACGGAGGCGAAGAGGTTGGCGTTGCTCGAGCCGACCAGTCGGACGGTCGACGTCGAGCAGTTCTGCTCGTGGTCGGCGTGCAGGACGAACAGCATGTCGAGCACCTTGGCGACGGTCGGGTCCACCTCGTACGGCGTGGCAGGGACCCCGAAGGTCATCCGCAGGAAGTTCTCGACGTAGCCCATCGAGTTGTCGGGGTAGAGCAGCGGCTGCCCGACCGACTTCTTGAAGGCGTAGGACGCGATGGTCGGCAGCTTCGCCATCAGCCGGACCGTCGACATCTCGACGTGGTCGTGGTCGAAGGGGTCCAGGCTGTCCTGGTAGAAGGTCGAGAGGGCGCTCACCGCGGAGGACAGCACGGCCATCGGGTGCGCGTCGCGGGGGAAGCCGTCGAAGAACCGGCGCAGGTCCTCGTGAAGCAGCGTGTGGTGCCGGATCCGGTCCGTAAAGCCCTCGAGCTCGCTCTGCGTCGGCAGCTCGCCGTAGATGAGGAGGTAGGAGACCTCGAGGAACGAAGCGCTCTCGGCGAGCTGGTCGATGGGGTAACCGCGGTACCTCAGGATGCCCGCGTCACCGTCGATGAAGGTGATCGCCGACGCGCACGATCCGGTGTTGACGAAGCCGGAGTCCAGGGTGACGAAGCCCGTCTCCTTGAGCAGGGACGAGATCTCCAGGCCCGAGGGCCCTTCCGTCGCCTGGTTCATGGGAAGCGGCAACGTGCCACCGGGATGCTTGAGCTCGAAGTCGACCATGAGCGGGACACTTCCCCTCCGTCGGAACGCGCACACCCAATCTAGGGCAGGACGACGGTCACTCCGGCCGGGTAGCCCGGCTCGCCCATGGCGGCCAGAGCCGGGCCGGCCTCGTCGAGCCGGAGCCGCCGGGTGACGAGCAGGTCGGGTCGCAGCCGACCCGAGGCCACGAGCGAGAGCAGCTCACCGTAGTCGTGGGCCGCCATCCCATGGCTTCCCACGATCTCCAGCTCGAGGGCGATGACCCGGGCCATCGGGATCGTCGGGTGGCCCAGGTCGGGCGGAAGCAGACCCACCTGCACGTGGCGTCCGCGCGGGCGCAGGCAACGGACGGAGGCGGCGCAGGTGGCCTCGCTGCCGAGGGTGTCCAGGGAGACGTGGGCGCCGCCGGCGCTGACCTCGCGGACTACCGCCACCGCATCCTGGCGGCCGTCCGCACCGGCGTGCACCGTCACCTCCGCCCCCATCGACCGCGCCAGGTCCAACGCCGTGGGCGAGACGTCGACCGCCACCACCCGGGCGCCGGCCGCCACGGCCACCATCACAGCGGACAGCCCGACGCCACCGCACCCGTGCACCGCTACCCACTGGCCGGGGCGTACCCCGCCCTGGGCAACCACCGCCCGGTAGGCGGTCGCGACCCGGCAGCCCAGCCCCGCCGCGGCCACGGCGTCGACCGCGTCCGGGAGCCTGACCAGGTTGACGTCGGCGTGGTCGAGCGCAACCAGCTCGGCGAACGACCCCCATCCGGTGAAACCTGGCTGCGTCTGGCGCTCGCAGACCTGGTGGTTCCCGCTCGCGCACTGCCCACACGTCCCGCACGCGCAGACGAAGGGGACCGTCACCCGGTCGCCGGTCCGCCAGCCGCGCACGTCCTTGCCGACGGTCTCGACGACGCCGGCCAGCTCGTGCCCGGGCACGTGCGGCAGGGAGATGGTGCGGTCGTGGCCCGCCCAGCCGTGCCAGTCGCTGCGGCACAGGCCGGTGGCCCCGACGCGGACGACGGCACCATGGGGGGCGGGGACGGGGTCGGGCACGTCGCGCACGGTGGCCGGCCCGCCGAACTCCTCGAAGACCACGGCGCGCACCGGGAGAGGCTAGTGGGCTGCCGGTACCGCCGCGATCGAGAGGTAGGAGATGCCCGGCTGGGGCAGCACGAACGAGACCTCGGTGGTCCCGTCGGCGCCGACCTCCCCGTGACGGGCCGGTTCGAGCTCGGCGAGCGCGTCGCTCGTCCGGAGCACGTCCCACTCGGACCCGGTGGGCCAGTCGCGATCCGCACCACCGAGCTCCCGCCAGGCCGCGAACACGTTGCTGTGCTGCTCGTCGACCCGCCAGTGCGCCACCGTGTACGACCCGGGCGCCAGGCCGGTCACGGTGACGGTCACGTCGCGAGCCAGCAGGTCGTCACCACCGATCCGGCTCTGGTCCAGCGTGCTGTTCCACACCAGCACTCCCACCGCACCGTCGTCGTCACGAGCGGCCAGCGCCGACACGAGACCGCCACCTCCGTCACCCACCAGCGAGGCGTCGAGCCGGGAGTCACCCAAGCGGTCCAGCAGCGCCATCGCCCACCACCGGGGCTTGCGCAGGTTTCCGATCGTGAGCAGGCCGAAGCCACCGTGCGCCAACCGCTGCGGGCGACCGAGCTCCTCGAAGTGGTCCGAGGCCACCCAGTGGGAGAGGGCGTCGATGCGCCCCATGCTCGAGGCCATCCCGTCGAGCAGGAAGGTCGCCGCGAACACGCTGTCACCGACCTGGTGGAAATGCTGGGACCCCGGTCCCCACTCGGTCCACCAGATGCCCGCGTCCGCCCGGTCGTGGCGGGACAGGATGGGCCGCAGGTCCAGCGGGGGGCTGCCGTAGGTGTGCGTCGACACGAAGTCCACCGGGGCACCTGAGGTCTCGACGTGCTCCAGCAGCAGCTCGACCCACTGGGCTGCGGCCGAGCTCGGCCCCCCGACGACCAGCCCCGGGTCCACGGACCTGACGGCGGCAGCGCTCACGTCGTACAGCCTGAGGTAGTCCTCGCTGGTACCGCTCCAGAAGACATCGAGGTTCGCCTCGTTCCACACCTCGAAGCTCCACCTGTCGCGGACCTCCTCGAGGCCGTACCGTGCAACCAGGTGTGCGGTCAGTTCGGTGACGAGATCAGACCAGCGCTCCCAGTCCCGGGGCGGGGAGATGATCCCCTCGTAGGCGAAGACCGTCCTGGACGGGTCGCTGGCCAGGTCGTGCGGCATGTATGACAGCTCCACCACCGGTCTGAGCCCGAGGCCGACGACCTCGTCGTAGACCGTGTCGATGCCCGTGAAGTCGTGCACCGGCTCGCCGTCGACCTCGCGGTAGACACCGAGGTCGTCGCAGAGGATGCCGTGCGCCCGCACCGTCTCGACGCCCAGCTCGTCGTGCATCCAACGGAGCGCCTCACCCAGCTCGGCGCCGATCGGGCGCCCGCCGACCTCGTCCTCTGACAGCAGCAGGCTCAGGTGCTCCGAGCCGATCATCGGGCGCCACGGCCGCCGGAGTGGACCGAGGATCCCCATCGCGTCGACATGCACCCCAACGGTCGCCGGTCCACCCCCTGTCGCGGCCGTCGCCGGCACCGGGTCACACAGCTCGCCGACCCGGGACACGTCGGGCAGGGCTGCCACGGCGTACCAGTAGTCGCGACCTCGCTCACCCGACGTGTCGACGTAGGGCGGGTGCGGGACCGCAAGCACGTCGTTCCCTCCGTGGTCGACGACCTCGAACGGCCCCCCCTCCTCCGTCGCCCGATGGACGAGGTAGCCCACCGCCCCCGGCACCGGGTCCCAGTCGAGGGTCACCTGACCGCGGCCGGACGCTGCCCGCAGACCCGCGGGGGGCGGGAGGGTCAGGTCCCGCTCGCCCGCGCCGGTGCGACGCCCGATGCGCTCGTCCCAGTCGGCCCTCGCGACGTCGGCCTG
>JAJAYQ010000121.1 GCA_026786145.1 Spirochaetaceae bacterium | reverse complement strand
CGGGTAGAGGTTGAGCGAGATCACGTCGAGATAGCGCCACACGGCGATCCCGTTGATCTTGATGTAGTAGAAGAAGCCGATCCCCCGGGTCTGCTCGGCGATGCGGGCCGCGAACGCCGGCCCGACCACGATCGCAGCCTTGTCGACCGCCTTGACCGCGTTCCAGGTCGCCTTGGTCAATGCCGCCATCTGGACCGGCGACCCGGTCCAGAAGCTCTTGACGTTCGCCTCGTTCCACACCTGGTAGGCGTGGATGCCTCGCTTGCCGTTGAAGGACTGGTAACGGCTCACGACCGCTGTCACGTAGCGCGCCCACGCGCCGAGGTCCGCGGGGTTGGACGTGGCGCCGCCGTCGGCGGGGGCGTAGAAGTCGGGTGTCATGCCGAGCACCAGCGTGACCTCGACGTTGCGGGCCTGGGCGGCCGTGACCATCCCGTCCAACCGGGCGAAGTCGTAGCTGCCCGGAGACGTCTCGATGTCCCGCCACGTGGTGCCGACGTCCCAGAGACGCAGCGACCCGACGGTGCCGCTGGACACGGACGACATCCCGCCGTCGTGGACCCCGAAGATCCGGGTGTCGATCCTCACGTCGACGGCCGAGGCGGGCGCAGCGGGCAGCACGACGCCGACGAGGACCACGGTCAGCAGGACGCCGAGCAGCCGGCTGAAGGACGTACGGCGGGCAGAGCGCATGTCTTCGGGAACTCTTCTCGCGAGGGGCAGGGAACCTCAAGTCTGCCGGACCACGGCGACCGGTGTGTACTTTTGGCCCGATTGTCCCGCAATGAGCGTGTCGGGCGGGTCACTCGGCGGAGTAGAGGCGCCCCGCGACCCGCCGCAGCTCGCCGGTGGGCCAGGCGCGGTGCGCGACCCCGACCAGGGCCAGGCCGACCACGGCGGCGACGGTGACGGCCACCGCCGGGGAGGCCAGGTCGGCCATCGCCCCCGCGAGCAGGAAGGTGACCGCGGTGATCGTGCTGAAGCCGGCGCCGGCCAGGCCGTTGACCCGCCCCCGCAGCTCGGCCGGGCTGACCAGGTTGACCGTTGTCAGCAGCGGCACCATGAAGCCCTGCGACAGACCAGCGACGAACCAGAGCGGCAGCGTCGCCTCCCACGGCGGCGCCAGGCTGGTCAGCAGCAGCGGTGCGCAGGCCATGACGGCGAGCGGGACGATCAGCCCGACCTGGCGCATCGGGTCGAGCCGCGCCACGAGCAGCGCCCCCAGGGCCGCGCCGGCGGGCAGGCTGGCCATGAGCGCGGCCCCGACAGCAGGCCCGGCGCCGTCCTCACGGGCGTACGCCAGCGCCACCGCCTCCGGTGCCACGAGGAACACCGCCGCGCCCCACCCGAGGAGCACGAGCGCCCGCAGGGCCGGGTTGTCGAACACGCTGTGCCAGCCCTCGCGGAAGTCGTCGAGCAGGCTGCGCCGACCGTCGCCCTCGACGGGCGCCCGTCGGGACGCGCGGCGCCACCGGAGCGTCACCGCGAGCACGAGGAAAGAGACCAGGAAGCTCGCCACGTCCAGCAGCAGGCCGGCCCGTTCCCCCACCAGGACGATGACGATCCCGGCGGCCAGGATGCCCAGGACCTGGTCCACCTGGAACATCACCCGCATCAGCCCGCTCCCGACAAGGCACTCGCGCGCGTCGGGCAGCACGTCGGGAAGGACGGCGCGGGAGGCCGCGACGAACGGTGCCGTGAACGTCTCGGCGACCAGCAGCAGGAGCAGCAGGACCCAGATCGGTGTCGAGTCCACCGCGACCAGCGCGATGACGCCGACGACAACCGCTCGCGCGAGGTCGCACGCGAGCAGGAGCACCTTGCGCGGGAGGCGGTCGGCAAGGGCGCCCAGCAACGCGGACCCGAAGACGGCCGGCACGAAGCTGACGACGAACGCGAGGACGGCGAGGAACGCACTGTCGGTGCGCTTGAGGATCAGCGACGCCAGGGCAACCCGGGCGATGTGGTCACCCAGCTCGCTGGTGACCTGGGCGATCACGAGCCCGCGGAACTCACGGTTGCGCAGCACCTGGCGGTAGGAGGGACGTGCGGATCCCGCTGCCGAGGGCGTCACCGGTAGAACACCCCGTCCACCACGGCTCTCCCCCGTCGAGTTGCCCGCCGGTAGTCCTCGACCATGACTCCGGCCGCGCCCGGAGGGTAGCCGAGGACGCGCGCCACGCCGGACATCTCGCGCAGGTCGGTAGGCACGCTGTCGCCCGGCCGGCCGCTTACCAGCAGGACCGCGTTGCGCACGCGGCTCGCAGTCCGCCACGCGTGTGCCAGGACGTCCGCCTGCGCCGCTTCCAGCAGCCCTGCCTCCGCCGCTGCGCCCAGCGCGAGGAGCGTGCGTGTCGTCCGCAACCCGGGCACGCCTGCGCCGTGGCGCAGCTGCAGGAGCTGCACCGTCCACTCCACGTCGGCGAGCCCACCGGGACCCAGCTTCGTGTGGAGGGCCGGGTCGGCGCCTCGCGGGAGCCGCTCGGCCTCCACCCTGGCCTTGATGCGGCGGATCTCGCGCACGTCGGCCTCGTCGAGCCCCGCCGCGGGGTAGCGCAACGGGTCGACGAGCTCGACGAACTGCTTCCCCAGCTCGATGTCGCCGGCCACCGGCTCGGCTCGCAGCAGCGCCTGGCTCTCCCAGGCGTGGGACCACCGCTCGTAGTAGGCGGCGTACGACGCGATCGTGCGCACCAGCGGTCCCTGCCGGCCCTCGGGGCGCAGGTTCGCGTCGACCACCAGGGGCGGGTCGGGGGACGGCACGGCGAGCAGGCGCCGCAGCTCCCCCACCACGGCGTGCGCGGCATCGGAGGCGTCCCGGTCATCGGCGCCCGGGAGCGGGTCGTGCACGAACAGGACGTCGGCGTCGCTCGCGTAGCCCAGCTCGTGCCCCCCGAACCGGCCCATCGCCACGATCGCGAGGCGGGTCGGCAGCGCACTTCCCCGGGTCGTCTCCACCGCGCGGGTCGCCACGTCCAGCGCCGCCTCGATGGTGGCGGCTGCGACGTCGGTCAGGGCTTCCTCGACCTGCTCGACCGACGCCACCCCGAGGAGGTCGGAAGTCGCGACGCGAAACAGCTCGCGTCGGCGAACGGCCCGGGCCAGGGCCACCGCCGATTCCGCATCCTCGTGCCGCGACAACGACGTCGAGAGCTCCCCGGCCAAATGCGAGCGGGAGCGCGGGACGAGGTCCTCGTCGTCGGCCAGGAGCCGGACTGCCTCCGGTGCGCGGGCGAGCAGGTCCACCGCGTAGCGGCTGCTGGCGAGCAGCACCGCCAACCGCTGGGCCACCGCACCCTCGTCCCGCAGCAGTCG
Organism: Spirochaetaceae bacterium; assembly: GCA_026786145.1. Lineage (GTDB taxonomy): Bacteria > Actinomycetota > Actinomycetes > JACCUZ01 > JACCUZ01 > JAJAYQ01. Next base: position 13,270 of record JAJAYQ010000121.1, on the reverse strand, counting down.
GAGGTACCACGGAGTGGTGCCCAGCGCGTCGCTGAGTCGGCGGAACGCAAGCAGCCCGCCGTCGGGGTCGGGGGCGTCGGCGAACCAGCCGAGAAGCACCGGCAGGAGGGTGCGCTGGATCGCTGCCCGTCTGCTCACGCCTTCGGTCAACGCCTCGAGGTGACGCAAAGCGCCGACCGGGTCCTCGTAGCCCAGCGCGACGAGACGCGAGCGGGCGGCGTCCGGGGTGAGTCGCGCCTCCTCGGAGGCGAGGCGGGCGACCGAGCTCAGCAGCGGCCGGTAGAAGAGCTTCTCGTGCAGGCGGCGCACCTCGCGGGCGTGCCGCCGCCACTCCGTCTCCAGCTCCTCGACCGGCGCCTTGCGCATGCCCAGCGACCTGCCCAACCGACGCAGCTCGACCGGGTCGTCCGGCATGACGTGGGTGCGGCGGAGCCGGTACAGCTGGAGGCGGTGCTCGACGGAGCGCAGGAAGCGGTACGCCCGGTCCAGCTCGGCCGCGTCGGCCCGCCCGACGTAGCCGTAGGTCGAGAGCGCCTCGAGCGCCTCCAGGGTGTTCTGGCTGCGGACCTTGTCGTCCGTACGGCCGTGGACGAGCTGCAGGAGCTGCACCGCGAACTCCACGTCGCGCAGGCCGCCCGGGCCCAGCTTCAGCTCCCGCCGGCTCTCGGCCGCCGGCAGGGACTGCTCGACGCGGCGGCGCATCTCCTGGACGTCGGTCACGAAGTCGGGGCGCTCGGCCGCCCGCCACACCATCGGGCCGACCGCGGCCACGTAGGCGAGGCCGAGGTCCATGTCACCGGCCACCGGCCTGGCCTTGAGCAGTGCCTGGAACTCCCACGTCTTCGCCCACCGCTCGTAGTACGCGACGTGGCTGGCGAGGGTCCGCACCAGCGGACCGGCCTTGCCCTCCGGTCGCAGGGCGGCGTCCACCGGCCAGATGGTCCCCGCCGCGGTCGTCACCGCGCAGGCCCTCATCAGGGCGACGGCCATAGCGGTAGCCGTACGCAGGGCCGCGCCCTCCTCGGCCAGGCTGCCGTCGGGGTGGACGGCCGGCTCCGCCACGAAGACCACGTCGACGTCGCTCATGTAGTTCAGCTCACGGCCGCCGCACTTGCCCATCGCCACGACGGCGAGCCGGCAGCCGGCGGCCGCCTCGCCCACCTCCGCGCGGGCGATGGCCAGGGCACCTTCAAGCGTCGCGGCCGCGAGGTCGGCCAGCTCGGCGGCTACGTCGGCGACCTCGAGCGCTCCGCCCACGTCGCGTGCGGCGAGGCCCAGCAACGCGTCCCGGTAGGCGACACGCAGCGCGTCGACGGCAGCGGGGACGGCACCGGCGGCGACCGGCGCTGCCCCTGCGGGGTCGGCACCGACGGCCCTCAGCACGGTCTGTCGCAGCCCGTGTGCGGTGGGCCGGACCCCCGCGCCTGCTGCCAGCAGCCGCCACCGTCCCGGGTAGCGCACCAGGTGCTCGGCCAGGGCCGGGCTGGCACCGAGCACCGCGAACAGGCCGTCCCGCAGCAGGTGGTCCTCCCGCAGGGCAGCAACGAGGCCCTCGGGGGTCTGCTCGGCAGCGATCACGCGCCGCAGGCCCTGCAACGCGTCGTCCGGGTCGGCAGTCGCCGCCAAGGCGCCCATGACCTCGTCGTCGGCCATCAGAGGGGCCAGCAGAGGTGTGTCGAGAGCGGCCGCCGCCCGTTCCGGCTCGGTGAACCCGGCACGGGCCAGTCGGGCGCTCGCTGCCCTGCCAGCCCCGAGGGTCACGGCGCCAACGCTAGCGGGGACGACGCCCGGCGGCGTGCTCGCGGACGACGGCAGCGAACGCCTCGGCCACCGGGCGCCAGGTCCGCGACAGCTCATCGGCGGCGTCGGTCACCTCGGCCACCAGTCCTCCGGCTGCCCGCCCTGCGGCCACCAGCAGCGGCGCGTCCTCGCGGGCCCACGTCGTGGCGATGTCCGGGGTCACCTCGGGATGACCCTGCACGCCCCAGGCTGCCGAGCCGAGTCGGAAGGCCTGGTGCCGGTAGGCCTCCGACGACGCGAGCTCGACGGCACCGGGCGGCAGGTCGGCCATCTCCTCCCAGTGCCACTGCACGACCCGCGGCCGCGCGGGCAGCGCCGAGAGCACCGCATCGCCGGCGGCGGCCGCGGCCATCTCGATCTCCAGCACTCCCAGCTCGGGCCCGCCCGCGCCACGGCGCACCGTGCCGCCGCACGCCACCACGAGCAGCTCGGCACCCAGGCAGATGCCGAAGGTGGGCACGGCGGCGGCGACCGCGTCGGCGAGCAGGGTCCGGGTCGACGGCAGCCACGGGCACGCAACGTCGTCGCTGGGCCCCATGGCGCCCCCGAGCACCAGCACCCCGTCGTACGCGGTGACGGGTGGCAGGTCCTCGCCGGCGTACGGATGGCAGGTGACGAGCTCGAGTTCCGCCTCGGCGAGCCAACCGCCCCACCAACCAGGCCCGGTACCCGCCTCGTGCTGAACGACGAGCAGCCGCGGAGCCGACGGGCTCACAGCACCGAGAGGTAGCGGTCCAGCTCGAACGCCGTCACCTGGCGGCGGTAGTCGGCCCACTCGGCGCGCTTGTTGCGCAGGAAGAAGTCGAAGACGTGCTCGCCCAGGGTCTCGGCGACGAGCTCGCTGCTCTCCATGGCGCGGATGGCCTCGGACAGGCTGGCCGGCAGCGGGGCGAGCCCCATCGCCTGACGCTCCCCGTCGGTCAGCGACCACACGTCGTCCTCGGCCCCGTCGGGCAGGTCGTAGCCCTCCTCGATGCCCTTGAGGCCCGCGGCCAGGATCACCGCGAAGGCGAGATAGGGGTTGCAGGCGCTGTCCGGGGAGCGCAGCTCGACGCGGGTGGACTGACCCTTGGCCGGCTTGTACATCGGCACCCGCACGAGCGCCGACCTGTTGTTGTGGCCCCACGAGACGTAGGCCGGGGCCTCCCCGCCACCGGAGAGTCGCTTGTAGGAGTTGACCCACTGGTTGGTCACCGCCGTGATCTCGCCGGCGTGGTTCAGCAGCCCCGCGATGAACGACCGGGCGACCTTGGAGAGCTGATACTTCGCCCCCGCCTCGTAGAAGGCGTTGCGCTCCCCCTCGAAGAGGGACAGGTGCGTGTGCATGCCTGAGCCCGGGTGGTCGGTGAGCGGCTTGGGCATGAAGGACGCGTAGACACCCTGCGAGAGCGCCACCTGCTTCATGACGTGGCGGAAGGTCATGATGTTGTCGGCCGTGGAGAGTGCGTCGGCGTACCGCAGGTCGATCTCCTGCTGCCCGGGTGCACCCTCGTGGTGGCTGAACTCCACCGAGATGCCCATCGACTCGAGCATGGTGATCGCCTCGCGACGGAAGTCGTGGCCCGTCCCGTGGGCGATGTGGTCGAAGTAGCCGCCCTGGTCGACCGGGACCGGCGGCTGACCCTGCGTCGGCGCCCCGCTGAAGAGGAAGAACTCGATCTCGGGATGGGTGTAGAACGCGAAGCCGCGTTCAGCCGCCTTGGCGAGGGTCCGCTTGAGCACCTGGCGCGGATCGGCGTACGACGGGGTCCCGTCGGGCATCAGGATGTCGCAGAACATCCGCGCGGTGCCCGGCGACTCCGAGCGCCACGGCAGGATCTGGAAGCTGCTCGGGTCGGGCTTGGCGAGCATGTCCGACTCGTACACCCGGGCGAAGCCTTCGATGGCCGAGCCGTCGAAGCCGATGCCCTCGTCGAAGGCACCTTCGAGCTCGGCGGGGGCGACGGCGACGGACTTCAGGTAGCCGAGCACGTCGGTGAACCAGAGCCGCACGAAGCGGATCTCCCGTTCCTCCAGCGTCCGGAGCACGAACTCCTGCTGCTTGTCCATGCCCGCATCGTGCCGGGCGGGTGTTTCCGAGAGGTTACGCAACGATCCTTTGCCCAACCCTCGACACGGCGTGGGGCCCGCGAGGGTCGCGCCTGCCGATCATGGGAGGGACGGCCCCCGGCCGGGGGCCCAGACGACCGGAGAAGTCCATGACCACCAGCGCCGTCCGCGCCCTGCCCACCGTTGCGCCCCGAGTTGTTGTGGCCCTGCTCGCCGCCCTGGCCCTCGCCCTCGCCGTCGTCCTGCTCACCGGCCTCGGGATCACTGCCTCGGACTCCGCCGGAGCCTCCTGGAACAAGACGACGACCAAGGCCGGTGCCTCCTGGAACGCCGTCGTCGCCACCAAGTCCGGAGCCTCCTGGAACTGAGGACACCCGGGCATACGGGCGAAAAAGCCCCATAGGCACGCGTGACGGGTCGCTATGCCCCACACTCGGGACGTGTCGATCCACCGGGGGCAGCCTGATCGGCTGATCTGGCTGCTCAGCGCGTGCCTCGCGGCCGCAGGAGGAGTCCTGTGGTGGCAGGGCCTGTCACTGCCCGAGCTGGAGCCTCACCTGTGGTGGCCGGTGCTGGCCGTGCTGTTCGCGCTCAGCGAGCGGTTCGCCGTCCACCTGCCCTTCGGCCGCGACAACCACAGCCTGACCTTCAGCCAGGCGCCGCTGGTGCTCGGGCTGTTCTTCCTTCCGCTGGACGAGCTCGTCCTCGCCGCGCTCGCGGGCATCCTCTTCACCCACGCCGTGCTCACCCGGCTCCCGCCCATCAAGGTCGCGTTCAACGTGGGGTCCGCGCTGATGCAGGTCTCGCTGGCCGCTCTGGTCTTCGTCCTGACCCTCGGCGTCCTCGGGGCCGACGCGGCCGACCTCTCACCGGCGAGCTGGCTCGCGGCGCTCGCGGCGACCGTGGCTGCCGACCTCACCAGCAACCTGGCGCTGTTCGTGATCATCAGCCTGCGTCAGTCGGCCTGGGACCCTCGGGCGCTCGGACGGACGCTTGCCTGGGCGGTGATCGGCACCGTCGTGGTCACCGACCTCGCCCTCGTCACGGCCCTGCTGCTCCGTCGGGACAGCAACGCACTGGTCCTGCTGGCCGTCGCGGGCACGCTGTGCGTCCTGCTCTACCGCGGCTACCACCGGCAGCGCATGCGGTACAGCCGCCTCGAGCTGCTCTACCGATTCACCCGCTCGGTGGACCAGGCGATGCGTGACGAGTCGGTGCCGGAGACGGTGTCCGCGCAGGCCCGCGAGCTGTTGCGCGCGCGGCACGCAGAGGTCGTCCTGCACGGCGATCTGGACCAGGTGCCGCCCGGCGCGTGGTGGGCACCGGCCGCGACCGGCACCGCGGTACGCCTGCCGAGGGGCGGTGACAGCGGTGCGCACCGGGAGCTGCGCGACGCGGGCCACGTCGACGGCATGGCAGCGACGCTGCGCGACGGCGGGGACATCATCGGCGTCCTCCTGGTCGCCGACCGCCTCGACGACATCAGCACGTTCGACGCGGATGACGCCCGCCTGTTCGAGGCGCTCGCCGGGAACGCAGGTGTCGCGCTGGCCAACGCGGCGCTCGTCGAGCGGGTGCGGGCGGCGGCATCCGAGACCGAGCACCTCGCGCTGCACGACCCGCTCACCGGCCTGCCCAACCGGCTCTGCTTCCAGCAGCGGCTTGCGCGCCGGCTGGAGGGCGACGGCCCTGTCGCCGTGCTCCTGATGGACATCGACCGCTTCAAGGAGGTCAACGACACCCTCGGCCACGACGTCGGCGACCGCCTGCTGCAGGACATCGGGCGGCGGCTCCGGGCGCTGGAGGGGGACGAGACCGTCGTCGCCCGGCTCGGAGGTGACGAGTTCGCCGTCCTGCTCGGCGGGGAGGACGTGCACGTCGAAGGCATGGTCGCGCGCATCACCCGCGACATCGGACGGTCGTTCGTCCTCGGTGAGGTGACCCTCGACGTGACGGCCAGCATCGGGATCTCGGTCACGACCGCGGGCGGCGCCGCAGCGGGATCGACGGCGTCGACGGCACTCCTGCGCCACGCCGAGGTCGCGATGTACGACGCGAAGCGCGGCCTGAGCGGGGTCGCCCGCTACTCCCCCGACCGCGACCCCTACAGCTCGCGCCGCCTGTCGTTGATCGGTGACCTGGCCAGGGCGCTGGATGCCGGCACGCTCGAGGTCCACTACCAGCCCCAGGCCGACCCGGCGACCGGTCAGATCGCGTGCGTGGAGGCGTTGCTGCGCTGGAACCACCCGGTGTGGGGCCAGGTCCCCCCCGACGAGTTCATCCCGCTGGCCGAGCACACCGGGCTGATCAAGCCGCTCACCCGCTTCGTCGTCGAGACGGCCGTCCGGCAGTGCGTGGCGTGGCGCGACGCCGGTACGCCGGTGCTGATGGCCGTGAACATCTCCGCACGCAACCTGCTCGAGCCGGAACTCGCCGACTCGGTGGCACGGGTCCTCGTCCAGGCCGGGCTCCCCGCCTCGATGCTCAAGCTCGAGGTGACGGAGAGCGCCATCGTGGCCGACCCGGAGCGAGCCGTGCACGCGCTCGAGCGGCTGGTGGACCTGGGCCTGTCGATCTCCATCGACGACTTCGGCACCGGCTACTCCTCGCTGACCCGGTTGCGCAGCCTGCCGGTGCACGAGGTGAAGATCGACCGGACCTTCGTCCGCCACCTCTCGGAGCAGGCCGAGGACCTCGCCGTCGTACGCGCCGTCATCCGCCTGGGCCACGATCTCGGCCTCGACGTCGTGGCCGAGGGGGTGGAGGACGAAGGGAGCTGGCGAATCCTCCAGGACCTCGGTTGCGACCTGGTCCAGGGCTACTTCCTGGCCCGGCCCATGACTGCGGAGTCGATGACGTCATGGCTGCGCGAACGGATGGCGGGACTGGCCACCCGGCTACACGCCGACCCTGGCACCCCTCCCGGGAAGGACCCCGAGCAGCCACCCCGGGCGGCGAGCTCTCACTAGGCTCGTCGGGTGGCACAGTTGCGACTCGCTCTCGCCCAGACCAACCCGACCGTCGGCGCCCTCGAAGGGAATGCCGATGTGGTGCTGCGGGTCGCCCGCGAGGCCGCCGAGGCGGGTGCGCACGTCGTCGGGTTCCCGGAGATGGGGCTCACCGGATATCCGGTCGAGGACCTGGCCCTCCGACGGTCCTTCGTCGACGCATCCAGGGCCATGCTGATCGACGTCGCCCGCCGGCTCGACGAGGACGGGCTCGGCGACCTGCTCGTCGTGCTCGGCTTCCTCGACGGTGCCCCCGACGCCCTCCCCGTGCTCGGCACTCCGAAGGGAGCTCCGCAGAACGCCGCCGGGCTGCTGCACGGAGGTCGACTGGTCGCGCGCTACGCCAAGCACCATCTCCCGAACTACGGGGTCTTCGACGAGTACCGGTACTTCGTACCGGGCACCTCCCTGACGGTCGCCCGGGTCCGTGGCGTCGACGTGGCCGTGGCGATCTGCGAGGACATCTGGCAGGAGGGGGGGCCGGTCGCCGAGGCCCGCGAGGCCCACGCAGGCCTCCTCCTCGTCATCAACGGCTCCCCCTACGAGCGCAACAAGGACGACGCCCGCCTCGACCTGGTGCGGCGCCGGGCGGCCGGCGCCGGCTGCGCGCTGGCCTACGTCAACATGGTCGGCGGTCAGGACGAGCTGGTGTTCGACGGCGACTCTGTCGTCGTGGCGGCCGACGGCGAGGTGCTCGCCCGCGCACCTCAGTTCGAGGAGCACCTGCTCGTCGTCGACCTGGACCTGCCCGTCGGCCGCACCACCGCGGCCGACGAGGACAGTGACGTCGCGGCACCCGACCGCACGGCAACGACGATCCACCGGGTAGTGGTCAGCGACCAGCCGCTGCCGGCGTACGAGCCGGTCAGCGCCGACATCGCACCTCGCCTAGACGACGAGGCGGAGGTCTACGCCGCCCTGGTGACGGCGCTGCGGGACTACGCGAGGAAGAACGGCTTCGTCACGGCGGTGCTGGGTCTGTCCGGAGGCATCGACTCCGCCCTGACAGCGGTGATCGCCTGCGACGCGCTCGGAGCGCAGAACGTGCACGGCGTCTCGATGCCGAGCTCCTACTCCTCCGACCACTCGCGCTCGGACGCCCACGACCTCGCGGAGCGAACTGGTCTGGTCTTCACCACGGTCCCGATCGCGCCGGTGGTGGACGCGTTCCTCCGGTCGGTCGAGCTCACGGGGCTCTCGGAGGAGAACCTGCAGGCCCGGGTCCGCGGGACGACGCTGATGGGCCTGTCCAACGAGCACGGGCACCTGGTGCTTGCCACCGGGAACAAGAGCGAGCTCGCGGTCGGGTACTCGACCATCTACGGCGATTCGGTCGGTGGCTTTGCGCCCCTCAAGGACGTCCCCAAGACCATGGTCTGGGCACTGTCCCGGTGGCGCAACGCCGATGCGGAGTCGCGTGGGGAGACCGCGCCCATCCCGGTGGCGTCGATCACCAAGGAGCCGTCGGCCGAGCTGCTGCCGGGTCAGCTCGACACCGACTCCCTCCCGGACTACCACCTTCTCGACGACATCCTCGACGACTACGTCGAGATGGACCGTGGGTCGAGCGAGCTGTTGGCTTCCGGCTTCGATCCCGCCGTCGTCGAGAAGATCCTCCGGCTGGTCGACAGGGCGGAGTACAAGCGGCGGCAGTACCCGCCCGGGCCCAAGATCTCCCTGAAGGCGTTCGGTCGTGACCGGCGCCTGCCGATCACCAACGCTTGGCGCGAGCCGGCGCCCGATGACGTGGCACCATGAGGGGTGTCCGGGGACTCGCCCAGGGAGCCTCGAGGCGTTCGGGAGGTCACCGATGACCGAGACCACTCCTCCGTACGGCTCCGGGCCGGGAGCGGCTGCTGCCGCACCGGCGAAGCGCGTACGCATCCACCACCTGCAGGCGATGAAGGAGCGCGGCGAGCGGTTCGCCATGCTCACCTCCTACGACCAGATGACCGCCGAAATTTTCGACGACGCCGGGATCCCGGTACTGCTGGTCGGTGACTCTGCCGCGAACAACGTCCTCGGCTACGAGACGACGCTGCCGGTCACGGTCGACGAGCTGATCCCGCTCGTCCGGGCGGTCAGCCGCAGCGCGCACCGGTCGCTCGTGGTGGCCGACCTGCCGTTCGGGTCCTACCAGAGCTCGCCCGAGCAGGCGCTGGCGACATCGACCCGCTTCATGAAGGAGGGCGGTGCCCACGCCGTCAAGCTCGAGGGCGGGTCCCCGGTCGTGCCGCAGGTGCGGGCGATCGTGCAGGCGGGCATCCCCGTGATGGCCCACGTCGGGTTCACCCCGCAGAGCGAGCACGGTCTCGGCGGGTACCGCGTGCAAGGACGGGGAGACGCCGGTGACGCGCTGGTGGTCTCTGCTCTCGCGCTCCAGGAGGCCGGCGCGTTCGCCGTGGTGCTGGAGATGGTCCCGGCCGACGTGGCCAAGCGGGTCACGGCGGAGCTCACGGTCCCGACCATCGGGATCGGCGCCGGCGTCGACTGCGACGGCCAGGTCCTCGTGTGGCAGGACATGGCCGGGCTCCGTCGCGGGCCGCTCCCGCGTTTCGTCAAGCAGTACGCCGACCTGCGCACGATTCTCGGCGAGGCAGCCCGCTCCTTCGCCGCCGACGTGGTCAGCCGGGACTACCCCGGCGAGGAGCACACCTACCACTGACCGCGGCGGCGCGCCTGAGGTCCCGTGACCTGCGCTGCGGGCAGCATGTGCGTCGTGGACAGTGCGCGGGTCTTGCTCCTGCGGGACGCTCTCGCCCAGTCCGGCTGGATCGAGCGGACCCGCAGCTTCTCTGGCTCGCTGCGGCGCGTGCCCGAGGCCGGTCGGCTGCTTCTCGTAGGGACCCCCGACGAGGAGCCCTGGCACCTCGCAGCGCACCTCGACGACGAGTCGCGGCTGTCCGGTCTCGCGCAGCTGTCGCCGACGCTGGTGCGCTGGGCTCCCCCGTCGGACGCACCAGCGCACCTGTCGGTGACGATGTCCCGTCTCGAAGCAGCGACCCGCGGCGAGACCGTGTTCGTCGTCGCACCGGACGCACCACCCGAGTTCCTGCTCGAACGTGTCGCCGACGCGCGCCGGACAGGCGCCACGATCTTGTCGATCGATGACGGCGACGACGACCTCGCGGCGCTTGCACACGACCGCATCGTCGTGCCGACATCGCTACACCAACGTCTCGTCGTCACGAACAACATGCCCGTCGACCTCGACATCGACGCCGTTTCGCACTTGGTGAGTGTCGCGGCGGGAGAAAATTTGTCGCGCGATTCGATGCGTGATCGCGTCGCGCGGATGCTCGAACGACTGAGCGGTCCTGCACCGCGTGCGTGACGCACCCTACTTTCACGCGGTCGTTGTCGCGTTGCAATGCCTTCTCTAGCAACGGATAACCGGCTATCCGGTCGGATATGTGACGCATCCCCGCAACTATGTCCACACCATGCATCGGACTGCACGACAGAACGACAACCATGCGCGGCGACTACACGGCTGTGACGCCACGAAAAAACTTATGTGCCGAAATGCTGGTAACAGTCGTCGCGTACTGTCATCGTTTTTTCTTGAAGCGTCGGCCAACGGGATCGGCGAACGAAACCAGGAGGCACTAGTGCCCGCCACGGAAGAAGAGACCGCACCGAGCATGACGCTCGCCGCGGTCAGTTCGACACGCAAGACGACCACGAAACGCACCGCGAAGAAAGCGGCGAAGAAGACCGCGAAGAAGACCGCGAAGCGCGCTGCCAAGAAGACCACCGCGAAGAAGTCGGCTGCCAAGAAGTCGACCACCAAGCGGACCGCGAAGAAGGCGGCGAAGAAGTCGACGGCGCGCAAGAGCACCGCCAAGAAGACCGCGAAGAAGTCGACCGCGAAGCGGACTGCCAAGAAGACCGCCCGCAAGACCGCCAAGAAGTCGACCGCGAAGCGGACTGCCAAGAAGACCGCCCGCAAGACCGCGGCCAAGAAGGGTGCAGCCACTCGCGCCCGCAAGACAGCCACCCGCAAGACCGCGGCCAAGAAGGGTGCAGCCACTCGCGCCCGCAAGACAGCCACCCGCAAGACCGCGGCCCGGAAGAGCGCGGCGAAGCGCTAGAACCCTGTCTAACGGCCGAAGGGGGTCGCACCCAGATGGGGTGCGAGCCCCTTCGCCGTGGACGACGACCTAGTCGTCACGCCATTTTGGGTCGTTGTCCCACTGCTCTGTCCGCTCGGCAGCCTGCGAGAGCGAGCGTTCCGCCTCCTCGCGAGAGGCGTAGGGGCCCATCCGCTCCGAGTTGGCGCACGAGTCGCCATGCTCGACGGTCTGGTGCTTGAGGCAGAACCACCACTGTTCGTTGTCGTCGCTCATGCGGCCATCCTTCCCCGATCTAGACTCCTTGACCATGTCCCTCCTGACACCCGGCACCCTCTCGGCCGAGCGGGCCGTGCCGGCCGCCATCCAGCGACCTGAGTACGTCGGCCGCGCCGCGCCGGCGCGCTACCTGGGCCCCGAGGTCAAGGACGCGGACACGATCGACCGCATGCGCGTCGCCGGCCGGATCGCCGCCGCCGCGCTGGACGAGGTCGGGCGACACGTGGCACCGGGCGTCACCACCGACGAGCTGGACCGGGTCGGGCACGAGTTCCTGCTCGACCACGGGGCCTATCCGTCCACGCTCGGCTACCGCGGGTTCCCGAAGTCCCTCTGCACCTCGGTCAACGAGGTCGTGTGCCACGGCATCCCCGACAGCACCGAGCTCGTCGACGGCGACATCGTCAACATCGACATCACCGCGTACATCGGTGGCGTGCACGGCGACACCGACGCCACCTACCTCGTCGGCGAGGTCGCGGAGGAGGACAGGCTCCTCGTCGAGCGGACCCGGGAAGCGCTGACCAGGGCGATCAAGGCCGTCCGGCCGGGGCGGCCCATCAGCGTCATCGGTCGGGTCATCGAGTCCTACGCCCGGCGCTTTGACTACGGCGTCATCCGTGACTTCACCGGGCACGGCATCGGCACGGCCTTCCACTCGGGTCTCGTGGTGCCCCACTACGACGACCCCGCCTACAGCACAGTGATGGAGTCGGGCATGACCTTCACCATCGAGCCGATGCTCAACCTCGGCACGCACGAGTGGGAGATGTGGGACGACGGGTGGACCGTCGTGACAAAGGACCGCCGGCGGTCGGCCCAGTTCGAGCACACCCTCCTGGTCACCGACTCAGGGGCCGAGATCCTCACCCAGGCTGGCTCAGCCGCTTGACGTCGGGTTCATCGGTGGTGCTGGTCACGGGATGTCCGGCACAGGGAGGTCGACAGCCCTGATAGCTCGCCAGGATCCTGGACGACCTGGCCACGGCCGACCCCTTGCTCCGTGCCAGCGCCACGGTGGAGATCGACACCCGCCGGCCGGTCGAGGACGTGGTGGACGAGCTGGAGCCATAGGCGCCGGACAAGGTTGACGTGGGGGCGACTCAGATCGCCAACACGAGGCGCAGCGCCGCGTCTACCTGCTGCATCTCGGCGAGTGTGAGCTGGCCCTCCCGGGCACCCAGCCGGCTCGGGTCGACGGCTGCCGTCTGCTCGACGAGCACCCGGGTGGAAAGCCCCGCCACCACGACCTCCGGACGAAAGCTCGCTGGCCGGGATGACGTCGACGTCGGGGCGACGAGCAGCGTCGAGAGCGCCAGCAGGTCCGACTGCACGACGACTGCGTACCGAGCACCGGCCTGCTCACTCCCCCGGGTCGCGCGTGGGGCACGCAGCCGGAACACCTCACCACGCACGCAACGTCTCCATGTCCCGCAGCACCCGAGCCGCCTCGGCACGGTCAGCCTCGTCGTCAGCCAGCGTCGCCGCCTCAGCACGCAGCGCTTCGCCGGCGCGGGCTCGAGCAGCCGCGATCAGCGCAGAGCGAACCGCTGACGACACGGGAGTTCCGTCAGCGGTCAGGGCCGCCAGCGCCCTCGTGGTGTCGTCATCCGGGCGGAAGGTGATGGTGTCGGCCATGCCGCCCACTGTAACACCAGATGTAAGACACGATCTTCTCTCCTGGGTTGCTGCCGGCCAGCGGGCCAGCGGGCCAGCGGCTGAACCCAACGTCGACGGACACAGGCGGCGGACGAGTCGGCCTGTCAGCCGGGAACAGTCCCTAGAATCGTGATCATGCCTCTGAGCTGGGGTTTCGTTCGGCAGTAGAGTCGCTGGGCCGTCACAGGTTGGGTGCTGCGACTCAGATCGCCATCACAAGGCGCAGTGTCGCGTCGACCTGCTGCATCTCGTCGAGGGTGAGCTGGCCCGCTGGCGAACCCAGCCGGCTGGGGTCGACAGCCGCGGTCTGTTCGACGAGCACCCGGGTCGAACGCCCAGCGACGACTATCTCCGGACCGTGCTCGTGTGACCGCCTCCCGACCCTCCTGCCACACTCCCGGT
>JAJAYQ010000120.1 GCA_026786145.1 Spirochaetaceae bacterium | reverse complement strand
TGACCCCGGCCTTCAGCCGCCTGGCCGACGGCATGGGCGTGGGGCGCCCGCGGCCGGGAGTCGCGCCGGTGGCGCGGGGGGCGCCGGCCCCGGCGGGCGCACCGACGCCGCGCGCGACCGACGCGCCCGGCGCCGAGGTGTCCGCACCCTCGTCGGGGACCGCCCGGTGAGTGGAGCCAGCACTCCGCGCAGGACTTCCCGCGGGGGTCGCCCCCGGCAGCGACGGCCGCCCGGACCTCGGCGGGCCGCCGGAAGCTACGAGCTGCGGGCACAGCCGGCACCGCGCCCGCCCGCCATGCTGCGGCTCGCGGACGGGGCCCGACGGCTGCGCGTCGCCGCCGTGCTGCTGGCCCTCGTCATGTCCCTGTTCGGCGCCCGTCTCGTGCAGCTGCAGGGCCTCGACGCCACGACGTACGCCGCGGCGGCGGAGCAGGGTCGTCTGCGCACGGTGGCTCTGCCCGCCGCCCGCGGGACGATCTTCGACCGCAACGGCGTGGCGCTGGCGACCACCGTGGACGCCGTCAACATCACCGCCGACCAGACCCTGGTCAGCGAGTACTCGGACCCGGCTGCGACGGCGGCGCTGCTCGCACCGGTGCTCGGCATCGACGCCGCGGTCCTGCGGGAGCGGCTGACCGGCACCTCGCGCTTCGTCTACGTCGCGAAGATCGTCAGCCCCGCGGCGTGGCGGAAGGTCCGCGTGCTCGACCTGCCGGACCCCACCATCGACGGACTGCCGGGCATCTACGGCGAGAAGACGAGCAAGCGGGTCTACCCGAGCGGGCGCACCGGTGCGAACGTCGTGGGTTTCGTCGGCGCCGACGGCGCGGGGCTCGGGGGGCTCGAGTACGCGCTCGACGACATGCTGGCCGGGCGCGACGGCACGGCGACCTACGAGCTCAGCGCCGGTGGGCGCCGGCTCCCGAGCGGCGTGAGCTCGGAGCGCGAGGCCGTCTCCGGCAGCGACGTGCGGCTCACGATTGACCGCGACGTCCAGTACGTGGCGCAGAAGGCGATCGCCAAGGCGGTGGCGTCGACCCGCTCGCGCAGCGGCACCGTCATCGTGCTCGATCCGCGCAGCGGCGAGCTGCTCGCGATGGCGACGGCGCCGACCTTCGACGCCAACGCGCCAGGGGGCTCGGCTGCCGCGGATCGCGGGAACCGCCCGCTGTCCGAGGCGTTCGAGCCCGGCAGCACCGGCAAGGTGCTCACGGCGGCCGCCCTCATCGAGGAGGGTGTGGTGACACCGCAGACACCGATCACGGTGCCCAACCGGCTCACGCGTGCCGACAAGAGCTTCAAGGACTTCGAGGACCATCCCACCCTGTACCTCACCTACGCCGGGACCATCGCCAAGTCCAGCAACATCGGCACGATCCGCGCTGCGGAGCGCCTCGGCGACCTGCGGCGGCTGTACCCGTACCTGAAGAAGTTCGGGGTCGGGTCGCCTACGGGGTTGGGACTGCCGGGCGAGGCGTCGGGTGCACTCCTGGCGACCGACGACTGGTCCGCGACCAGCGGCTTCACCATGACGTTCGGCCAGGGCTACTCGGTCAACACGGTCCAGATGGCCTCGGCGATCGGAGCGATAGCCAATGACGGGGTCCGCGTCGCGCCGCGGATGGTGTCCCGGCTGACTGCCGCGGACGGCAGCGTTACCGAGCCCGAGGAGTCCCGACGGACCCGGGTCGTGAGCGCCGCGACCGCATCCACGGTGCGTTCGATGATGGAGGCGGTCACCCGCGACGGCGGAACGGCACCACTCGCTGCCATCCCGGGTTACCGGGTCGGGGGCAAGACGGGCACGGCGCAGCGGTTCGACCCCTCCTGCGGGTGCTACAGCGGCTACACGATGTCCTTCATCGGGATGGCCCCGATCGACGACCCCGGCCTGGTGGTGTCCGTGACGCTGCAGGAGCCGCGGTCGGCACTGGGTGGCGGCGTCAACGCCGCTCCGGTCTTCCGGCAGGTGATGTCCTTCGCCCTCGAGACCGAGCGCATCGCACCGACCGGCACCCGACACGGGCGGCTCCGGCTCATTACGCGCTGACCGTCGCCCTTGCCCGGTAACCTCGGGACCGTGCTCAACCCGGCCGTCACGTCCGCCCCCCGGCCGGCCGGTCTCCCTCCGCGCACGCTCGCGGAGGTGGCCGCCTACCTGCGCCTGCACGGCTCTCCGGTGCCGGACCTCCCGGGCGTGCCGGAGCAGGCCCTGGTCCGCGGCGTCACGCTCGACTCCCGCACGGTGCAGCCGGGGGACCTCTACGCGGCCCTGCCCGGCACCACCGTGCACGGTGCCGACTTCGCGACGCGGGCCGCGGCAGCGGGTGCGGTCGGCTGCCTGACCGACGCGGCCGGGGAGGGCAGCGCGAGAGCGGCCGGCCTCCCGACGTACGTCGTGGACGACCCGCGCCGCCGCCTGGGCCTGCTGGCCGCCTGGGTCTACGGCGGGCCGAGCGACGGGATGCTGACCATCGGCATCACCGGGACGAACGGCAAGACGACCACCGCCCACCTCCTCGCCTCGGGCCTCCGCCGGGCCGGCCGGTCCACCGGCCTCATCGGCACCATCGAGACGCGCATCGGCGACACGGTCCTGCCCAGCGTCCGGACCACCCCTGAGGCGCCCGACCTGCAGTCACTGCTCGCGGTGATGCGCGAGCGCGGGGTCGACGCCGTGGTCATGGAGGTGTCCAGCCACGCGCTGGCGCTCCGCCGGGTCGACGGCACGACGTACGACGTTGCGGTGTTCACCAACCTCAGCGAGGACCATCTCGACTTCCACGCCGACCTGGAGGACTACTACTCGGTCAAGGCGTCGCTGTTCACCTCGGAGTACTCCCGCTGCGGGGTCGTCAACGTGGACGATCCCTCCGGTGCGCGCCTCGCCAGGGAAGCGAGCGTGCCGGTCGTGACGGTCTCGCCGTCGAACGAAGTGGCCGACTGGCGGGTCGTCGATGCTGCCCTCGGGCCGGAGGGCAGCACCTTCACCCTGCTCGGCCCGGACGGGGAGCGGGTGCGCACCGGGACGGTCCTGGCCGGGGACTTCAACCTCGTCAACGCGGCGCTCGCGGTCGTCGCCCTTGCCCGGTCGGGCATCGATGTCGAGCTGGCGGCAGCGGGGGTCCAGGCCTGCGCCGGCGTCGCGGGACGGATGGAGCGGGTCGTGCGTGACGGGGATCCGCAGGGTTCGGCGGGCGAAGGGCCGCTGGCATTGGTGGACTTCGCCCACAGCCCCGACGCGATCGAGCGGCTGCTCGCGACGTGTCGGGCCCTGGTGGGTCCCGGCGGCCGGCTGCTGGTGGTCGTCGGTGCGGGGGGCGACCGCGACCCGCACAAGCGGCCGGCGATGGGGGCGATCGCCGCGCGCGACGCCGACGTGGTGGTGCTCACCAGCGACAACCCGCGGTCCGAGGACCCGATGGCCATCCTCGACGCGCTGGTGGCCGGCGCGGGCGACGTCCCCGGGGCGACGTTCGAGGTGGTGCCCGAGCGGCGGGCTGCCATCGGGCGGGCCGTCTCGCTGGCCGGCCGCGGCGACGTCGTGGTGGTCGCGGGCAAGGGCCACGAGCAGGGTCAGGAGATCGACGGGGTTCTCCACCCCTTCGACGACCGGGTGGTCCTGCGGGAGGCCCTCGGGATGGCGCGCAGGTGATCCCTCTCCACCTCACCGAGCTGGCGCGGCTCGCCGGAGGGGTCGTGGGTGCCGGTGACGCGCTGGTGACCGGACCGGTTGCTGTCGACTCGCGCGAGATCGTCCCAGGAGGGTTGTTCGCAGCTGTCCGCGGGAAGCGGGTGGACGGCCACGACTTCGTCGAGCAGGCCCTGGACCACGGTGCCCGGGCATCGCTGGTGAGCCGCCCCGTCGCCGGTGCTCACGTTCTCGTCGACGACGTCGTCGTCGCGCTCGGACGGCTGGCTCGCGGAGTGGTCGACGTGCTGGTGCCCGGCGGTCTGGTCGTCGTGGGAGTCACCGGCTCGTCAGGAAAGACCAGCACCAAGGACCTGCTCGCCCAGCTGCTCTCCGGCGCCGGGCCGACCGTCGCATCCGTCGGCTCCTTCAACAACGAGATCGGCGCGCCGCTCACGGCCCTGCGCGCCGACGCGGGCACGGCGTACCTCGTCGTCGAGATGGGAGCCCGCGGTGCCGGGCACATCGCGGACCTCTGCCGGACCACGCCGCCGCTCATCGGTGTGGTCCTCAACGTCGGGACCGCTCACGCGGGGGAGTTCGGCGGCTCTGAGGCCACCGCGCGCGCCAAGTCCGAGCTGGTGCAGGCGCTGCCCGCGGCGGCTGCAGGCGGGGTCGCAGTACTCAACGCGGATGACCGGCGCGTGGTGGCGATGGCAGGCCTCACGACCGCACGGGTCGTCACTGTCGGCACCGCCCCCGCTGCGGACGTGCGGGCCGAGGAGGTGCGGCTGGACGCGCGCGGCTGCGCGACCTACGTCCTGCACACCCCCGACGGCACATCGGTCCCGGTGCGACTCGGACTGCACGGCGCGCACCACGTCGGCAACTCGCTGGCCGCGGCCGCTGTCGCCCTCGAGGCCGGCCTGTCGCCGGCGGCGGTCGCCCAGGTGCTCGGTGCAGTGCGCCCGGTGAGCCGGTGGCGGATGGAGGTCGTCGACCGGCCGGACGGGGTCACGGTGGTCAACGACGCGTACAACGCCAACCCGGAATCGGTGCGCGCGGCACTGGCCGCCCTCAGCGCCATGGCCGA
Source organism: Spirochaetaceae bacterium (assembly GCA_026786145.1). Classification (GTDB taxonomy): domain Bacteria; phylum Actinomycetota; class Actinomycetes; order JACCUZ01; family JACCUZ01; genus JAJAYQ01. The sequence continues at coordinate 11,573 of JAJAYQ010000120.1, read as the reverse complement.
GGGCCGGCGTAGCTGGGCGGTCCTCGGCGAGATGCTCGAGCTCGGCGCGGCGTCGCACGCCGAGCACGTCGAGGTGGGCAGACTGGTGCGCAGGTCGGGTGTCGATCGCCTCGTCGTCGTGGGGGACGCTGCTCGGGCGGTGCACGACGGTGCCCTGGCCGAGGGGGCCGTGGACGGAGAGGAGTCAGTGGTGGTGGCCGACGTGCCCGCCGCTCTGGATCTCCTGGCCGCTTCCCTGCGTCCCGGTGACGTGGTCCTGGTGAAGGGCTCCCGCGGCGTCGGGCTGGAGCGCGTCGCTGCCGGGTTGCTCGGGGAGGCCGCCTCATGAGGCAGGTCCTGCTCGCCGCGTCGGTCGGCCTGCTGGTGACGCTGTTCGGGACCCCGGTCGCGATCAGGGCGCTGGTGCGCCAGGGCTACGGCCAGCTGATCCGCGACGACGGTCCCACCTCGCACCACACCAAGCGCGGCACGCCCACCATGGGCGGCGGGGTGATCATCCTCGCCACCCTGCTCGCCTACCTCCTGGCCCACCTGATCACGTTGAGCGACCCGACGGTGTCCGGCCTGCTGGTGCTGTTCCTGATGACGGGGCTGGGCCTGGTCGGGTTCCTCGACGACTACATCAAGGTGGCCAAGCAGCGCAGCCTCGGGCTCGGCCCGTGGGCCAAGCTGATCGGACAGATGGTCGTGGCGGTCACCTTCGCGGTGCTCGCCCTGAACTTCCCCGACGGCAACGGCTACACCCCGGCCTCGACCGAGATCTCGTTCATCCGCGACACCGGCCTGGGGCTCGGGGCGGTCCTGTTCGTCGTGTGGGCGTACGTGATGATCTCGGGCACCTCCAACGGGCTCAACCTCACCGACGGTCTCGACGGGCTCGCCACCGGGACGTCGGTGATGGTCTTCGCCTCTTACGTGCTCATCGGGATCTGGCAGTTCGGCCAGAACTGCGGGTTCGCGGCCGCGGGCAAGTGCTACGAGGTGCGCGACCCGCTGGACCTCGCGGTGGTCGCCGCGGCGGTCATGGGTGCCTGCTTCGGCTTCCTGTGGTGGAATGCGTCGCCGGCGAAGATCTTCATGGGGGACACCGGCTCGCTGGCCCTCGGAGGTGCGCTGGCCGGGATCGCGATCCTCACCCGCACCCAGCTGCTGCTGGTCCTGCTCGGCGGTCTGTTCGCGCTGATCACCCTCTCGGTGATCGTGCAGGTCGGCTTCTTCAAGCTCACCGGACGACGCGTCTTCCGGATGGCCCCGCTGCAGCACCACTTCGAGCTGGTCGGGTGGGGCGAGGTGACGATCGTGATCCGGTTCTGGATCATCGCCGGCCTGCTCGTCGCCCTCGGGCTGGGTGTGTTCTACGCGGAGTGGGTCACCGGGACGTGAACGTCACCGGCGTGCGGGTCTGCGTCGCGGGCACGGGCGTCACCGGTACATCGGCGGTGAAACTCCTCACCGCGCTGGGCGCCGAGGTCGTCACGGCCGACCGCAGCGACGGCAGCGACAAGGCGCTGCCGGCCGGCACGGAGCTCGTCATCGCCTCGCCCGGCTGGCCGCCGACACACCCGATGCTCCTCGCGGCGGCAGCAGCAGGGATCCCCGTGTGGGGGGACGTGGAGCTGGCCTGGCGGCTGCGGCCGAGCGGGCAGCAGTGGCTCGGGGTGACGGGGACCAACGGCAAGACCACGACGGTGCAGATGCTCGCGTCGATGCTCTCCGCGGCGGGCCGACTGGCAGTCGCCACGGGCAACGTCGGCTATCCCGTGCTGGACGCGGTGCGGGCGCACCCGGCGTACGACGTGCTGGCTGTGGAGGTGTCGAGCTTCCAGCTGCACCGCACCGTCACGGTCGAGTTCGACGCCGCCGCGATCCTGAACATCGCGGAGGACCATCTGGACTGGCACGGGTCCGTCGAGGCCTACGTCGCGGCCAAGGCGTTGATCTGGCGTGGTCCGGGTCTGGCGGTTGCCAACGCCGATGACCCGCTGGTCTCCCGGCTGGCCGCCCGGACGGCCGGGTCGGTCGGTTTCACGTTGAACCGCCCCGGGCCGGGGCAGCTGGGGGTCGGCGACGGGACCCTGCTCGACCGGACAGGCGTCTGCGGTGAGGGTGCCGGTGTGGTGCTCGCCGAGGTGGAGGACGTCACGCCGGCGGCGCCGCACAACGTGGCCAACGCGCTCGCGGCGGCGGCGTTGGCCCGGTCGGGCGGGGTGGACCCGGCTGCGGTGCGAGCCGGCCTGCGCGGGTTCTCGCCCGGGGGGCACCGCATCGCCCACGTCGCGACGGTGGCCGGCGTCGACTACGTCGATGACTCAAAGGCGACCAACCCCCATGCCGCCGCCGCGTCGCTGCGGGCCTTCGACCGGGTGGTCTGGGTGGCCGGCGGGCTCGCCAAGGGAGCGCGCTTCGACGAGGTGGTCACCGCGTCGGCACAGCGGCTGCGGGGCGTCGTGCTGCTCGGCCGGGACCGCGCCCTCGTGGCGCAGGCCCTCGAGCGACACGCACCGCAGGTCCCGGTCGTGGAGGTCCAGGGCACCGACACTGGGACGATGGACGACGTGGTGCGGGCCGCTGCCGGTCTCGCTCACCCCGGCGACACCGTCCTGCTCGCGCCCGCGTGCGCCTCGATGGACATGTTCCGCGACTACGGCGCGCGGGGCGACGCCTTCGCCGATGCCGTCCGGCGGCTTGCGACGTGACCACGGCGGACACCCGGGCGGCGCGGCCGGGCGGTGGAACCCGACCGTCGGCGGCGAGGTCGGCATCGACGACGACATCACCATCGACAGCTGGCGGAACGCGGCTGCTCGACCGGCCGGCGACCCCCTACTACCTCCTGCTCGGAGCGAGCACGCTGCTGCTGGTCCTGGGCGTCGTGATGGTCTTCTCCGCGTCCAGCGTCACGGCGTTCGCGTTCCTCGGTTCGTCGATGGCGATCGTGAGCAAGCAGGCGATGTGGGTCCTGATCGGAGCGCCACTGCTGTGGTGCGCCTCCCGGCTCCCGGTGAGCACGTGGCGGGTGGTGGCCTACCTCGCGCTGGCCGCCTCGCTGGCCCTGCTGGTGCTGGTCGCGGTGCGCGGCACCGAGGTCAACGGCAACCGCAACTGGCTCGACTTCGGCGGCCCGTTCCGGATCCAGCCGTCGGAGCTGGCGAAGTTCTCGCTGGTGATCTGGGCCGCCGACCTGCTCGCACGCAAGGAGCGCCTGCTCACGCAGTGGAAGCACCTGCTGGTCCCCGTCGTCCCGGTCGGGTTCGTGATCATCGGTCTGGTGCTGCTCGGCGGCGACCTCGGCACCGCGGTGATCCTTGCGGCCATCCTCGCAGTCCTGCTCTACGTCGCGGGCGCGCCGTTGCGCCTCTTCGTGGGTGCCGCCGTCCCTGCCGTGCTGTTCGTCGCGTGGATGATCAACTCCCGCTCGGAGCGCATGTCCAGGATCACCGACTGGCTGCATCCCGAGCAGGCCGACCCGCTGGGCGGCGGCCTGCAGGCGCTGCACGGGAAGTTCGCGCTGGCCTCCGGCGGGTGGTGGGGCGTCGGGCTCGGGGGCTCCAAGGAGAAGTGGGGGTCTCTTCCCGAGGCGCACACCGACTTCATCTTCGCCATCATCGGGGAGGAGCTGGGCCTGGTCGGCACCCTCGCGGTGCTCGCCCTGGTCGGGGCCGTCGGCTATGCGGGCCTGCGCATCGCCATGGGCGCGACCGACACGTTCGTGCGGCTGGCCGCCGCCGGCGTGACCGCCTGGCTGCTCGTCCAGGCCCTGGTGAACATCGGGGCGGTGCTCGGCATCCTCCCGATCATGGGGGTCCCGCTCCCGCTGGTGTCCTACGGCGGCTCGGCCCTGGTGCCCACGATGCTCGCCATCGGCATGCTGCTGTCCTTCGCCCGCCCCCCGGGCTCCCGGTTCCCCCGCAGCCGAACGACCGGGCGGCAACGGCCGCCCGGGCGTTCGGCCGCCCGGGTCGCTCGCGAGGCGCGCAGCCGAGAGCGGGCGGGCTAGCCGTGCATGCCGTGATCGCCGGGGGAGGCTCCGCCGGCCACATCGAGCCTGCGCTGGCCTTCGCCGACGCGTTGCGTCGCCGCGACCCGGACGTGGGTATCACCGCGCTGGGCACGGTGCGGGGTCTGGACACCCGGCTCATCCCCGCTCGCGGCTACGACCTCGAGCTCATCCCACCGGTCCCGATCCCGCGGCGTCCCGGTCCCGATCTCCTGCGCGTCCCGGGTCGGCTGCGGCGGGCGGTCTCGGCGGCAGCGGACGTCCTGCGGGACCGACGTGCCGACGTGCTGGTCGGCTTCGGCGGGTTCGTGTCCGGCCCCGCCTACCTGGCGGCCCGACGCCTGGGCGTGCCGATCGTCGTGCACGAGGCGAACCCCAGGCCGGGGTGGGCCAACCGGCTCGGCGCGCGGTTGACGCCCTATGTCGCGACGACGTTCCCGGACACCCCGATCGCCCACGGCAGGCACCTCGGCCTGCCGATCCGCCGCGCCATCGCGACCCTGGACCGGGCCGCCCGGCGCGACGAGGCCCGCGCGGCCTTCGGGTTGGCGGCCGGGATGCCGACGCTGCTCGTGACCGGCGGCTCGCAGGGGGCGCGCCGGCTCAACGAGGCGGCCTCGGGTGCAGCCGCGCACCTGCGGGCCTCCGGTGTCCAGGTGCTGCACGCGACCGGGACCGGGCACACCGTGACGGTCGAGGAGGTCCCCGGTGCCCCGGCGTACGTCGTGGTGCCCTACCTCGACCGGATGGAGCTCGCGTACGCCGCCGCCGACCTGGTCCTGTGCCGGGCCGGGGCCAACACCGTCGTGGAGGTCACCGCGGTCGGCCTGCCCGCGGCGTACGTCCCGCTGCCGATCGGCAACGGCGAGCAGGCCATGATCGCCGGGCCGGTCGTCGCGGCCGGTGGAGGGCTGATGGTCGAGGACGCCGGGTGCACGCCGGACTGGGTGCGCTCGACGCTGACTCCGCTGCTGACCGACCCTGCTCGGCTGGCGGCCATGGGTGCAGCCGCTGCGAGCTCGGGCCGCCGGGACGCCGACGAACGACTCGTCGACCTGGTCCTCGAGGCGGTCCGGGGGAGGAGCAGGTGAACGTCCACGCGACCCGGCCACTGGCCGCGGAGGACCTGGGCAGGGTGCACTTCGTCGGCATCGGCGGTGCCGGCATGTCGGGCATCGCGCGCATCATGCTGGCCCGCGGCCTGCCGGTGTCCGGCAGCGACGCGAAGGAGACTGTCGTGCTATCGGCGCTGCGGGCGCTGGGTGCGACGGTCCACGTGGGCCACTCCGGCGAGCACCTGGGCGACGCGGACACAGTCGTCGTCTCAACCGCCATCCGGCCCAGCAACCCCGAGCTGATCGAGGCGGGACGGCGGGGGCTGCGGGTGGTGCACCGCGCCGGTGCGCTGGCGTCGGTCATGGCCGGTCGCCGGGCCGTCGCGGTCGCCGGCACCCACGGCAAGACCACCACGACCTCGCTGCTGACGGTGGCGATCCAGCACTGCGGCGCCGACCCCTCCTTCGCCATCGGAGGCAACCTCAACGACTCGGGTGCCAACGCCCACAACGGTTCGGGCGACGTTTTCGTCGCCGAGGCCGACGAGAGCGACGGCTCGTTCCTCGTCTACTCCCCGTTGGCCGCGATCGTCACCAACGTCGAGCCCGACCACCTCGACCACTACGGCACGCCCAAGGCGGTGGGGGAGGCGTTCGAGCTCTTTGCGGACACCGTCCTGCCAGGGGGGTTCCTGGTGACCTGCGCCGACGACGCCGGGGCGCACCGCCTGACCGAGACCGCCCGCGGCCGGGGCATCGACGTCCGCACGTACGGCGAGCACCCGGAGGCCGACCTGCGCGTCGTCGACCTGGTGACCCACGGCATGGGCAGCTCGTTCGAGCCGGTGGCGCTCGGCCGCAGGCTGGGGCGCATCGACCTTCGCCTGCCCGGTCGGCACAACGTGCTCAACGCCGCAGCGGCCTTGTCGGCGGGGATGGGCCTGGGCTTCCCGGTGGAGCGGCTGCGCGAAGGGCTCGCCAGCTTCACCGGGACCCGGAGGCGCTTCGAGCACAAGGGGACGACCGGCGAGGTGCGCGTCTTCGACAGCTATGCGCACCACCCGACGGAGCTGGTCGCCGACCTCGCCGCCGCGCGCGACGTCGCGGACGGAGGTCGGGTCGTGGTCGTCTTCCAGCCCCACCTCTTCAGCCGGACCCAGTTCTTCGCCGAGGAGTTCGGCCGGGCCCTGGGCCTGGCCGACGAGGTCGTGGTGATGGAGGTCTACGCCGCGCGTGAGGACCCGGTGCCCGGGGTGACCGGGGCACTGGTCGCCGCCGCCGTCCCGCTCCCGCCGGAGCACGTGGTCTTCGAGCCGTCGTGGTCGGCAGTCGCCGGCCACCTCGCCGACCGCGCCGGGCCGGGCGACATCGTGCTCACCTGCGGGGCGGGCGACGTCACGATGATCGGGCCCGAGGTGCTGGCCCTGCTCGAGGGGAAGCAGCAGTGAGCGTGTCGACGAGCCTGGGCGTCCGCTCGGCCGAGCGCGCCCGGACGCGCCGCCGAGGCCGGCTGCGGCTTCTCCTCGTCCTCGTCGTGCTTTCCGCGTCGGTGGCGGCCGGTGGATGGCTGGTGCTCTGGTCGAGCGCGTTGGGCGTCTCGGAGGTCTCGGTGACGGGGGTGGCGCGGCTGCGTCCCGAGCAGGTCAGCGAACGGGCCGCCATCGTGGCGGGCACTCCGCTCGCCCGCCTGGACACGACAGCGGTGGCGGCACGGCTGGCCATGCTGCCCGTGGTGGAGCGCGTCGAGGTGGTGCGCCGGTGGCCGAGGTCGGTCGAGATCAGGGTCCGGGAGCGGACACCGGCCGCGGCACGGCCTCGCGGCTCGTCGTGGGTCCTCGTGGACCGCAGCGGGGTGTCCTTCGCCACCCAGGCCCGTCGGCCGGCGGGGCTGCCGGCGATCAGCGCTCCGGTGGACGCCGGCCCGGCCGCTCTGCGCGCTGCCCTCGACGTGCTCGAGGTGCTCCCGGTGCGGGTGCGCGACCAGGTCCGCCAGGTGCGCGCCGCCGACGCCGAGCACGTCACGATGCGGCTGTCCCGCGACCGGACCGTGCTCTGGGGGAGCACCGAGAGGAGCCGGCGCAAGGCCTCCGTGCTCGCCGTACTCCTCACCCGCAAGGCCTCGGTCTACGACGTCAGCGCCCCCGACATCCCCACCACCCGCGCCTAGCCGTGCCGCAGGCCCCGAGTCGACCACGTTGGGTAGGCCAGGCGCCCCGACAACAGGCTCCGAGGCCTCGTCTCGGGGTACTGCGCCTACCCAACGTGGTCGAAACGGACGGGAACTGGTTGCGGCGTGTCGGGGCGTCGGTCGTTGAGTCGGTACGCCGCGCCGCCTAGGTTCCTGGCAACCTCGGGGTTGACATAAGTATAAGGCTCAACTAGAGGGTGAGGGTTTCCGACCGACGGGGCCCCGCACCGAGTGGAGAGGCACCGACGTGGCAGCACCGCAGAACTATCTCGCGGTCATCAAGGTCGTCGGCATCGGCGGTGGCGGCGTGAACGCGGTCAACCGGATGATCGAGGTCGGCCTCAAGGGGGTCGAGTTCATCGCCATCAACACCGACGCGCAGGCCCTGCTGATGTCTGACGCCGACGTCAAGCTCGACGTGGGCCGCGAGCTCACCCGCGGCCTGGGCGCCGGAGCGAACCCCGAGGTGGGTCGCAAGGCCGCCGAGGACCACAGCGAGGAGATCGAAGAGGTCCTCAAGGGGGCCGACATGGTCTTCGTGACCGCCGGCGAGGGTGGGGGCACCGGCACCGGCGGGGCTCCCGTCGTGGCCCGGATCGCGCGGTCCCTCGGCGCCCTCACGATCGGTGTCGTCACCCGGCCGTTCGGCTTCGAGGGCCGCCGCCGCGCCAACTCCGCCGAGACCGGAATTGACGAGCTGCGCGATGAGGTCGACACGCTGATCGTGATCCCCAACGACCGGCTGCTCTCGATCTCCGATCGCAGCATCTCGATGCTCGACGCGTTCAAGTCCGCCGACCAGGTCCTCCTGCAGGGGGTGTCGGGCATCACCGACCTCATCACGACCCCCGGCCTGATCAACCTCGACTTCGCCGACGTGAAGTCGGTGATGTCCGGGGCCGGGTCGGCCCTGATGGGCATCGGTTCGGCGCGCGGGGACAACCGCGCGATGGAGGCTGCCGAGATGGCGATCTCGTCCCCGCTGCTCGAAGCGTCCATCGACGGTGCGCACGGTGTCCTGCTCTCGATCGCGGGCGGCTCGGACCTCGGGCTGTTCGAGATCAACGAGGCGGCCCAGATGGTGGCGGAGGCGGCGCACATCGAGGCCAACATCATCTTCGGCGCGGTCATCGACGACGCGCTGGGGGACGAGGTGCGCGTGACGGTCATTGCGGCCGGCTTCGACGGCGGCACCCCGCGCAAGACGGTTCCCACCCCCGCGCGGAAGGGCGAGACCCCGGAGTTCGTCCACTCCTCTACGCCTGCCACGCCCGTCGAGTCCGAGCGCTCGGGAGACCGGCTGCCCGAGCCGGCGCTGGCCGGCGCGCGCCACGGCGAGCCGGGTTCCCGCATCGACCTGCAGCGGGACCCCGTCCCGGCGGCCCGACCGATGCGAACGATCGTGTTCGACGACGACGACCTCGACATCCCCGACTTCCTCAAGTAACCGCCGCCGACCTCAACCCCGACCTCGACACCGTCGGTGTCCGTAGGCTGCGTCCCATGCTGCACCGGTCGGAACCGCTGGGGGAGGCGCACGCCGCGGTGAGCGACCGGTGGGGCGGGGTGAGCACGGGGCCCCACGCCGAGCTCAACCTCGCCGACCATGTCGGCGACGACCCGCAGCACGTCGCCGAGAACCGTGGCCGCCTGGCCTCGGTCCTGGGTCTGGCGCCCGGATCGGTGGCCTTCATGACCCAGGTCCACGGTTGCGAGGTCGCTGTGGTCGATGGTCCGCCAACGCCGGGACGACCCCTGCCGCAGGCCGATGCGCTGGTCACCCGTGCGCAGGGCGTGGCCCTGGCCGTGCTGGTCGCCGACTGCGTCCCCGTCCTGCTGGCGGGGCCCTCCCCGGCCGGGCCGGTCGTCGCCGCGGCTCACGCCGGCCGCCGAGGGGTGGCGCTCGGGGTGGTCGCGGCCACCGTCGAGACGATGGCCGTGCTGGGCGCCCGACCCGACCGGGTGTCGGCTCTCGTGGGCCCGGCCGTCTGCGCGCAGTGCTACGAGGTGCCGGCCGCGATGGCGCAGGAGTTCCTCGCCTCCGTCCCCAGCGCGCGCGCCACCAGCCGGACCGGCACCCCCGCACTGGACCTGCCGGCCGCCGTCACGGCGCAGCTGCACACCGCGGGGGTGGGCGACGTCGCGGTCGACCCGACGTGCACCGCGCAGGACCCCTCGCTGTACTCCCACCGGCGGGACGCGGTCACCGGCCGCTTCGCCGGGGTCGTGTGGACGGCGGGGTGACTCCCCAGGAGGAGGACCGGCGGCAGGTGATCGCCGAGAACCTGGAGCGGGTACGGGGGCGGGTGGACCGGGCCTGCGCTGCCGCCGGGCGCGGACCAGCGGAGATCACCATCATCGCGGTGACCAAGACGTTCCCCCTGGCCGACGTCGCCCACCTCGCCGCGTTGGGCCTTCGCGCGATGGGGGAGAACCGGGACGGCGAGGCTGGCGTCAAGGTCGCGCAGTCGCGGGAGGCCGGGCTGCACGGGATCGAGTGGCACTTCGTCGGACAGGTCCAGCGCAACAAGGCGGCATCGATCGCGTCCTACGCCGACGTGGTGCACTCGGTCGACCGCGTCCCCCTGGTGAGAGCCCTGGACACTGCGGCCGGTCACGCCGGGAGGCGGCTGGTCGGTCTCGTGCAGGTGGACCTGCGCGAGCCGACGGGTGCCGACGGGCGGGGCGGCGCTGCTCCCGAGGATGTCGACGCGATCGCAGCCGCGATTGAGGCCGCCGAGCACCTCGTCCTCGGCGGTGTCATGGCCGTGGCTCCCCTCGCGGACGACCCGGCAACCACGGTGAGGGCCTTCGCGCGGCTCGCGGAGGTGTCAGAGCGGCTGCGCGCGACCTGTCCGCACGCCACGATCGTCTCGGCCGGAATGAGCGGTGACCTGGAGGTCGCGATCGAGCACGGCGCGACACACCTGCGCGTCGGCACCGCGTTGCTCGGTTCGCGGCCTCCGCTCGGGTAGCGTCGCGGGCAGCGGCGAATCACGAGGTTCGTCCACCCGAGCGGAGGGCTCTGCGGCATGGCCAGCGCGATGCGTAAAGCAATGGTCTACCTCGGCCTCGTGGAGGACGACGACCGGTTCGACTACGACGCGTACGCGGACGAGGGCTACGAGCCTGATCGCGACGACCGGCACCACAGCTCGACCTCGCGCAGTTCAGCGGCGGGTGCTGCGCGCGAGGAGAAGCGGGGCGGCGTGGCAACCATGCCCGATCGCCGGCCCCGCGTCGGCATCTCCGACGGGTCACGGGCCTTCGACCGGATCACGACGATCCATCCCCGGACCTACAACGAGGCCAAGCAGATCGGCGAGAGCTTCCGGGAGAGCACCCCGGTGATCATGAACCTCTCCGACATGGACGACTCGGACGCCAAGCGTCTGGTCGACTTCGCAGCCGGGCTGGTCTTCGGCCTGCGCGGCACCATCGAGCGGGTCACGAACAAGGTGTTCCTGCTCTCACCAGCCGACGTCACGGTGACGGCGGAGGACAAGGCCCGGATGGCCGAGAGTGGCTTCTTCAACCAGAGCTGAGGTCCAGGGGTGAGTCCTTCGCCCGTCGGCCAGATCATCATCCTGGTGCTCTGGCTCTTCTTCATCCTGCTCATCGGACGCCTGATCCTCGACTACGTGCAGATGTTCGCTCGCTCGTGGCGGCCGAAGGGCCCGTTGCTGGTGGTGGCCGAGGCGATCTACACCGTCACGGACCCGCCGCTGCGGGCCTTGCGCAAGGTGATCCCGCCGCTGAAGCTGGGTTCGATCAGCCTCGACTTGTCATTCCTGGTGCTGGTGGTGCTGGTGAACATCGGTATCTGGCTGGCAGGATATTTGTAGAACGGTCCAGGTCATGGCCAGAATGGTCCCGACATACGACACAAGATCTTCCCCGCAGAACGTCCACGGGGCGGGCGGCGTCGCTGAGCACACCGCTCACGGCGGACGGACAACCGAGGAGACAGCAGAGGTGACGCGATGCCGCTGACCCCCGAGGACGTAGCCAACAAGCAGTTCACCAGTACGCGGCTCAAGCCGGGCTACGACGAGACCGAGGTCGACGAGTTCCTCGACGAGGTCGAGGCCGAGCTGACGAGGCTCTACCGGGAGAACGACGACCTGCGCTCCAGGCTGGCCGCCGGGGGCGGTGCTGCTGCGGCGCCCGCTGCTGCGCCCATCTCTGCTCCTCCCCCCACCGTCGACCCCGCCGTGGCCCGCGAGAACGAGGAGCTGCGGGCCAAGCTGGCCGCCGCTCAGCGCCAGCTCAGCGAGGCCAGCCAGCGGGCGGCCACCGCCGCGCAGGTCGCACCCCCCGCCCAGGCGGCGCC
>JAJAYQ010000119.1 GCA_026786145.1 Spirochaetaceae bacterium | reverse complement strand
CCTGCCCGCCGCTCGCCATCGGCTCTAGCGTGGCGAGCCGCACCAGCGACCTGGGCCGACAGCAGGAGGCACGCCATGGACATTGCCGACGACGTCAAGGCGTCTATCCGTCACGACACGGTCGACGACCTCGGGCCCACGAACGAGCCGTTCGACCACCGTGGCTTGCGCGTGCTCGGCCTCGAGGAGTGCCTGGAGCGGCTGCGAACGACCCCCGTGGGGCGGCTGGCCTTCATGAACGACGGCGAGCCCGTCCTGTTCCCGGTCAACCACGCCGTCGACGGGGTCGACGTCGTTTTTCGCACCTCGTGGGGCTCCAAGCTCCAGGTGGCCGAGACGTCGGGCATCGTCGCCTATGAGGTCGACGGATACGACAGCCCGAGCGAGAGCGGCTGGAGTGTCGTCGTGAAGGGCACCGCCCAGCTCGTGTACGAGAGCATCGACACCGACCGCTACGACCAGCTCGGGCTGCGGTCGTGGCCCGACCTCGAGGGCCTGGGTTTCTGGGTGCGGATCCGGCCGGTCGAGATCACGGGCCGCGAGGTCATCCCACCACCGGGCTGACCTCCCCCATGGACCCAGACCCAGACCCTCCCATCACGACGACGAGAGCACGGCAGCGAGGACGACGAGCACGAATCCGGTCAGTTCGATCATGCCGATGGCGCCGGGCCGCATCGACCGGCCTCCGACGAGGAAGGCCCGCGCCGCGAGTGCGAGGAACGGGACGACCAGCCAGGCTCCTTGCGGCCATCCCCACCACGCGGCGAGGGTGACCGAGGCCGGCACCGAGACGACCGCAATGACTTTGGATGCCTGCGCGTAGCGGGGGTCGCGCCGTTCCCTGATCAGCGACTTCACGTGCAGGGTCGCTCCGAGCAGCACGAGCGCGCAGACGATCACGAGCACCCACATCCGAACGGGCGCGGTGTCCGATGCCGGGGGAGACCAGGAGCGTTCTCCCGCGCCGACGGCCCAGGTCACCGCGACCATGGCCGCGCACTCGGCCACGAAGACCAGATCGTTGACCAGATCCCGCTCGTCGTTGCGTCTGGCGTATCGGAGGTTGACGGCGAACAGGACCAGGTACCCGAGGCCGACCCACACCAGCCACGGCCGCGACACCACGAGGACGGCGACCGCTGGCAGCACCACCGCAAGCCATACCGCGAACGGACGCCGGAACCGCGCAGGGTGTCTCGCCCGGACCAGCCCCAGCGCCGCGTACGACAGTGGGTAGGCGGCCACCCACGCGACGGCGACGACGAGGGTCAACGGCGTCGCGGTCGCAACGGTCGCGCCCAGAACGAGCGGCAGACCCAGGAACGCCCAGGCTCCGTGCTGCGGCGGGAGGTAGTTGCTCATCGGGTTCTGGCGACGACCCGCCCGGAGCACATCGTTATCGGGAGCGGGTCAGCCGCAGCCGCCACGCCCGCGGTCCGCGCTCTTCGTACGTCACCGAGAACGCACCGGGCGCCCGGTCCTCGAGCTGGCCGAGCAAGGGCAGCGGGTCGTGCGGGGCCACCAGGACCAGCGAATCCCCCGCGCCGACCGCCTCGACCGCACCGAAGACGGTCGCATGCCGGATCGCGTGGGGAACCTCGCGCACGTCGAGCACCGGGCTCACGTCGGCTTCGACGTCGCCACCACAGCCGCACGCGCCGCCGCACCCGCCGGCCGACTCCGGCGCACCCGCGTCATGACCATCGCGTCCGCCGTGGCCGAGCAGCTCGTGCATGTCGCCAAGAACCTCCGACAAGGAGACGTTCGGGTCGGCAGCGACCAACGGCAGGATGAGGTCGTTCTCCTTGGTCAGATGCACCGCGAACAACGCCTGCAGGGCGCTGGCGGCACCCGCCGCTCGAACGGGACCGTCAACGGTCCGGACCTCCTCGACCAGTGCCTCGAGGACCCGGTGTTCGGCCACCATCGCCTCGACCAGAAGTCGAGCCCGCTCGTCGCGGGCCGCCGCTGGGTAGAGCGATCCTTCCTCGGCGACGGCATGCGGAAGCAGCTCACCGGTGCAGAAACCGACCAGGCTCCCGCGGGCCTTCTCGACCGCGCCGACGCCGGAACCCCCCACGCCGCCGACGGCGTTCAGCAGCGCCTCGACGTGCGCGGCGAGAGCTCCGGCCAGCTCGCCATGATGCATCTCGACCGCCTCGACGGCGGCAGCGTCGCTCGCGCTCGAGGCGACTACGACACCGGTCGCCAAGGAGGCCGGTGCCTCCGGCGTCGCATCGGTTCGGTTCGCACCCATCGTGTCCACGGCCATCCTCCTCGAGAGTCCGGCCCTGGTGGCCGTCTCGCAGTCAATTTACTACAGTGCACTCCGTGGAAATACGTGGACCGGCTCACGCCCGCTACAACGTCGGTGGAGTGCCGTTGTCCACGCAACGGGCCCGAGTGCTCGAGCAGCTGCAGATGTCCGGGTCCTCGGCCACGGTTGCCGCCCTCGCTGCGGCGCTGGGCCTGCACACGAACACCATCCGTGAGCACTTGGACGCCCTCGTCGAACTCGGCATGGTGTCCCGCGAGCTCGCCCCGCCGGTGGGCCGCGGCCGCCCCGCCGGCTCCTACACAGCGACTGCCGACGGCCCAGGTTCAGACCCCCGCGTTCGCGAGTACGCGGGACTCGCCACCGCGTTGGCCGGGCAGCTCGCTCGTAGCAGCACCCACCCCGAGGCCGACGCCCTGGCCGCCGGCGAGACCTGGGGCCGCTCGCTAGCAGCCGGCATCCCTGTGGGCACGCCGGCGCACGCCCGACGTCGGGTTCTGAGCCTTCTCACCGACCTGGGTTTTGATCCCGAGGCAGACGCGCGCGCCACCACCGCCCGGCTGAGACGCTGCCCGCTGCTCCACGCCGCTCGAGAGCACCCCGACATCGTGTGCCTCGTTCACCTGGGTATCGTCCGCGGCTCGCTTGCGGCGGTGGGTGGGGATCCGGACCGCGCGGCACTCCTACCCTTCTCCGAACCCGGGGCCTGCCGACTGCACCTGAACACCCCCACCTCGCAGGCCGGGGCATGAAGCGATCCGACTGGCACCTACGTACTGGCGCCGTTGTAGGGGCCTGGCTGATCGCCGTCGTCGCGTTCAGCCTCCTCGACCTTGTCCATCCGCTGCCTCCGTGGCTGCTCGTGCACCTGCTTCTCCTCGGAGCGGTCAGCAACGCCATCCTGATCTGGAGCACACACTTCGCCGCAGCTCTGCTACGCCTCCCCGATGAGGGCAACAGACGGCGCGAGGCGATCCGGCTTGGCCTGTTCAACACAGGTGCCCTCACCGTCGTGCTGGGCATGGCCGCTGGCTGGTGGGAGGCGGTGCTGGCCGGGGCGCTCGCCGTCGCCGCCGCCGTCACCTGGCACGCCCTCATGCTCCTGCGCCGGATGCGCCGCGCCCTGCCGTCACGGTTCGGGACCACCGTTCGTTACTACGTGGCGGCCGGTGCGCTCCTGCCGATCGGGGTCGCACTCGGCGTGATGATGGCTCCTGACGACCTCAGCGAGCCCGTGCATGCACAGGTAGCCCTCGCGCACGTCGCCCTCAACCTGCTGGGCTGGATGGGCCTGACCGTGGTCGGCACGCTGGTCACGCTCTGGCCGACGATGCTGCGCACGCGCGTCGCCGGCGGGGCCGAGCGCGCCGCCCGCCGAGCGCTTCCGGTGCTCGTCGCAAGCCCGGTGGTCATCGCCGTCGCCGCACTGGCCGGAAGTCGCGCCGTCGTGGTGGCCGGGCTCCTGGGCTACCTCGTCGGGCTCGCTCTCGCCGGAGGGCCGTTCGTGGAGGAGGCCCGTAGGCGACCGCCCACGGCCTATGCCACCTGGTCGGTGCTGGCCGGGTGGCTCTGGCTGGCCGGTTCGGTCGCCGCACTCGCGGTCATCGTCGCGACCGCAACCGGCTGGGTGCAAGCAGCCGACCGGGCCGACCGACTCGCCGTCCCACTGCTCGTGGGTTTCGCCGCGCAGGTGCTCCTCGGCGCGCTCAGCTATCTCATCCCCGTCGTGCTCGGCGGCGGCCCGAGCGTCGTACGCGCCACTACCGGGATGCTCGACAAGGGCTGGGCCGCCCGGGTGACGATCGTCAACCTCGGACTTCTCGCATGG
>JAJAYQ010000118.1 GCA_026786145.1 Spirochaetaceae bacterium | reverse complement strand
GCGAGGCGCATACCCAGCACCTGCTGGTGGTGGTCGAACCACCGTTCCGGTGACATCTCCGTCCCGTCGGGGCCGTACCACGTGAGGTCCTTGGCGCCGTCGGCGTGAGCCGGGCGGCCCTCGAAGAACTCGTCGGTGCGCAGGACGTCGTGCTCCCGGCGTACGGCGATCAGGGCGCGCGTCCACGAGTAGAGGTCGCGCTGCCACCCGGCGTGGTCCCACGAAAGCCACGACGTCTTGTCGTCCAGGCAGTAGGCGTTGTTGTTGCCGCGCTGGGTGCGGCCCGTCTCGTCACCGGCCGTGAGCATCGGCACGCCCGCAGAGACGAGCAGGGTCGCCAGCAGGTTGCGCATCATCCGGCGACGCAAGGCGAGAACGGTCGGGTCGTCGGAGGGGCCCTCCGTCCCGCAGTTCCAGCTCTGGTTGTCGTCCGAGCCGTCGCGGCCGTCCTCGCCGTTGGCCTCGTTGTGCTTGTGCTCGTAGGAGACGAGGTCGTGCAGCGTGAAGCCGTCGTGCGCCGTGACGAAGTTGACCGATGCGAGCGGCCCGCGACCGCTCGCCTCGAAGATGTCGGAGGAGCCCGAGAGGCGATAGGCCAGGTCGCGCACCCCGCCGGTGGGGTGCCGCCCCCGGCTCCCCAGCCAGCTCGCGCGCACCGTGTCCCTGTACCGGTCGTTCCACTCCGACCAGGGAGCCGGGAAGCCGCCGAGCTGGTAGCCGCCCGGGCCTACGTCCCAGGGCTCGGCGATCAGCTTCACGCGGGAGAGCACCGGGTCCTGGTCGAGCACGGCAAAGAAGGCACTGGCCCGGTCGAAGCCGGCACTGCCGCGCGCCAGGGTGGGTGCGAGGTCGAAGCGGAAGCCGTCGACGTGCATCTCCTGCACCCAGTAGCGCAATGAGTCGGTGACCATCTGGAGGCACCGGTGGTGCCGCAGGTCCATGGAGTTGCCACAGCCGGTGACGTCGTCGTAGGACCCGTCGTGGCGCAACCGGTAGTAAGCCTCGTTGTCCAGCCCGCGCCAGCACAGCGTGGGGCCGTCGGAGCCCCCCTCGGCGGTGTGGTTGTAGACGACGTCGAGCACCACCTCGAGCCCGGCCCGGTGCAGGTCGCGCACCATCGCCTTGAACTCCGTGACCTGCTGGCCGCGGGTGCCCGAGGCGGAGTAGCCGCTGTGCGGGGCGAAGAACCCGAGGGTGTTGTAGCCCCAGTAGTTGGGCATCCCCCGTCGTGCCAGAGCCGGCTCAGGGCGGATCTCGTGGACCGGCAGCAGCTCGACCGTCGTGACGCCCAAGTCGAGGAGGTGACCGACGGAGTCAGGGTGCGCGAGGCCGGCGTACGTCCCGCGCAGCTCCTCGGGGAGGGCAGGGTGGAGCCTGGTGAAGCCGCGGACGTGCAGCTCGTAGACGACGGTGTCCGCCCACGGGACGTCGGGAGACCGGTCCTCGCCCCAGTCGAAGCCGTCCTCGACCACCACCGACCACTGCCCGTCGATGGCGCGGGCATAGGGGTCGACGAGCAGCGCGTCGCGGTCGAAGCGGTGCCCGCGGAGGGGGTCCCACGGCCCGTCCACCCGGAAGCCGTAGCGCTGGCCGTGGCCCACCCCGGCCACGTGCCCGTGCCAGACCTCGTTCGTCCGGGAGGTCAGTGGCACGCAGGTCTCGGACCAGGCGTCGTCGAGGAGGCACAGCTCGACGGAGTTCCCCCCGCTGAAGACCGCGAAGGAGGTGCCCTCCGGTCCTGGCACCGCTCCGAGGGTCGGGACCGGAGGAGTCATCCCGGCAACGCTAGCGGGCGTCGCGCCCGGCGCTCGGTACCCTCACGGCCATGACAGATGGCGAGTACGTCCGGCTCGAGGTCGAGGCCGGCATCGGCACCATCCGGCTCGACCGGCCGCCGATGAACGCCCTCAACGCCCAGGTGCAGGACGAGTTGCGTGCCGCGGCGCTCGAGGCGGGCGTGCGCCGGGATGTCTCGGCGGTCGTGCTCTACGGCGGCGAGAAGGTCTTCGCGGCGGGGGCCGACGTCAAGGAGATGGCGACCATGCCCTACGCGGACATGGTCGAGCGGTCCGCCGCGCTGCAGTCCGCGTTCACCGCGGTGGCCCGCATCCCGAAGCCGGTCGTCGCGGCCGTGACCGGCTTCGCGCTCGGCGGCGGCTGCGAGCTCGCGCTCTGCGCCGACCTGCGGGTCTGCGGCGAGGACGCGAAGCTGGGCCAGCCGGAGATCCTGCTCGGCCTCGTCCCGGGGGCCGGCGGGACCCAGCGGCTGCCGAGGCTGGTCGGGCCGTCGCGGGCGAAGGAGCTGATCTTCTCCGGGCGGTTCGTCGACGCCGACGAGGCGCTGCGCATCGGCCTGGTGGACCGGGTCGTGCCCTCAGCCGAGGTCTACACCGCCGCGCGCGGGATGGCGGCCCGGTTCGTCGGTGGCCCGGCCCTGGCGCTGCGGGCCGCGAAGGAGGCGGTGGACCGGGGCCTCGAGGCCGACCTCGACACCGGTCTGGAGATCGAGCGACTGCAGTTCGTGGGACTCTTCGCCACGGCGGACGCCCGCACCGGCATGACCTCCTTCGTCGAGAACGGCCCCGGCAAGGCCTCTTTCGAGGGCAGGTGAGCACGACGGCGCGCGACCCCGCTGGGCCCTCCGCCGCGGACATCGAGCGGGCCCGGACGGACCCGAAGCTGGCCAACGTGCTCTACCACGACTGGGAGGCCACGTCGTATGACGAGAAGTGGAACATCTCCTACGACCAGCGCTGCATCGACTACGCGCGGGACCGCTTCGTGGCGGTGGCCGGGACCGAGGGATGGCCGTACGCAGAGGCGCTCGAGCTCGGCAGCGGCACCGGATTCTTCCTGCTCAACCTGATGCAGGCCGGTGTGATCGAGAAGGGACAGGTGACCGACCTCTCGCCCGGGATGGTCGACGTCGCCGTGCGCAATGGCACGGAACTGGGCCTGGACGTCGGCGGCCGCGTCGCCGACGCCGAGTCGATCCCCTACGAGGACGAGAGCTTCGACCTGGTGGTCGGGCACGCGGTGCTGCACCACATCCCCGACGTCGAGCTGGCGCTGCGTGAGGTGCTGCGAGTGCTCCGACCAGGGGGGCGTTTCGTGTTCGCGGGGGAGCCCACGCCGGTGGGGGACTGGTACGCCCGCCGGCTCGGCCGGCTGACCTGGGCGGTGACCACCAAGGTCACGTCCGCGCCCGGCCTCCGCGGCCGGTGGGGGCGCCCGGCCGAGGAGCTCGACGAGTCGTCGCTGGTCGCCGTGCTCGAGTCGGTCGTCGACCTGCACACGTTCGACCCGCGCGAGCTGGCCGCCACCGCCTTGCGCGCCGGCGCCGTCGACGTGCACACGACGACCGAGGAGCTCACCGCGGCATTTCTCGGCTGGCCGGTGCGGACCTTCGAGGCCGCGGTCAATCCTGATCGGCTCGGCCGGGGATGGGCGATGTTCGCCTACCGGTCGTGGCAGCGGCTCTCGGCCGCCGACCGCGTCCTGTCCCGGGTCCTCCCGCAGTCGTTGTTCTACAACGTCCTCGTCACGGGCACCCGCCCCGGCTGACGGCCGCGCTGATGGCTCGAGCGACTCGGTACCGCGACCCCCGTCAGGTCCCGCTGCGGCGGTTCCTCTCCCCGGCCAGCATCCGGTGGATGGTGCGTAACCGCGCCTTCACGCCGTACCACCTGGTCCGCTACTGGCGGTTCCTGCTGTTGCGAGTGCGCCACCCGGACGTGGTGACCGAGGGGATGGTCTACCTCGGCCGGGGTGTGGAGCTCAGTGCGCGGAAGGGGTACGGCCGCATCGTGCTCGGCCGATGGGTCCACCTCGGGGACCGCAACCGGCTCCGGGCGCACGAGGGGACCCTGCGCATCGGCGACAAGACGGTGATCGGCCGCGAGAGCACGCTCAACTGCTACCTCGACCTGGAGATCGGTGCGCGCTGCCTGGTGGCCGACTGGGTCTACATGTGTGACTTCGACCACCGCAGCGAGGACATCCATCGCCCGATCAAGGACCAGGGCATCGTCAAGACACCGGTTCGCATCGGGGCCGACTCGTGGGTCGGGGTGAAGGC
>JAJAYQ010000117.1 GCA_026786145.1 Spirochaetaceae bacterium | reverse complement strand
GAACGACGCCAACGCCGCCCTGTGGGCCGAGTGGCGCTTCGGCGCTGCTCGTGGCGAGACGCATGTCGTGGGGGTCAACCTCGGCACCGGCATCGGGGGAGCGATCCTCGTCAACGGCACCCTCCAGCGGGGCCAGTTCGGCGTGGCGGGGGAGTTCGGGCACATGCAGGTCGTCCCGCAGGGGCGCCGGTGCGAGTGCGGCAACCGAGGCTGCTGGGAGCAGTACGCCTCGGGCAACGTCCTGGTCCGCGAGGCCCGCGAGCTGGCCGCATCGGACTCACCGGTCGCCCACTCGATCCTCGAGAGAGCCGGAGGCGACGTCGCGGCGATCAACGGGCCCCTGGTCACGGCCGCCGCGCAGGACGGTGACCCTGCGGCCCGTGAGCTCTTCCGCGACGTCGGACAGTGGCTCGGGGTCGGCATCGCCAACCTCGCCGCAGCCCTGGACCCGGGCACCTTCGTGGTCGGCGGTGGCCTGTCGGAGGCCGGCGAGCTGCTGCTCGCTCCCGCGCGGGAGGCCTTCCAGCGCTCCCTGACCGGGCGGCGCTTCCGGCCCGAGGCCGTCATCGTCCAGGCCGAGCTCGGCAACACCGCAGGCCTGGTCGGCGCGGCCGACCTCGCGCGGCCCTTCGCCCGGCGGTTCCGCCGCGCCAGGGCCGGTGCCGCCGACCGCCGGCGTCGGCGCGAGTCCGGTACGCCGTGACCGAACCCGTCCGGATGTCGAACGTCGACGCAGCCTGGCTCGGCATGGACTCACCCGACAACCTCATGATGGTCACGGCGGTCCTGCATCTCGACGAGCCGGTGGACCGCGAGCGACTGGCCGCCGTGCTCGAGCACCGGCTGGTCTCGCGGTTCCCGAAGTTCTCGATGCGACCCCTTCCCTCCGGGAGCCCGTTCGAGCAGCCGGTCTGGACCACCGACCCCGAGTTCGACCTGCACCGGCACGTCGTCGAGGCCGGCACCCTCGCCGACGATGCCGCCGTGGCGGCGTTGGTCAGCGACCTGCTGAGCCAGCCGCTGGACATGCGCCACTCACCGTGGCAGTTCCACCTCGTCGACGTCCCGGCAGGGGTCGGCTCGGCCGGCTCGTCGGGCTCGTTGCCCGGGTCGGCGCTTGTCGCCCGTCTGCACCACTGCCTTGCCGACGGCATCGCGCTGGCCGGGGTCCTGCTGTCGCTCACCGACGACAACCCGCACGCACCCCCGGACTCGCCCGCCGGGGCCGGGTCGGCCGGGGAATCCACGGCTGACCCTCGCCGGCCGGGTCTTCGCTCGCGTGTCGCCGAAGGATCACGGGACGTCGCCGCCGTCACCGGGGTCGACCCGCTCGTCCCGCGCAGCGTCCGCCAGGCCGCCGCCTCGATCCGGTTCGGGTGGCGCGTCCTGTACACCGGCCTCGGCCTCCTCTTCGCGGCACGCGACCCTCGGACCCGGCTCAGCGGCCGTCTGGGGACCCGAAAGGTCGCCACCTGGTCGGACCAGCTGGACCTTGCCCTGGTCAAGCGCGTCGCCACCGCCCTCGGAGCGACCGTCAACGACGTGCTGCTTGCCGTGACGGCAGGGGCGCTGCGCCGGCACCTGCTCGCCCATGGCGACCGTCCCTACGACCTGCGCATCTTCGTGCCCGTCGACCTACGACCCCCCGACGAACCGGTGCCGGTGACCCTGGGGAACAAGTTCGGCCTCGTGTTCATCAAGCTTCCCGTAGCTGAGGCCGACCCGGTCGCGCGGGTCCATGCAGTCCACCAGCGGATGAGCAAGGTCAAGGGTGGCGCCCAGGCCGCCTCGACGTTTGCCATCCTGGCCATCGTCGGTGCCCTGCCGTCCTGGGGGCACCGCCTCGCCGTACGCGTCCTCGGCGCGAAGTCGACCGCCATCGTCACCAACGTGCCCGGCCCGCGAGCGCCGGTGTTCCTCGCCGGTG
The DNA here is from genome assembly GCA_026786145.1 of Spirochaetaceae bacterium. GTDB lineage: Bacteria > Actinomycetota > Actinomycetes > JACCUZ01 > JACCUZ01 > JAJAYQ01. The sequence continues at coordinate 14,607 of JAJAYQ010000117.1, read as the reverse complement.
CCCGGCTCACCCGGCTGGCGTTCTGGGTGCCGCAGGCGGGCTCCGTCGCCCTCGGGGTGAGCGTCCTGAGCTACGCCGGCGAGGTGTCGGTGGGGGTGGCGTCGGACCACAACGTCCTGCCGGACCCGGGCGAGATCACCCGCGCCGTCGAGGCCGAGCTGGCCGACCTGGTGCGACTGGCGCTGCCCGGCGACGGGGAGGTGGTCCTGGAGGTCGTGGCCGCGGACTCCGAGCTGGCTGCGTCCCTGATCGAGGAGGTGCAGCAGGAGTACGTACGTCGCTACGGCGGTCGAGACTCCACCCCGGTGGACCCCGACGAGTTCGCGCCGCCGGACGGCACCTTTCTCGTCGCACGGGTCGGGACCTTCGTGATCGGCTGCGCGGGCATGCGGCGGCACGCGGACGAGGTGGTCGAGGTCAAGCGGATGTTCGTCCGCACCGAGCACCGGCGCCGCGGTCACGCCCGTCGGATGCTGAGTTCGCTCGAGGCCTGGGCCCGCCACAGCGGCTACCGGCGGGTGGTCCTGGAGACGGGCAGCGCGCAGCCCGAGGCGATGGCGCTGTACACCAGCAGCGGGTACCAGCCCGCCGCGGGCTTCGGGCACTACCGGGACTCCGACCTCTCGCGGTCGTTCTCCCGCGACCTGTAGCCGGCGGCTCAGCCGAGCCGGTCGTCGACGAAGCACCAGCGCCAGGCCTCAGCCGGCTCGAAGCTGCGGATCACCGGGTGCCTGGTCTCCTCGAAGTGCCCGGTCGAGTGACGCTCGGGCGACGAGTCGCAGCAGCCGACGTGCCCGCACTGCAGGCACAGCCGCAGGTGCACCCAGCGCGTCCCGTCGCGCAGGCACTCCTCGCATCCGCCGGGGGTGATGGGGCGCACGGCGCTCGACGAGTCGCGCAGGTGGTCGCAGGCCACCATGCGGTCGTCGCGGGCCACGAGCTCGCGCTCCACCTCGATGCCCTTGTCGGCCAGCCGGTCGAGGAGTGACTCCTCGGTGTCGAGCACGTTCAGGACGTCGCGCAGGATCTCGTCGTCCACCTTGCCCGACGCGCGCGCCTCGAGGACGACGTTCCGCTCTGCGTGCAGCATCTCCTGGCGCATCCGCCGGTAGGTCTGGCTGGGTGTCTCCCCGCCGTGCGCCGACCCCAGCCGCTCCCAGGCCGCGTCCGCCCGGGACTTGGTCCGCTCCTCGAGCCGGTCGAGTACCTGCTGGTCGTCGGTCTCGCCGCGCATCTCCTCCAGCCGGGCGAGTCCGGCGCGGGTGGCCCGGGAGAGGAGGGCGGCCTCCTCGAGTGCGTCCTCGGCCGGGTCGGGGCCGGGCAGCCCGAGCCGCCGGACCAGCCAGGGAAGAGTCGTGCCCTGCACGAGAAGGGTGCCCCCCACGACGGCGAACGCCGCCAGGACCAGCACGTCGCGCTGCGGCGTCACGGCGGGCAGCACGAAGGCAGCAGCGAGGGTAACGACACCGCGCATGCCGGCCCAGGAAACGAGCGTGGCGTGTTCCCAGGCCCAGGCGTGGTCGCGCAGCCGTCGCGGGCCGTACTTGTAGAACGCCGTGGCCGCGAAGACCCACACCACCCGGGCCAGCACGGTAGTTCCCAGGACGGCGAGGCAGATTCCCGCCAGCTCGACGTCGGTGAGGTCGCCGTTCCGTGCGTTGCGCACCACCTCGGCGACCTGCAGACCGATCAGCAGGAACACCGCGTTCTCGAGGACGAACTGCACCGTGGCCCAGTTGGTCTGCTCGGACAGCCGTGAGGCGGCCGACTGCAGCATGGGCGACTTGTGCCCGAGGAGGAGCCCGGTGACGACCACCGCCAGGACACCGCTGGCGTGGATCGCCTCGGCAGGGAGGTAGGCCAGGAACGGAGCGAGCAGGGACAGCGTGGTGTCCAGCACCGGGTCCTGGACCCGCTTGCGCGCGGCCCCCAGGACGACGGCCATGACCAGCCCGACGGCGATGCCACCCGCCGCGGCCAGGGCGAAGTCACCGGCGACCGACCAGATGGTGACCGCCGCGGCGGCAGTGATGGCTCCGGCCGCGGTGCGCAGGGCGACCAGGGCGGTCGCGTCGTTGACCAGGCTCTCGCCCTCGAGGATCGACACGATGCGCCGCGGCATGCCCACCCGCCGCGCGATGGTGGTGGCCGCAACCGCGTCGGGCGGAGCGACCACCGCTCCGAGGGCGAACCCGGCGGCCAGACTCATGCCGGGCACGACCGCCCAGACGACGAGCCCGACCACCACCGTGGTGAAGATGACCGCCCCCACGGCCAGGATGCCCAGCGCCTGACGGTTGGCCCGGACGTCCACCAGTGAGGTGCGCAGCGCGGCGGCGTACAGCAGAGGTGGGAGCAGCCCGATGAGCACGACCTCGGGGTCGAGGCTGTAGTCCGGAACGCCGGGGACGAACGACGCCAGGAGGCCGGCGACGACGAGGACCAGTGGCGCCGACGCACCGAGCCGGCGCGCGGCCGCCGCCACGACGGCGGCGGACACCACGAGAGCCAGCAGCTGGACGGCGTCACCCATAGGTCAGCACAGCGCCGCAGCGGTCCTGGGCATTCCCGTCCGGCGCCGTTCGCCCGACGCCTAGGCAGAGCGGCGCGCGGCCGACTTCTTGGCCGGGTCGGTTGCCCGCTTCGCCGCCGCTTTCCTGGCGGCCGACTTCTTGGCGGCCGCCTTGTTCGCGGCCGCACCTTTGACGGTCGACTTCTTCGCGACAGATGCCTTGCCTGACGGCCCCGCCTTCTTCGCCACGGACGCCTTCCTCGCAGGAGCCGCATTCTTCGTGGCGGCGGGGGCGGTGCCCTCGCCGCGGCGGCTCTTGGCCTCCGCGACGCTGCGCCGTAGCGCCTCCATCAGGTCGACCACCTGACCGGTCGATCGCGCCTCCTCGACGGGAGCAGTCACCTCCTGGCCGGCGATCTTGGCCTGGATGACCTCCTCGAGGGCCTCTCGGTAGCCGTCGGAGAACTCGCCGGGCTCGAAGTCGCCCGAGAGGGCGGAGATGTAGGACTCGGCCATCGCGAGCTCCTGCTGTCGCAGCGTGACGTCCTTGTCGAGGAAGTCGAACTTCGGGACGCGCACCTCGTCGGGCCACAGCATCGTCTGCAGGACCAGGACGCCCTCACGCGGACGCAGCACCGCCAGGCGTTCCCGCTGCCGGAGTGCGACCTTGACGATGGCTACCTTCTCGGCCTTCTCCAACGAGTCGCGCAGCAGGATGTACGGCTTGGAGTCGCCTGTCGGGTCGCAGTAGTAGGGCTTGCTGAACTGGACCGGGTCGATCTGGTCGGCCGGGACGAACTCGAGCACGTCCACCGCCCGCGAGCTGGAGATCGGCAGGTTGGCGAAGTCCTCGTCCTCGAGGACGACCATCTCCCCGTCGGGAAGCTCGTAACCCTTGGCGATGTCGCCGTAGGGCACCTCCTCGCCGTCGACCGAGCAGACCCGCTTGTAGCGGATCCGGCCACCGTCGTCGCGGTGCACCTGCCGGAAGGAGACGTCCTTCTCCTCGGTCGCCGAGAAGAGCCGGACCGGGATGGACACCAGACCGAAGGAGATCGACCCCTTCCAGATGCTCTGCATGCAGGCATGATCGCCTGTCCGGCGGTCAGACCGCCAGCGTCGGATCGACACGAGTGGGGATTGTCGACAAATTACCACGACACACGGCTTCGCCTCCGGGGTTGTGTCCGGGCCCCGTGTCATCGTCGGGACATGGGCACATTTGCGGTGGTGGTGCGCTGGTGCGCCACGTGTGAGGACGACGTGATGGTCGAGCAGCCGGGCTGCGCGGACGATCACGGCGACGACTGCCCGGAGTGGACGTGCGTGGGCTGCGGCGACGCGATGTTCGTCGGTTTCTTCCTGCCTGAGCGGTCAGCTGCGACCCCTCCGGCCCGGTCGACCAGCTTCGTGGCCTGAGCGCCAGGTGAGCGCCAGGTCCAGGTCCGAGCCCGACGAGGAGCCACCGCGCTATGTGCGCATGGGCAACGCGGTGCTCGCGATCACCGAGGACGTCATCTACGTCGGGATCGCGATCCTCCTCACGGTGTCCGCAGTTGCCTTGCTCGTCTCGGCCGCCAGCGGGCTCACGGGCATCACCGACACGCCGACCACCGAAGTAGTCCTGCTCGTCCTGGACCGGCTGCTGCTGGTCTTCATCGTGGTCGAGCTGCTCTTCGCGGTGCGGGTGATCCTGGGCAAGCGCGAGGTCGTCGCGGAGCCGTTCCTGGTCGTCGGCATCATCGCCTCCATCAAGGAAATCATCGTGCTCTCCGTCGCGGCCGCCGACTACGTGGGCAAGGGTGAGAAGTTCGACGACGCGATCATGGAGGTCGCCGTCCTCGGAGTGCTCGTCCTTGTGCTCTCGGGCGCGGCGCTCATCCTTCGGGCCAAGGAGCGCGAGCCCAAGGAAGGTGACCCGAGGGCCAACTCCGAGGCCAAGAAGGACGGCGAGGCACTCAAGCCGAGGTCCGGCGACCCCTCGGCCTGAGCCCTAGCGCGCCAGCTCCTCGTCGGCGCGCTGGCGGGCCCAGCACCGCACGATGTCGCGGACGGAGAGGATCCCGGCCACCTCCCCGCCGTCGAGCACGACGAGGTGGCGGAAGCCGCCCTGCATCATCGCCGCGGCTGCCTGCTCGAGGGTCCAGGAGGGCGCCGCGTAGACCAGGTCACTGGTCAGGTGGTCCCGCACGTGCTCGGCGTCGGGGTCCTCGCCCGCGGCCACGGACTGGAGCACGTCCCGCTCGGTGAGGATGCTCGCTCCCTCACCGTCTGGATCGTGGACCACGGCCGCACCCACGTGGCGAGCGGCCATCGCCTTGCTCGCCGCGCGGAGACTGTGGTCAGGTCCCACCGTCAAGACCTCGGTGCTCATGCCGTCGCGGACCTGCATGCTGAGCCTCCTCGCGCGGCCGTCCGGCCGCGCAACCCATCCTGCCCGCCCGGAGGGACGTGATCAAGGGTCGCGCCCGGCCCCCCGACATACTCCCTGCATACCCCCTGCATACTCGCTGCGGTGTCTTCAAGACGGTGGGACGTTGCTGTCGTACCTGTCGTGGTGACCATGACCTGGGTGCCCCTGGTGCTCCTGCTCGACCGAGGGGCAGGCATCTGGTGGCAGCGACTGCTGGGTGCGGGCACGTGGGTCCTGCTGCTGGCGCTGTTACGCCGCGAGTCGTCGCTGGTCCGCGCGCAGGTCGCCGTCGTCGTCGTCTTCGCGACCGCGGTCGAGTACACGTTCTCCCCGCTGCTCGAGGTCTACGTCTACCGCCTCGACAACGTGCCGGCCTTCGTCCCGCCCGGGCACGGCCTGGTCTATCTCTGCGCGCTGGCCATGGGCCGCAGCCGGTGGGTGCACGAGCGGTTGCCCGTGCTGGTGACGCTCACGCTGCTGATCGGCGGCGCCTATGCGGGATGGGGGCTGCTGCTCTCCGAGCGGAGCGACGTCCTCGGCGCGTTCTGGTTCGTCTGCCTGGTGGGCTTCCTGTGCTGGGGTCGGTCCAGGTCGCTCTACGTCGGAGCGTTCGTCGTCGTGACGTACCTGGAGCTGCTGGGCACCTGGCTGGGCAGCTGGGAGTGGCGCACCACCGACCCCACCGGACTCGTCTCCATCGGCAACCCGCCGTCGGGCGCCGCGGGTGGCTACGGCTGGTTCGACCTCGCCGCCGTTCTCGCCGGCCCGGTGGTCCTCGCCTCCGTACGCCGGGCGCGGGCGATGCACCTCCAAAGAACTGCTTGACGGTGGCGTGACGGCTGCACATCCGTGGTGAACCTCAGGGCGAGAGGCGGCGGAGGACCTCGTCGTGGAGCAGCCCGTTGGTGCCGACCGCGCTGCCACCGGCAGGACCCGGGGTGCCGGCGAGGTCGGTGAACGTACCCCCCGCCTCGGTGACGACGATGCACGGCGCCGCGAGGTCGTGCAGGGCCACCTGCGGCTCGGTCGCGACATCGACCGCCCCTTCGGCGACGAGCATGTAGGACCAGAAGTCGCCGAACGCCCGGGTGCGCCACACGTCACGGGTCAGGCCGAGGAACGCCTCCTCCCGCCCGAGGTCGTGCCAACCGGACAGGCTCGAGTAGGAGAGTGACGCGTCGGAGATGCGGTCCACCTTGGAGACCGACATCCGGCTCGCGGAGGAGAGGCTCTTACCGGTGTAGGCGCCCGACCCGATGCCGGCCCACCAGCGGCGGTTCAGCGCCGGGGCGGACACGAGGCCGGCCACCACCTCCTCGCCGTCCATGAGCGCGATGAGGGTCGCCCAGACCGGCACCCCCCGAACGAAGTTCTTCGTCCCGTCGATCGGGTCCACCACCCAGCGGCGGGGGCCGTGCCCGGTGGCGCCCATCTCCTCACCGACCACGGCGTCGCGCGACCTGGACCGTCCGAGAGCCGATCGGATCGCCTCCTCGACGCGCTTGTCGGCGTCGGACACCGGCGTCAGGTCCGGCTTGGTCTCCACCACGAGGTCCTGGGCCCGGAAGCGCGACATGGTGATGGAGTCGGCCGAGTCGGCGAGGACGTGCGCCAGCCGGAGGTCGTCGTCATACGCCGTCATGTAAAGAACCGTACAAGTCACTGAGGCCACGGCCAGGTAATGCCGATAGTTCCGCTATCTGGACCTCGGCAGTTCGGCGCGGAAGGGGAGGACGGCATGGTGCATTTCCGCCGTCGTGACGTCCCGGTGGTGATCGAGCCGGCCGAGATCCCGGTGCCCCGATTCAGCATCGACGGCTGGACCCTCGCCGGAACACCGCTGGCAGCCAAAATGTCGGCCAAGGCGTTCCGGGGAGACCTGCGCGAGCTCGAGACGCTGCTGCACGGGGTGGCCGTCGAGGCCGACAGCCCGTACACCTACGAGCGGGCGGCCGAGCTCCTCGAGCGCTGCGACGAGGCCGGACCGGCGCTGTCGGTGTGTGAGGCATGGCTCGCCCATCCCGCCTCCAAGTGGCCGGAGCACGTCCATTCCACCCGGGCCATCGACAGGCACCGCGCCCGGCTGCGCTCTCGGCTCTCCGCCCGCCAGGTGCCGGCACCGCGCTGACGGCCGGCCCGGCTCATGGCACGCTGGCCTCATGTTCGACACGGTGCTGGGTCTGCCCGTCCACGCGCTGGTGGTCCACGCGGTGGTGATCCTGGTCCCGCTCTCGGCGCTCGGGGTCGCCGCCATATCGGTGGTGCCGAGGTGGCGGGTGCCGTTCGGGCCGCTGGTGCTTGCCGTGACAACGGCCGGACTGGTCATGGTCCCGGTCGCGACCAACAGCGGCGAGCGCCTCAGGGACCGCATCGACGCCGGCGGTGTCGTCAAGGAGCAGATCGAGGACCACGTCATGTGGGGCGAGCGCGTCCTGTGGCCGACGCTGGCGCTGTGGGTCCTGGCGGCCGCGTTGGTGCTGTTGGCCCGCCGTCGACGCTCCGGGCGGATCGTCACGTTCGTCGCTGTTCTTGCAGTCGTCGCGGCAGGTGCATCCGCGGGTGCTGTCGCCCTGGCCGGACACCTCGGGTCCACGGCCGTCTGGAGCTGCACGATCGGCTCCGACGCCTGTACAAACTAGGCGTCGTCCTCAGGCCTCCTCCTCAGGCCTCCTCCTCCGGCCTCCTCCTCCGGGGCCTCCTCCTTGTCACGGCTGCGGAGCAGGCGGCGAAGGGAGCCCAGCCGCCCGGTGTCGCTGTGACCAGCGGTGACCCAGGCGTCGAGTGCGCACTCCGGCTCGTCGTGGGTGCACGACCGCGGACAGTCCGTCGTGCCCGGTTCGAGGTCGGGGAAGGCCTTGATGACGCGATCGAGGTCGACGTGGGCGAGGCCGAAGCTGCGAACCCCCGGCGTGTCGATGACCCAGCCGCCGTCGGGCAGCTCGAGGGCGAGCGCGGAGGACGAGGTGTGCCGGCCGCGGCCCGTCACTGTGTTGACCCCTCCGGTCGCCCTCGTCGCACCGGGCACCAAGGCGTTGACCAGCGTGGACTTGCCGACCCCGGAGTGGCCGACCAGGACGCTCACCCGGTCTCGGAGGTGGCCCCGCAGGACGGAGAGCGGTGCCTCGCGACTGAGCACCACGTGGGCCACGTCGAGGGATCGGTAGGTCGCCAGCAGCGTGTCCGGTGACGCGAGGTCGGCCTTGGTCAGCACCAGCAGGGGGCGCAGGCCGGCGTCGTAGGCCGCGACGAGGCAGCGGTCAATGAGCCGGGGCCGCGGCTCGGGGTCGGCGAGGGCGGTGACCACGACGAGCTGGTCGGCGTTCGCGACGATCACCCGCTCGAACGGGTCGGTGTCGTCCGCCGTCCGGCGCAGGGTCGAGATCCGGGGCGCGACGCGCACGATCCGGGCCAGGCTGTCCGGCCCGCCCGTCACGTCGCCGACCAGGCCCACCCGGTCGCCGACGACCACGCTCTGACGACCCAGCTCCCGGGCCTTCATGGCCACGACCTCCTGGGTGCCGACCCGGCAGGTGCAGCGGCCTCTGTCGACGGTGACCACCACGCCCTCGACAGCGTCGTCGTGCGCCGGGCGGTCCTTGGTCCGGGGCCGAGACCGGCGGGACGGACGGATCCTGACGTCGTCCTCGTCCAGGTCGGCCCGACTCCGGTCCGGGCTCACTCCAGCATCCCGGCCCAGAGCAGCTCGAAGCCGGGCATGGTCTTCGCAGTCGTGGCCACGTCCTCCACCTCGATGCCCGGGACCCGCAGCCCGAGAATCGCGGCCGCGGTCACGAGACGGTGGTCGTCGTAAGTCGCGAACACGCCGGCCCGCAGCGGACGGGGTCGGATCTCCAAGCCGTCCGGCGTCTCCCGGACGTCGCCGCCCAGGCCGGTGATCTCCCGGCTCAGCGCGTCCAGCCGGTCGGTCTCGTGATGACGCAGGTGGGCGATCCCTCGCAGCCGGGAGGGGGTCTCGGCCAGGGCGGCAACGGCCGTGAGCGCGGGGGCGAGCTCCCCGACCTCACCGAGGTCGAGGTCAGCGCCGACGAGCCGGGCGGGTCCGGTCACGGTCAGGCCCGCGTCGTGCAGGACCGACGTGGCGCCGAACTGCCCGAGCAGACGTCGCAGCGCATCTCCGGCCTGGGTGGTGCGCGACGGCCAGTCCGGGACCGTCATCTCGCCGCCCGTGACCACGGCCGCGGCCAGGAACGGTGCGGCGTTGGACAGGTCGGGCTCGATGACGAGGTGTCCGACGCGCAACGGTCCGGGCTCGACGCGCCAGGTCAGGTGGTCGACGTTCTCGACGATCGCTCCGGCGGCGCGAAGCATCGCGACCGTCATGTCGATGTGCGCACCGGACGGCAGTCGCCCGCCCTCGTGGCGCACCTCCAGCGAGTCGGCGAACCGTGGGGCGGCGAGCAGCAGCCCGCTGACGAACTGCGACGACAACGACGCATCGATGACGACCTTCCCGCCCAGCACCCAGCCGCGGCCGTGGACTGCGAGCGGCAACCCGCTTCCGGCGGCCTCGATCTCGACCCCGAGGCCACGCAGGGCGTCGACGATGGGGGCCAGCGGACGCTCGCGGGACCTGGGGTCACCGTCGAAGCGCACCTCACCAGTAGCGAGAGCGGCGACCGGTGGCAGGAACCGCATCACGGTCCCCGCGTTGCCGACATCGACCTGCGCCGGACCCACCAGCGCCTTCGGCTCGATCTCCCAGTCGGCGCCGTCGTCCTGGATCTGCGAGCCCATCATGCGTAGTCCCGCCACCATGAGGGCGGTGTCGCGACTGCGGAGCGGCGCGACCAGCGTGCTCGGTTCCCGGCTGAGCGCGGCCAGCACCAGGGCGCGGTTCGTCTGCGACTTGGACCCCGGCAGCCTTACGGTGGCGCGGACGGGTCCATCCGCGACCGGGGCCGGCCACGCAGCGATCATTGGGCGATCATGACGGCGAGCGTAGTGCCGCGCTGCGCGCAACCGGCTCGCTCAGACGGCTCAGACGTGCAGCTTCTGCCGAGCCGATCGTGCGGCCAGCTTGGCCTCGAGCCGGGCAGTGCGGCGGGTGCGGCGGGTGGTCGCGGCCGCGTGGTGCGTGGCGTGCTGGGCCCGCCACGCCAGGCCGGGCCGGCCTTCCGTGTCGACGGCCGCGAGCATGAGGCCGCCGAGCAACCCGAGGTTCTTGAAGAAGTGCAACTGCTGCGCCGCGCGCCGAGTCGGGTCGGACTCCTCCCAGAACCGATGGCCGGCCAACGTCGTGGGCACGAGGCTGCCGGCGAGCAGCACCGAGGACAGGCGCGGGAGGCGACCGAGGGCGAGCATGAGGCCGGCGCCGACCTGGACCCCAGCGTTGATCTTGACCAGCGTCTCGGTGTCCTCGGGGAGGTACGGCAGTTTCGCCGCGATCGGGGGGGCCACGGAGTCGGCGGCCGGCACCTTCGACTCCGGGTTGCGAAGGGCCTCCAAGCCGCCCGAGACGAAGATGGAGGACAGGAGAGGCCGTGCGAGACGGCGTACGACGGTCATGCTGCCTTGTCTGCCCGAGGTGCGCGCCCGTAACCCTTGGCCGACCTGTCCGACCGAGCCTCTGGCAGGCTGGGGCACGTGTGCGGACGCTACGCGGCGAGTCGTGGTCCCGACGACCTCGTCGAGGAGTTCGAGGTCGACGACCGGCCCGAGCAGGTGCTGCCAGCCAGCTACAACGTCGCCCCGACCCAGGACGTCTACGCCGTGCTCGAGCGACCACCGCGGGGGGAGCCCGAGGCCCCGGTCCGGCGGGCGCTGCGCGTGGTGCGCTGGGGTCTGGTGCCGTCGTGGGCCAAGAGTCCCTCGATCGGAAGCCGCATGATCAACGCGCGGATGGAGACGGTGGCCGAGAAGCCCGCCTTCCGCAAGGCCTTCGCCGCTCGCCGCTGCCTGCTCCCGGCCGACGGCTACTTCGAGTGGTACGGCGAGGTCAAGGGTCGCAAGCAACCGTTCTTCATCCGGCCCGCGACAGGCGACGTGCTCGCGATGGCCGGCCTCTACGAGCTCTGGCGCAACCCTGGCGCGGCCGAGGGGGAGGACCCGTGGCTGTGGAGCGCCACCGTGCTCACCACCCGCGCGACCGACGACCTGGGCCAGATCCACGACCGGATGCCGCTGCTCGTCGAGAAGCCGCGGTACGCCGAGTGGCTCGACCCGTCGAGCAGCGACCCGGATGCCCTGGCCCGGCTGCTGGTCCCTGCAGCGCCGGGGCTGCTGCGTGCCTATCCGGTGTCGACCGAGGTCAACAACGTCAAGAACGACGACCCGCACCTGGTCGAACCGATCGAGGTCGAGCCGGCACCGGCCGGTGCGGTGCCCGCCGACGACCCCGACGCGCTGTTCTGAGCCGGACGTCGATGCGCACCATCGCGACACCGGCGGGCGATGCGAGGGTGGCCGTGGCGGCAGCACCTCGCCCCCGCGCGACGCTCGTGCTGGGCCACGGTGCCGGCGGCGGGATAGAGGCCGGCGACCTCGTGGCGCTGGCCGACGTCCTGCCGACGGTGGGGGTCACCGTGCTCCGCGTGGAGCAGCCGTGGCGCGTTGCGGGGCGGCGGGTGGCGACGGCGCCGGCATCGCTGGACCTGGCCTGGACCACCGTCCTGGCCGAGCTCGCCCTGCCCGGCCCGGTCGTGGTCGGCGGCCGCTCGGCGGGAGCTCGCGTGTCCTGCCGCACGGCGGGGGTGGTGGGGGCGGTCGGTGTCGTGGCGCTGGCCTTCCCGCTGCACCCACCGGGCCGGCCGGAGCGCTCCCGGCTGGCCGAGCTCGAGGAGTGCGCGGTCCCCACGCTCGTGGTCCAGGGGGAGCGCGACGCGTTCGGGGGGCCGGCGGACTTCCCGGCCGACGTGGACGTGCGGGCCGTGCCCTTCGCGGACCATTCCTTCCGGGTCCCCGGCCGGGCACCGGTCTCGCGGGAGCAGACCCTGGCGCACGTCTGTGCGCTGGTAGAGGACTGGTTGGCGGCAATCCTGGACTGACCTGCAGGCCCCCGGAATCAGCATCGGGGAATCCACACATCGGGCGGGTGGTTGTCGCTAGAACAGCACCCCACTGCACCGCCACAGGAGGTTCGCCCCGCATGTCCGCCCTGGCCCCTGCCGCCGGTCGTACCGATGGATGGACGTTGCTCTCCGCACCCGACTGGCATGGAAGGCATGGGACGGCCGGGATCGGCCGCCCGGGCGCCGGGATACAGTCGAGGGTGATGAGCCAGCCCGCGACCGAGACCGTCGACGAGCGCAACGCACGCTTCGAGCGGGACGCGTTGCAGTACCTCGACCAGCTCTACTCCGCCGCCCTGCGCATGACGCGCAACCCGGCGGATGCCGAGGACCTGGTGCAGGAGACCTACGCGAAGGCCTACGGCTCCTTCCACCAGTTCCAGGACGGAACCAACCTCAAGGCGTGGATGTACCGCATCCTCACGAACACCTTCATCAACACCTACCGCAAGGCCCAGCGGCAGCCCAAGAAGGCCGGGACCGAGACGGTCGAGGACTGGCAGCTGGCGCAGGCCGAGTCGCACACGTCGAGCGGCCTGAAGTCCGCGGAGGCCGAGGCGCTCGAGCACCTGCCCGACTCCGATGTGAAGGAAGCCCTCCAGCAGATCCCTGAGGACTTCCGCATCGCGGTCTACCTGGCGGACGTCGAGGGGTTCGCCTACAAGGAGATCGCCGAGATCATGGGAACTCCGATCGGTACGGTGATGTCGCGGCTGCACCGCGGCCGCCGACAGCTGCGCGACCTCCTCCAGGACTACGCGCGCGAGCGAGGGCTGGTGCCCGCCGGGGTCCCGGGCGACGACGACGGCGGCGACAGATCATGAGCTGTGGCAACCCGCATGAGACCCCGTGCGCCGAGGTCCTGGACCGGCTCTATGAGTACATCGACGGTGAGCTCGACGGTGAGCGCGGTCACGAGATCAAGCACCACCTCGACGAGTGTTCACCCTGCCTCAAGGAGTACGGGCTCGAGGAGGCCGTCAAGGCGGTGGTCAAGCGCAGCTGCTCGGACCCTGCCCCGCCCGAGCTGCGCGCGAAGGTGCTCGTCCGCATCGCCGCGGTCCGGGCGACGTTGCGCACGAAGAGCTGAACGCCGCCTCAGCTGTTGGGGCGCTTGCCGTGGTTGGCCTTGCTGTTCTTGCGGGCCTTCTTCTTGCGTGACTTCTTCGCCATGAGAGCGTCTCCCGGGAATCGTGTACGCGCCGGGAAGTGCCGGTGCGTTCTCTACCGCCCATCCTTCCATGCCTCAAGCCGACTAGGAGAACCCGTGCGCGCCACCGTCATCCACGGCCCTCGTGACATCCGCCTCGAGGACGTGCCGGACCCCGAGGTCCGCCTCGCCACGGACGCACTCGTCAGGGTGGTCGCCTCCTGCGTGTGCGGGTCCGATCTGTGGCCCTACCGCGGTGTGACCGAGACCTCGGAGCCCGGCCGTATCGGCCACGAGTTCGTCGGCGTGGTGGAGGACATGGGGTCCGAGGTAGCGACCCTGAAGGTTGGCGACTTCGTCATTGCTCCCTTCGCGCTCAGCGACAACACCTGCGTGCACTGCCGCAACGGCGTGCACACGTCCTGTGAACGGGGCGCCTGGTGGGGAGGCCGGGACGAGCACGACCTGCCGATCGATGCCGGGCAGGGTGAGGCGGTTCGGGTGCCGATGGCCGACGGGACGCTGGTCGCCACTCCCGGGATGCCCGACGACGCCGCGATCCCGAGCCTGCTCACGCTCTCCGACGTCATGGGCACCGGTCACCATGCCGCTGTCTCCGCCGGGGTCGGGCCGCGCACGACCGTGGTCGTGGTCGGAGACGGAGCGGTCGGTCTCTGCGGGGTCCTCGCCGCCAAGCGTCTCGGTGCCGAGAGGGTCATCGCGATGTCGCGCCACAGCGACCGCCAGGAGGTGGCACGGGCGTTCGGTGCGACCGACATCGTCGAGGAGCGCGGCGACGCGGGAGTCGCCCGGGTCCGGGACCTCCTCGGCGGCGTGGGTGCCGACTCGGTGCTGGAGTGTGTCGGCACCAAGGAGTCGATGCAACAGGCCATCGACTCCGCTCGACCAGGTGGGCGCGTCGGCTACGTCGGCGTTCCTGCAGGGGGCGCCGAGCTGCCGATCCGCCAGCTGTTCGGCAGCAACGTCTCCGTCGGAGGTGGCGTCGCGCCGGTGCGCGGCTATCTCGAGGAGCTGCTTGCCGCGACCATGGACGGCTCGATAGACCCTGGTCGGGTCTTCGACCTGCACCTCCCGCTCGAGCAGGTCGCCGACGCCTACGCCGCGATGGACGAGCGGCGGTCGATCAAGGTGCTGCTGCGCCCCTGACCGGCTCAGCCCGTGAGCTGCCGGTTCAGTGCGGCGAGCACGGATCGGACCACCGCGTCGGCCTCGTCGCCCCTGACCACGGCGGCGCCGGTGAACACCTGCTCTCCGGTGCGCGGCACCATCACGGTGAGGACGCTGAGAGCGATCTCGCGGCTGCCCGTCGCGACGATGGCCGACGACTCCACCTCGCAGGGCTGACCGAGCAGCTCGCTGACGGCGTCGAGCGTGGCCGCCGCCACCAGGCGCGCACGATGGCTTTGACCAGCCGGCCCACGGCTCTTTCCCTCGAACAGCTGCTCGTTGATGGCCAGGCTCACCGACGCTTCGGTCTCGCCGT
>JAJAYQ010000116.1 GCA_026786145.1 Spirochaetaceae bacterium | reverse complement strand
GGCTCATGGTCTAGGCCTCTCCTGGAGCATCGGTACTGGTGAACACGGTTCGGTGCCAGTCCTTCTGCGCGGCACCGGTCCGGTCGTACATGACGTGCTTGACGAGGGTGTACTCGTCGAAAGAGTAGGAGGACATGTCCTTGCCGAACCCGGAGGACTTGTAGCCGCCGTGCGGCATCTCGCTGATGATAGGGATGTGGTCGTTGACCCACACGCACCCGGCGCGCAGCTCGCGGGTCGCCCGGAGCGACCGGACGACGTCGCGGGTCCAGGCCGAGGCGGCGAGACCGAACGGCGAGTCGTTGGCCAGCCGAAGGCCCTCGTCGTCGCCGTCGAAAGGCAGGACGACGAGCACCGGGCCGAACACCTCGTCCTGGACGATCTCGGACTGCTGGGCGACGTCGACGACGAGGGTCGGCTCGTAGTAGGCCCCGCGGGCCAGGACCCCTCCGGGCACGGTGCCTCCCCTCACGACCTTGGCGCCCTCGGCGCGGGCCCGGTCGACGAACCCGGCCACCCGCTCCTGCTGGGTGCGCGAGACCAGCGGACCCTGGTCGGTCCGCTCGTCCAACGGCTCGCCGAGCACGACGGTGCCCATCACGTCCGCGACCCCGGCGACGAACGCGTCGTAGAGGGGCCGCTGGACGTAGGCGCGGGTAGCCGCTGTGCAGTCCTGGCCGGCGTTGATCAGCGCGCCGGCGACGGCACCGTGGACGGCCGCGTCGATGTCGGCGTCGTCGAAGACGAGGAACGGTGCCTTCCCCCCCAGCTCGAGGTGCACCCGCTTGGGACCACCGGCGGAGGTGGCAGCGACCTCCATCACCCGTCGCCCCACACCCGAGGACCCGGTGAACGACACCATGTCGACGTCGGGGTGGGCCATCAGCGCCTCGCCGGCGACCCGCCCGGCGCCGCAGACCACGTTGAAGACGCCCGGCGGCATCCCGGCGGCGAGCGCGGCCTCGGCGAAGATCAGCGACGTGAGCGGGGTGAGCTCGGCGGGCTTGAGCACGATCGTGTTGCCCGCCGCCACCGCCGGCAGGACCTTCCAGGCCGCCATCTGCAGCGGGTAGTTCCACGGCGCGATCGAGCCGACGACACCGATCGACTCGCGGCGGACGTAGGACGTGTGGTCGGCCGAGTACTCCCCCGCGGCCTTGCCCTCCAGGTGGCGGGCCGCCCCGGCGAAGAAGCTGACGTTGTCGATCGTCCCCGGCACGTCGAAGCCGGTGGAGAGCCGGATCGGCTTCCCCGTCTGGCGGGTCTCGGTGTGCGCGAGCTCGTCGGCGCGCGCCTCGAGCTCGAGGGCCCATCGCGTCATGACGGCCGACCGCTGCGCGGGCGTAGCCCCTGACCACCCAGAAAACGCCTCTCGGGCGGCGTGCACCGCGGCGTCGACGTCGGACGCATCCGCGAGACGCACCCGCTCCACCGTCTCGCCGGTCGAGGGGTCCGTGACGTCGAAGGACTCTGCCGAGCTCCCGTCGCGACGGCGACCGGCGATCAGCTGGTGCACGCGGCTTGCTCCTCCGTCTGCTGGGGCGGGACTTCCGGCCGATCCTGTCAGAGGCAGGGGGGGTCGACAAGCGAAACCGTTGCGCATATCGACATGGGCGACGGAATCGTTACTTCACCCGACCGGCAGTCCAGGTGCGCCGCCCGCCGAGCCAGGTTGCCCGCACCACGGAGTCGGGCCACGCTCCCGCCTCGACGGTGAGCGGGTCCACGTCGACCCATACGAGGTCGGCGCGCCGGCCGACGGTGACCGTCCCCCAGTGCGACTCCTCGAACGCCTGGTAGGCCACGCCCGAGGTGTACGCCGCCAGCGCCGCGGCCGCAGGCAGCCGCTCGGCAGGGATCCACCCGGGAGCCGGGTCGCCGGAAGGGGTCTGGCGGGTGACTGCCACCGGCAAGCCCTCGAGGGGTCGGTGCGAGCTGACCGGCCAGTCGCTGCCCATGGACAGCACCGCCCCTGAGCGCAGCAGGGAGGCCATCGGGTACTGCCGCGCGCCCCGCTCGGGCCCGATGCGAGGCAGCGTGAGATCGGTCTGCACGGGGTCGAGCTGGGTCCACAGCGGCTCGAAGTTGGCGATGACCCCCAGCTCGGCGAACCGTGGCAGGTCCGCGGGGTCGACCAGCTGCGTGTGGGCGAGGACAGGGCGGCGGTCACGACGGCCGTTGACCCGTGCGGTGTGCTCGACAGCGTCCAGCGCGGCGCGGACGCCCGCGTCCCCGATGGCGTGGATGTGGAGCTGGAACCCGTCCGCGTCGAACGCTGCGGCCGCGGCCGCCAGCTCGGCAGGCGCCCACACCGGGAGGCCGCAGGTGTGCGGCGCGTCGTCGTACGGCGTCAACAGCGCCGCGGTCCCTGCCTCGATGACCCCGTCGGCGAAGAACTTGACCGTGCGAACGGACACCTGGTCGGCGACGGGCGACGCCGCCGCCGCCGAGCGGGCCGCGGCGAACTCGGCCCGCTGGGCGGGCCAGGTCCCCGGCTCCGCACGCAGGGCGACGTTGACCCGCACCGACAGCCCGCCCGCGACCGCGACCGCGAGGTAGACCGCCACGTCGTCGGGGTGCAGGGCCGCCTCCTGCGCCCAGGTGACCCCCGCTGACGCGAGCAGGGCGGTCGCCCGCGTCACCCCGGCCCTCTTGTCCTCGGTGGTGGCGGCCGGCGCGTGGCGCAGGACGAGGTCCATCGCGGTCCACTCGACCAGCGTGCCAAGCGGCGTCCCGTCGGGCCGGCGGGCGACGGTCCCGGACGGCGGGTCGGCGGTGTCGGAGTCGATGCCGGCCCGCTTCAGCGCCTCGCTGTTGGCCCAGGCGCAGTGGTGGTCGGTGGACTGCAGCACGACCGGCCGCCCAGGAACGGCCGCGTCCAGCCACCGCGCGTCGAAGAGGCCCTGCGGCGCCAGCGTCGCGTCGTAGGGCCCGCCCTGTATCCAGTCGTCGCCCGGGTGCTCGAGCGCGTACC
Source organism: Spirochaetaceae bacterium (assembly GCA_026786145.1). Classification (GTDB taxonomy): domain Bacteria; phylum Actinomycetota; class Actinomycetes; order JACCUZ01; family JACCUZ01; genus JAJAYQ01. The sequence continues at coordinate 5,738 of JAJAYQ010000116.1, read as the reverse complement.
GGCGGACGGCATCGACCACCTCGTCCACCGAGGTCGCGTCGCGAACCTGCGGGCCGGCCATCTCCACCCCGCCCCACAGCGGATGCACGTGACCGTCGCCGAAACCCGGCAGGACCGTCCCGCCGAGAAGGTCGACGGTCTCCCCGGCCGACTCGGCGAGGTCGAGCGCCGCCTCGTCGAGCGCGACGACACGTCCGGCATGCACCGCGACGCCGCGCGCCACCGGCGCGAGCGGGTCACCGGTGCGGACCCGCCCCCGGAGCACCAGGTCGACCCCCATGGACGAGGCGCCCCCGGTCAGGACTCGATGTTGGACATGACGTGCTTGATGCGGGTGTAGTCCTCGAACCCGTACATGGACAGGTCCTTGCCGTAGCCGGAGTGCTTGAAGCCGCCGTGGGGCATCTCGGCCACCAGCGGGATGTGGGTGTTGATCCACACGCAGCCGAAGTCCAGGCGCTTGGCCATCCGCATCGCGCGACCGTGGTTGCTCGTCCACACCGAGGACGCGAGGCCGTAGCGCACGCCGTTGGCCCAGCGGACCGCCTCGTCCTCGTCGGAGAACCGTTGCACAGTGATGACCGGGCCGAAGATCTCGTCCTGCACCATCTCGTCGTCCTGCCGCAGGCCGGAGACGACAGTGGCCTCATGGAAGAAACCCGCGGCCAGGTCGCCCCCGACTCGATGGCCCCCGGCTGCGACGGCGGCATGCTCGGGCGCGCGCGACACCATCCCCATGACGCGGTCGAGCTGGCTGGCGTTGTTCAGCGGGCCGAACAGGGCGTCCTCGTCGTCGAAGCGACCAGTCTTGGCGTTGTTCTTGGCCTGCTGGGCGAGGGCGGCGACGAAGTCGTCGTGGATGGCCGGAGCGGCCAGGACCCGGGTGGCCGCGGTGCAGTCCTGCCCCGCGTTGAAGTAGCCCGCAACCGCGATCGCCTCGGCCGCGGCCTCGATGTCCGCGTCGTCGAACACGACGACCGGGGCCTTGCCACCCAGCTCGAGATGCACCTTCTTCAGGTCGGTGGCCGCCGAGCCCGCGACCTCCATGCCGGCCCGGACGGACCCGGTGATCGACACCATCTGCGGGATCGGGTGCTCGACGAGCGCGCGGCCCGTGTCCCGGTCCCCGGTGACCACGTTGAAGACACCGGGGGGCAGGAACTCGGCCATGATCTCGGCCATCAGCAGGGTCGACACCGGGGTCGTGTCCGACGGCTTGAGCACGACGGTGTTGCCGGCCGCGATGGCCGGGGCCCACTTCCAGACGGCCATCATCATCGGGTAGTTCCACGGGGTCACCTGCGCACAGACCCCGATCGGCTCACGGCGGACGAAGGAGGTGTGCCCGGCCATGTACTCCCCCGCCGACCGGCCCTCGAGCACCCGCGCCGCGCCGGCGAAGAAGCGGATCTGGTCGACCATCGGGGGGATCTCCTCCGAGAGGGTCAGCGCGCGCGGCTTGCCGGTGTTGGCCACCTCCGCGTCGACCATCTCCTCCGCCCGGGACTCGATCGCGTCCGCGATGCGGATCAGCGCCTTCTGCCGCTCACTGGGCGTGCTGTCGCGCCAGCCTTCCTCGAAGGCCTCGGCCGCCACCTTCATGGCCTTGTCGACGTCGGCGGCAGAGGACACCGGGGCGCTCGCGAACACCTGACCCGTCGTGGGGTCGACGAGGTCGCTGACCCGACCGTCGGCGGCGTCGACCGAGGCGCCACCGACGAAGTTGCGCAGACTCTGCAGTGCGGGCACGGGGTCTCCTTGCAGCTGGTAGAGCGTGGGGGGGTATGCGGGAGACTAGCCGCCAGGAGGCCCTTCTCAACAGTCGCACCCGGCCCAGACGACAGTTTCAGCAAAATCTGGGGCCTCTGACCACGGATTCACTTGCCAACAATGCCCGTAAGCGTCAGGATCGGCCCCATGGCGGGAAAGGAACGGGGGCCAGGGGCAGTGCTCGACGACGTCTCGAAGGCGATCATCGAACAGCTGCAGGAGGACGGTCGGCGGGCCTACGCCACGATCGGGAAGGCCGTCGGCCTGTCCGAGGCGGCGGTCCGGCAGCGGGTGCAGCGCCTGCTCGACGCGGGCGTGATGCAGATCGTGGCGGTCACCGACCCGCTCCAGGTCGGCTTCCCGCGCCAGGCCATGATCGGCATCCGCTGCGAGGGCGACGTCGAGGCGGTGGCCGAGAAGATCGCGGACATGCCCGAGGTCGACTACGTGGTGATCACTGCCGGTGGCTTCGACCTTCTCGTCGAGGTGGTCTGCGAGGACGACGACCACCTGCTCGAGCTCGTCAGCAAGCGGATCCGGGCCGTGCCTACCGTGCGCAGCACCGAGTCCTTCGTCTATCTCAAGCTCCGCAAGCAGCTCTACAACTGGGGAACCCGATGACCATCTCAGCCCATGACATCTCGCAAGACATCTCGCCGGAAGCCCAGCAGGCCGGCGACGGTGCCCTCGCGAAGAGCGCCAAGGACCACCTGTGGATGCACTTCACCCGCATGTCGACCTACGATCACAGTGACGTCCCCGTCATCGTCCGTGGCGATGGCCCCTACATCTGGGACGACAAGGGGAAGCGTTACCTCGACGGCCTGGCCGGTCTGTTCGTCGTGCAGGCAGGCCACGGCCGTACCGAGCTCGCCGAGGCGGCCGCCAAGCAGGCCAGCGAGCTCGCGTTCTTCCCGCTGTGGTCCTACGCCCACCCCAAGGCGGTCGAGCTCGCCGAGCGGCTGGCCCACCTAGCCCCGGGAGACCTCAACCGCATCTTCTTCACGACCGGTGGCGGCGAGGCGGTCGAGAGCGCCTGGAAGGTCGCGAAGCAGTACTTCAAGCTGACCGGCCGACCGATGAAGCACAAGGTCATCAGCCGCAACGTGGCCTACCACGGCACTCCGCACGGCGCTCTGTCGATCACCGGCATCCCCGCCGCGAAGGCGATGTTCGAGCCGCTTGTCCCGGGCGCCCACAAGGTGCCCAACACCAACTTCTACCGCGCTCCCGAGCACGGCGACGACCTGGAGGCGTTCGGTCTCTGGGCGGCTGACCGCATCGCCGAGGCCATCGAGTTCGAGGGCCCCGAGACCGTCGCCGCCGTCTTCGTCGAGCCGGTGCAGAACAGCGGTGGGTGCTTTCCCCCGCCCCCGGGCTACTTCCAGCGGGTGCGCGAGATCTGCGACCGGTATGACGTGCTGCTCGTGTCGGACGAGGTCATCTGCGCGTTCGGCCGGCTTGGGCACTACTTCGGTTCGTCCCGCTTCGGCTACCAGCCCGACATCATCACGTGCGCTAAGGGCATGACCTCCGGCTACTCCCCCATCGGCGCGATGATCGCCACCGACCGCATCATGGAGCCGTTCCTCCAGGGCAACAACAGCTTCTCCCACGGGTACACCTTCGGTGGGCACCCTGTGTCGGCCGCGGTCGCGCTGGCCAACCTGGACATCTTCGAGCGCGAGGGTCTCAACGAGCACGTCCAGGCGACGGGCCCGGACTTCCGCCGGACGTTGGAGAAGCTGAACGACCTGCCCATCGTCGGCGACGTCCGTGGTGACGGCTTCTTCTACGGCATCGAGATGGTCAAGGACAAGGCGACCCGTGAGACCTTCGACGACGACGAGTCCGAGCGACTGCTGCGCGGCTTCCTGTCCAAGGCCCTCTTCGACGCCGGCCTGTACTGCCGCGCAGACGACCGCGGTGACCCCGTGATCCAGCTGTCGCCTCCGCTGATCTGCGACCAGTCACACTTCGACGAGATCGAGCAGATCCTGCGCTCTGTGCTCACCGAGGCGTGGTCGAGGCTGTGAGCCGGCCCTGACCGAAAGGACCCGCGTCCACCGGCTGCCGGAGAAGCAGGTCGAGGACCGGCGCGTCCTCGACGAGGTGCTCGATGCGGGCCGGGTCGCGCACGTCGCCGTCCACGACGAGGCCGGCCAGCCCTACGTCGTGCCGGTCGCCCATGCCCGCGACGGCGACGTGGTCCTGTTCCACGGGTCGACCGGCAGCCGGCTGTTCCGCGCACTGGCCGAGGGTGCGCCGACCTGCCTCACCGTCACCCTGCTCGACGGCCTCGTCCTGGCGCGGTCGCTGTTCGAGTCCTCGATGCACTACCGGTCGGCGATGGTCCTCGGCTCGGCCGCCCCGCTCGAGGACGACGAGAAGGTGCGCGCGCTCGAGAAGCTGAGCGAGCACCTGATGCCGGGGCGGTCAGCCGACGCGCGCGGACCCAACCGCAAGGAGCTCGCCGCGACGTTGGTGCTTGCTCTCCCGCTGACGGAGTGGTCGGTGAAGGTCAGCGCCGGCCCTCCCGACGACGCGGCCGAGGACCTGGACCGGCCGGTGTGGGCCGGTGTGGTCCCGCTGGTCACGACGGCCGGTACGCCGGTGGCTGCCCCGGACCTGCGGGGTGGGCCGCCCGTCCCGGCGTACGTCATGACATGGCAGCACGGGTGAACGGCGACCCGCGGTCGCTTTCCCTCTGGCACGACACCGCGGGCGAGGACTGGACGCCGCGCCCCGCACTGCCCGCTGACCGTGATGCCGACGTCGCGATCGTGGGAGCGGGCTTCACCGGCCTCTGGACCGCCTACTACCTCTCGCGCGCCGACCCCTCGTTGCGCATCGTGGTGCTCGAGCGGGAGGTGGCCGGCTTCGGCGCGAGCGGTCGCAACGGCGGGTGGTGCTCGGCCCTGTTCCCGGCGTCGATGGACTGGCTGGCGTCCCGTCACGGCAGAGGCGCAGCGCTCGCGCAGCACCGGGCCATGCAGGGCAGCGTCGACGAGGTCGGCGCGGCGGCCGAGCGCGAGGGCATCGAGTGCTCCTGGGTGAAGGGCGGCACGGTCGTGCTGGCGCGTACGCCCGTGCAGCTGGAGAGGGCCCGGCAGGAGGTGGCCGACGCGCGGCGATGGGGTCTCGGCGTGGACGACCTCGAGCTGCTCGGCGCCGACGCGGCACGCGAACGGCTCGGCGCGAGCGATGCTCTCGGCGCGACGTACACCCCGCACTGCGCGGCCATCCATCCGGCGAGGCTCGTGCGCGGCCTGGCCCGCACGGTGGAGCGGCTGGGGGTCACGGTGCACGAGTCGACTCCCGTGCTCCGCATCGACCCCGGCACCGTCACCACCGGGCGCGGCCGGGTGCGCGCGGGTGTGGTCGTGCGCGCAACCGAGGGGTACACCTCGGGCCTGCCCGGGCTGCGCCGGGTCCTCGCCCCTGTGTACTCGTTGATGATCGCCACCGAGCCGCTGCCGGAGGAGGTGTGGGCGCGGATCGGGCTGCGGCAGCGGGAGACCTTCTCCGACCACCGGCACCTGATCGTCTACGGCCAGCGCACGGCCGACGGCCGCGTCGCGTTCGGCGGACGAGGCGCGCCCTACCACTTCGGGTCGCGGGTGCGCCCGGAGCACGACCGCGAACCCGACACCTTCGCCGCCCTGCGCCGGGTGCTGGTCGAGATGCTGCCCCAGGTCGAGGGTGCGGCGATCACGCACACGTGGGGGGGCCCGCTGGGCATCCCGCGCGACTGGTGCGCCTCGGTCGGGCTGGACCGGCGCACCGGGCTGGCCTGGGCCGGCGGCTACGTCGGGGACGGCGTCGCCACCACGAACCTGGCCGGGCGAACGCTCGCCGACCTGGTGCTGGAGCGCTCCACCGAGCTCACGGCCCTGCCCTGGGTCGGGCACCGCTCGCCGCGCTGGGAGCCGGAGCCGCTGCGCTGGCTCGGGGTGAGCGCGGCGCTG
>JAJAYQ010000115.1 GCA_026786145.1 Spirochaetaceae bacterium | reverse complement strand
TCTCCGCGGGCATGTCCGTCACACCTCGACACCGACACCGACACGCGGACGGATGCCTTCGGGTTCGCCGGGGTCAGCGTCGCGAGGGGACCCGAGACGACCGGGGCGTCGGGGCGCAGGGAGTAGATGACGGTGCCGGCGCCCGGTGTCAGGTCCCGAGGCTCGTCCGTGCGCAGAGTGGCCTCGATCGTCCCATGCACCACCACGCCGTCTCCATCTGCGCCTACATCTCGGCGGATCCGTTCCTGCCGCCAGTCCGGGCCGAATCGGACGTCGACCTCACGGGACAGTCGACGGGCGGTGCACGCTGCGGTCGCGATGCGGGAGAGCACGCCGCCGGAGTCGTCGGGGGTGAGCACGATGCGCTGGGACCGCGGGTCTGTGGCGGTGTGCAGCCGCACTGTCACGACCGGCCGTCCGACCCGGGCGGCGCCGTCGCGGGTGCAGCGCACCTCGCCGTGCGGGATCGGCAGGTTGACCACCTGACCCGGCGGCACCGGCGAGTCCTTGGCCACGCCGCCCGCCGAGCGGAAGCCCGGGACCCGCAGCCGCAGCCGCTCGACCACGACCTCGTCGATGCCGGTGTTCTCCACGGCGATCTCGACCCGCTCCAGCACCTCGTCCCGGCGGAGCTGGATGACCTCCGCTTCGACCGACACCGAGCCCGCGCCGCTTGTGTCACCGCCTTCGCGCGGGCTGCCGCCGCAGGCACCGACCACGAGCGGGAGGCAGAGCGCCACCATGAGGCGAGAGCGTCGGGTCACAGACCGAGGGTAGGACTGGTCACCCGCAGACGCAGACGAGACGAGCCGTCTGCGGCAGCTCCGGCCCGCCCGGGACCAGCGCTGCCCGACCTGACCGCCCCGGCCGCCACACCCGGAGCCCCTCGGTGCGCTCGTTCGGCGGGCGCACGATCAGGTAGACGTCGCCGTCGGCAGTGTCCACGACGCCCGCGGCGAGGTCGACCCCCTCCGTCCCACCCACGAGCAGGGCACTGTCCCCACCCGGCACAACCCGGGCCAGTGCCTCCAGCATCTCGTCGTCGCGGGTCACCGGGAGGAGCGCCTCCCGGGTCCGGCCGGGCCCGGGGCCGCCGGAGAACCTCCATCCGTCCGGTGGGACGACATCGCGGACCAGCACATCGTCGCGGGTCACGCTGAGCACCCGCACGGTGCAACCGGTGCCGGGGCAGCCCGGCCCCTGCGTGAGGACCCAGTCGTCCGCGATGCCGATGAGCACGCCGTAGGTGCCCAGGGCCTGGAGGCCGGGATTGGTGCCGGCGTCGACGCGTCGGGCGGGCCAGGCCAGGGCGAGCTCCTGGCGGAGCCCGTCCGGCAGGGAGCGGCTCATCAGCAAGGGGTGGGTGCCGGTGACGGCGACCAGGCCCTCGGGCGACCATCCCTCGGAGGAGTCGAAGGCGGGGAAAGGCGCGGGGTCGAGCACCCGCCCGGTGCCCGCGTCGAGCTCGACCACGCGGTCGTCCCGCCACACCAAGAGGCGCCCGGGGATCGCGGCGACGACCGACCGGGCCTGGCCGATGGGTCGAGACACAGCGCCTGGCCCGGTCCCGAGGACGAACAGCAGGCCGTCGACGACCCCGGCGAGGGTGCCGGGCCCCCTGGCCGAGAAGACAGCGGTCGGGACTGGGACCGGGACGAGCGACACCATGGCCGAGCCGGGCACCCGAGGCCCCTCGCTCCAGTCGTCCTGGCCCGGACGCACCAGGTGACCGTCGACCTCCGCCACCAGCCGAACGGCCGCCGGAACCGGCTCGGCCGTTGGGCCGACACGCCCGTCCGGCTGGTCGGGCGCATCGGCCGAGAGCAGGCCGCTGCGCGAGACGAGCAGGGCGGCGGTCGCCAGCGCGAGGACCAGGGCCACCCGTCGCGCGCCTGTCGGCAGCACGGACGACCGCTCCTCGTCGAGTCCTCCCTGCACCACGTCAGGCATGGGGTCGCCGGGGGCGGGGCTGGCAGCGGGGGCAGCGGAAGGACGAGCGATTCATGAACGGCTCACGCACCACGAGGGCGCCGCAGCGCAGGCACGGCCGACCGGCCCGCCCGTACACCGCGAGCTCCCGTTCGAAGTAGCCGCTGGCGCCGTTCACGTCGACGTACAGGGAGTCGAAGGACGTGCCGCCGCGGGCCAGCGCTTCGACCATGACGGCCCGGGCAGCGGCGATGACCTCGGCTCCCTGTGCTCTCGTCATCGCGTCGGTAGGGCGGGCATAGTGCAGTCTCGCCCGCCACAGGGCCTCGTCCGCGTAGATGTTGCCGATCCCGCTCACCAGGCTCTGGTCCAGCAGGGCGCGCTTGAGACCCGTACGCCGACGCCGTAGGGCCGCGGTGAAGGCGGCGTCCTCGAACTGATCGTCCAGCGGGTCCCGCGCGATGTGCGCGACCGGCAGCGGCAGCCCCTGCTCGTCGGTGCCGACCAGCGAGAGCCCGCCGAAGGTGCGCTGATCGACGAATCGCAGCTCCGTCCCATTGGCGGCGCTGTCGACGCTGTCGACGCTGTCGACGCTGTCAGCGAAGCGCAGCCGCACCCGCAGGTGGACCTCGTCGGGGGCCGTGGCCGGCTGGACGAGCAGCTGACCGCTCATGCCCAGGTGGGCCAGCAGCGCCTCGTCGGTGCCGGGCTCGAGGGAGAGCCACAGGTACTTCCCCCGGCGGTGCACGCCGGCAACGGTGCGTCCGCGGAGCCGGCTCGCGAAGTCCATGGCACCGGCGACGTGCCGCCGGGTGGCACGGGGGTGGGTGACCTCCACCGAGTCGAACGTGCGCCCGGTGACCCAGCGCTCGAGCCCCCGGCGTACGACCTCGACCTCGGGCAGCTCGGGCATCGGGGGCAGGTCTCTGGTGCTCGGAGAGTGCGCGGAGGTCAGGCGGTAGCGGCGGTGGGCTCCGCGGGGCCGGCCTCGGGCATCTCCTCGGGCATCTCCTCGCGAAGGCGATGCCAGGCGGAGGCGGCCGCCTCCTGCTCGGCCTCCTTCTTGCTGCGTCCGTTGCCCTCGCCGTAGGGACGGCCGGCCACCTGCGCCACGGCCGTGAACTCCTTCTGGTGATCGGGCCCGGTCTCGCTGACGAGGTACTCCGGCACGCCCATGGCGGCGGTGGCGGTCAGCTCCTGGAGGCTGGTCTTCCAGTCGAGGCCGGCACCCATGGTCGCCGCCTCCTCGATGAGGGGGTCGAAGAGCCGGTGCACCAGACCCGACGCCGTCTCGAGCCCGCGGTCGATGTAGACCGCGCCGAGGACGGCCTCGAGGGTGTCGGCCAGGATCGAGGACTTGTCGCGCCCGCCGGTGCTCTCCTCGCCCCGACCGAGCCGCACGAAGCTGCCCAGGCGCAGCTCCCGACCGACCTCGGCGAGAGCGCGCATATTGACCACCGCGGCGCGCAGCTTGGCCAGCTGGCCCTCCGGCAGCTCGGGGTGGGTCCGGTAGAGGGTGTCGGTGACGACCAGGCCGAGGACCGAGTCCCCCAGGAACTCCAGGCGCTCGTTGGTCGGCAGGTTGCCGTTCTCGTACGCATAGGAACGGTGCGTGAGCGCCTGCTCGAGCAGGTCCGCGGACAGGCGGACGTCCAGCAGCGCACACAGCTCGGCGTGCCGCCCGTCACCCGCCGGGGCCGCCCCCGCACTCACGCTTCCGGCCCGCTCAGACGTCGAGGACGTCGCGGTCGTTGTAGGTGCCGCAGGTCGGGCACGCCACGTGGGTGAGCTTGAGCTCGCGGCACCGCTTGCACGGCTGCAGCGACGCGACCGTGGTCTTCCAGTTCGCCCGCCGCGATCGGGTGTTGCTGCGCGACGTCTTCCTCTTGGGAACGGCCACGGGTCGGTCTCCTTCGTCTTCGTCTTCGTCGGTCAGTCGGCGTTCGGGGTCACTCGGCCTTCGGGTCAGTCCGTGCCCAGCTGGCGCAGGACGGCCCACCTGGGGTCCTGCACCTCGTGTCCGTGGCCGGGATCGCGCTCGAGCCGTGCTCCACACTCGGAGCACAGGCCCGGGCAGTCCTCCCGGCACAACGGACGCAGCGGCAGCGCCAGCACCACCGCGTCCCGCAGGACCGGTTCGAGGTCCAGCAGGTCGCCGTGGAGCTGAGGAAGCGCCGCCATCTCCTCGTCCTCGGCGAAACCGTCGTCCACCCTGCCGCGACCATGACCTCCCGCGTGCCCCCCATGCTCGCGGTCCGGGTGGACGTAGAGCTCCTGGAGGTCGACATCAATCGAGCTGGTGACCGGGTCGAGGCAGCGCACGCACTCCCCCGTCACGGTGGCAGCCACCGTCCCGGAGACGAGCACGCCCTCCACGACCGACTCGAGCCGAAGGTCCAGCTCGAGGTCCGACCCCTCCGGGACCCCGAGGACGCCGAGACCGAGGTGAGCCGGTGCCGGAACAGAGCGGGAGAGCGGCCGCATCGACCCCGGACGTCGCCCCAGCTCACGGACATCGAGCACGAGGGGCGATCTGGGGTCGAGGCGGGGCGTCGTTCTCCTGGTCTCTTCGGGCATGCTCACACCGGGCTCGGGCGGCCACGGGCCCCTGGCGGGACCGGACAAGGTTACCCGACCATCGGCGAGCGCCCAAAAGGCAGACATCCCGCGACCCCTCAGGTCGGGCCGAGGTGGATCTCCCGGTCGTCGTGCCGGTCGTCGTGCCCGTCGTCGTGCCGGTCGTCGAGCGGGTGGTGCGAGCCGGCCGGGTCGTCGGGCTCCCCGGAGAGGTCCACGCGAGGGCTGCGACCGCTGAGCTTGTCGCGGCCGCGGTGGACCGCGGCGAGCGTCTTGTCCAGGACCACCTCGAAGTTCGCGAGCTTGGTGTCCACGTAGTCGTCGGCCTCGCTGCGCATCGTCTGGGCGTCGGCGACGGCCTCCGCTCGGATGCGCTCCGCCTCGAGACGGGCCTCGCGGACGACCTCGGTCTGCGACGTGAGGGTCAGCCGCTCCTCCTCGGCCCGGACCAGCAGCCGTTGCGCCTCGCGGCGACCCTCGTCGACGACGGACTCGCGGTCGGCGAGGAGCATCTGCGCGTGCCGGAACTCCTCGGGCAGGAGGCCGCGGAGCTCCTCGAGCATCGCGAGCACCTCGCCCCGGTTGACGACGCAGGACGCCGACATGGGCATCGACCGGGCACCCTCGACGACGGCGGTGAGCTCGTCGAGCTTGTCGTGCACGTCCACGGTGGCTGGTCTCCTGAGGGCTGCTCGCAGGGGGAGGTCTACTGCAGGCGGGTCGCGAACCGGAGGCGCACCGGCTCGGGCACCAGGCCGGTGACGTCCCCGCCCCACTTCGCGACGTCCTTCACGAGACTAGAGGAGAGGAAGGAGTACTCGGGGTTGGTGGCCACGAACAAGGTCTCCAGCCCGGTGAGGCGGTTGTTCATCTGCGACATCTGCAGCTCGTAGTCGAAGTCGCTCACGGCGCGCAGGCCCTTCACCACGACGGGGATGTCCCGGTCCCGGCAGTAGTCGACAAGCAGCCCCTCGAAGGAGTCGACGACGACATTGCCCAGGTCGGCCGTCGCCTCGCGGAGCATCTCGATGCGTTCCCCGACCTCGAAGAGGCTCGTCTTGGTCGCGTTGACGAGGACCCCGACGGTGACCTCGTCGTAGAGCCGGCTGGCGCGCTCGATCACGTCGAGGTGGCCGTTGGTCACCGGGTCGAAGGAGCCGGGGCACACGCAGCGGCGCACGGTCACACTCCAGTGCTCTCGACGGGTGCTCGACCCACTACGCCGGGTCCGGTCCGGCGGCGCGACCGTACCAAAGCGTCGCCTCGCCGTACCGACGGCTGCGCTGCGCGACCAGCCCCACCGGCCACTTCCACGGCGCGTCCCGGGACGCCCGCTCGAGCGCGACCACGGCTCGGGCAGCGAGCCAGCCCTGCTCGACCAACAGGGTCAGCACCTCGCCCAGCGTGTCGGCGCCCAGGTCGTACGGCGGGTCGAGGAACACCACGTCGTACGCCGGCGAGCCACCCGGCGGGCCACCAGAGACCAGCCGTTCCACCCGCCCTCCGTGGGCCTCGGCACCCGGCAGTCCGACGGTCTCGATGTTCGCGCGGAGGGTGCGCAGGGCCCGGGGGTCGGACTCGACCAGGAGGCAGTGGTCTGCGCCACGGCTCAGCGCCTCGAGCCCGACCGCTCCGGACCCGGCGTAGAGGTCGAGCACCCGCCGACCGGCCCACGCCCCGACCATCGAGGTCAGCGTCGAGAACAAGGCTTCTCGGGCCCGGTCCGACGTCGGCCTGGTTCCGTTCCCGGGAGGTACCGCGAGCCGCCGTCCCCGCGCCACCCCCGCCACCACCCTGGTCATGTGGTCTCACGCCTTCTCGAGGTAGACCGACCGCTCGTCTTCGAGCAGGGCGTCCACGGCTCGACGCAGGACGGCGTTCGCGAACAGGTGGGGGTCGGTCGCCACCAGCGCCGTCGCCTCGTCGCGGGCCGACTCGATCACGGTCACGTCGCGCAGGACCGAGAGCAGCCGCAGGCTCGACCGTCGGCCCGACTGCGAGGCGCCGAGCACGTCACCCTCGCGTCGGGACTCCAGGTCGATGCGCGACAGCTCGAACCCGTCGACCGTCGAGGCGACGGCCTCGAGCCGCTCGCGCGACGGGCTGCCTTCCTCGGCCTCGGTGACCAGCAGGCAGAGGCCTGGCGCGGACCCGCGCCCGACCCGCCCCCTGAGCTGGTGCAGCTGGGAGATGCCGAAACGCTCGGCGTCGAGCACCACCATCGCGGTGGCGTTGGCAACGTCCACGCCGACCTCGATGACCGTGGTCGCGACCAGCACGTCCACCTCGCCGGCAGCGAAGCGCCGCATCACGTCATCCTTGGTGTCGGGTGGCAGCCGTCCGTGCAGGACCTCCACCCGCAGTCCGGCGAGCGGCCCCTCGACGAGCGACGGGGCGATGTCGAGGACGGCGACCGCGGGCCGGAGTGCCGGCTCCTCGACGAGGTCGGGCACCAGCCGCAGCCCGTGCACCGGTTCCTCGCGTTCCTCCTCGAGGCTCTCCCCGATGCGGGGCGTCACGACGTACGCCTGATGGCCGGCGGCCACCTCCTCCCGGACCCGCTCCCACGCGCGGTCGAGGAAGTGCGGCTTCTCCCCCACCGGGACCACGTGGGTGGTCAGCGGCGACCGGCCGGCCGGGAGCTCGGTCAACGTGGAGACGTCCAGGTCGCCGAAGATGGTCATCGCCACGGTCCGTGGGATCGGCGTCGCGGTCATGACCAGCACGTGCGGCGGGACAGCGGCCTTGGCTCGCAGGGCGTCGCGCTGCTCGACGCCGAAGCGGTGCTGCTCGTCCACGACAACCAGCCCGAGGTCGAGGAAGTCGACGGTGTCCTGGATCAGCGCGTGCGTCCCGATCACGATGCCGGCGTCGCCGGAGACGATGTCGAGCAGCGCCCGACGTCGCGCTGCGGTGCCCTGCGACCCGGTGAGAAGCGCGACCCGGGTGCCGAGGTCCGACCCGCCCAGCAGACCGCGCTCGGCCAGCGGACCCAGAAGGGCCGTGATGGAGCGATGGTGCTGCTGGGCCAGCACCTCCGTGGGCGCCAGCAGGGCGGCCTGGCCACCGGTGTCGACGACCGCAAGCATTGCGCGCAGCGCCACGACGGTCTTGCCGGACCCCACCTCACCTTGCAGAAGTCGCTGCATCGGGTGGCTCCGGGCGAGATCGGCGGCGATCTCCGCCGCGACCGCCTGCTGCCCGTCGGTCAGGGTGAACGGCAGCCGCTCGTCGAAGGCTGCGAGCAGTCCCGCCGCGGAGGGGACGCGAGCCGTCGCGGGTAGCAGCGCCGCCTCGGCACGCCGTCGCGCCAGCACGACCTGCAGGAGGAACGCCTCGTCGAAGCGCAGCCGCTCCTGCGCCCGGCGCACGTCCTCGCGGGTCTCGGGCCGGTGCACCAGGCGCAGGGCGTCCTGCAACGGCAGGAGCCGCCGCCGCTCACGGACAGGCTCCGGGAGCGGGTCGGGCACGTCGTCGGCGAGGGCGAGCACCGTCGCGACACTCTTGGCGACCGCCCAGGAGGCCAGCTTGGTGGTGGCCGGATAGACCGGCAGCAGACCTCCGGCGAAGGTCTCGGCGTCCTCACCGACGTAGACCTCGGGGTTGGTCAGTGTCATCTTCCGGTTGAAGAGCTCGACCTTTCCGGCGAAGAGCGCCTCGGTGCCGGGTGACAGCGTCTTCTCGAGGAACCACTTGTTGAAGAACGTCAGCACGAACTGCGTGCGGCCGTCGGTGACGACGACGTCGAGCTTGTGCAGCTTGGGCCTTATCTGGCGCCCCTTCGCCGACGCCACCGTTGCCTGCACGGTCACCAGCTCCCCCGGTCGCAGGCCGGCCAGGTCCGTGAGCTCCCCGCGTTCGTAGTAGCGGCGCGGGTAGTGCCGCAGCAGGTCCTCGACGGTGTGCACACCGAGCCGGGAGCTGAGCTCCTTCGCCGTCTTCTCCCCCACCACCGCCCGCACCGGCGAACCCAGCTCCGCCATGCTCACTCGACCCCGATCAGCAGCTGATAACGCGGCTGGCCGCCCTCGTAGGCGACGGTGTCGACCTCGGGGCGGGTCCGGCGCAGGTGGGCGACCACGGCATCGGCCAGCCCTGGACCGGCGCCACCCTCGGCCGCCCCGGTCACCAGCGTGACGAGCTCGCCACCCGAGCCGAGCATCCGGTCGACGACGGTGCGGGCGACCTGCTCGAGGTCGTTCCCGATCACAGCGAAGTCGCCGTCGACGATGCCGAGGACGTCGCCGGCCCGGCAGACACCGGCCATCGTCACGGCCTCGCGCGCCGCGATCGTGACCCCGCCATGGCGACAGTGCCCGGCGGCGGCGGTCATCGCGACCACGTCGTCCTCGAACCGGCGTGCGGGGTCGTGCACCGCCAGGGCTGCGATGGCCTGGACGCTGGCCCGGGTCGGGATGACGGCTACCCGCAGCCCCTCGTCACGGGCCGCAGCCGCAGCCGCCTCGGCGACGGCGAGGCTGTCCCCGTCGTTGGGCAGCACGATGAGGTCGCGGGACCGGGCCCGCCGCAGGCCCCCGAGCAGCTCGCCGGTCGAGGCCCGTCCCCCTGGTCCGCCGCGCACGACCGTCGCTCCGGTGGCCTCGAACAGGGCGGCGAGGCCATCGCCGGCCACCACCGACACGACTCCCCGGCTGTCGTCGCGCAGGGCACCGGCAGCGGCCCGCGCGGCATCGGCGAAGTGGGTGATGCGGATGCGGTGCGGCCGTCCTGCCTCGACCCCCGCCTCCACCGCGGCGCCGACGTCGTCGACATGGACATGGACGTTCCAGGTCGGCTCGCCACCGACGACCACGAGCGAGTCCCCGAGCCCCGCAAGCCGCTGGCGCAGCGCCGGCACGGCATCGGCGGGAGCGTCCAGCAGGTACATCACCTCGTACGAGGGTCCGCGCACCCCTGATCCGTCCGCATCTCCCCTCGGGGGCTGGGCAGGGCGGGCCTCGACCCGCACCTGCGTCGGCTCCGGGGCGGCACCGGTGACCACCGAGACGAGGGCGTCCAGGAGCACGCACACCCCCCGACCGCCGGCGTCGACCACGCCGGCCTGGCGCAGCACCTCCAGCTGGTCAGGCGTCCGCGCCAGTGCGTCCCGGGCTCCCGCGGCCGCCCGGCGGACCACGTCCGCCAGGGGGCCGGGCGTACCGTCGGCCGCGGCCACGGCGGCCGCCCGGGCCACGGTGAGCATGGTGCCCTCGACCGGTTCGGCGACGGCGGCGTACGCGGCCTCGGCGGCCAGGGTCAGCGCCCGGACCAGACCCTCCCCGTCGACGGCCTCGACCGCGCCGGTGCCACCGACCCCCTCGGCGAAGCCACGCAGCAGCTGGCTCAGGATCACCCCGGAGTTTCCGCGCGCGCCGAGCAGGGACCCCTGCGTGAGCGCGGCGAGGGTGTCCCCGAGGGTGGGCGGGCCTGACCCCTCTTCCAGCGCCTGCTCGAGGGCCTCGACCGCCGCTGCAACCGTCAGGTGCAGGTTGGTCCCCGTGTCGCCGTCGGGCACGGGATAGACGTTCAGCTCGTCGATCTCCTCGCGAGCGTCGGCCAGTGCGTCCCGCCCGACCATGGCCCAGCGCAGCACCGCGTCGGCGTCCAGGCGCGTGAGGGACGCACTCGGAGCCGGTGGGTCGGCGGAGCTCAACGGACTCGTCTCCTCGTGGGTGATGCCGGCGGGCTGCTGGCCGCAGGGTAACGGGGCACGAACGTTCGACCCCGCCTGTCGGCCTCCGCCACCGCTGCGCCCGGGTTGGCGCGTGGGCGCGCCGGTCGGTTAGGCTGCTGCGGTTGCCCGGGCGGCC
>JAJAYQ010000114.1 GCA_026786145.1 Spirochaetaceae bacterium | reverse complement strand
GTACCGCCTCGTGGTGGAGCTCGACGGGCGGGCGGCGCACCCTGAGGACCAGCGCGAACGCGACGACCTGCGCGACAACTCTCTGGTGGAGGAGGACGGCACGTCAACGCTTCGCTACGGCTGGCGATCGGTGTCCAGCAGGTCCTGCGATACGGCCGGCCAGGTCGGCAGGCTGCTCATCAGCGGCGGGTGGAACGGACGTCCTCGTCGTTGTGGACCAACCTGCGCGCTGGACGAGTCATCATCACGAAGATTTTCCCTGACACGTGTTGGGGTAAGTCTTCGTGATCATGGGGACTAGAGGCCGGGGGCGCCCCAGACGGGGAACCACCGCGCGAGGTCGGTCTCGACGCGGAGGTCATCGCCGAGGTGACCCCGGACCTGAAGCTCGAGAGCGTTGTCCCGCTGCTTGTCCGCGGTCGGCGCGAACGGGTAGAACGTCCCGCGCTTGTAGAGGTAGACCAGCCCCAGGGGCGCACCGGCGGGCGTCTCGAAGCCCACCAGAGAGCAGAGCAGTGACGGGCCGAAGCCGTTGTCCTGCAAGGTCGCGTTGACGGCATGCAGGTCGGTGACGAGGCCGGCCATGTCCGAGGGATCGCGGCTGACCAGCAGCCACGTGTATCCGAACTGGTCCACGGAACGCTCGACCTCAGGGCCGGCATCGGCGTCGAGCAATGCCTGCACGTCGTCGGTGACCGAGGCGAACGCTGCTCCCTCCGCTGCCCGGAAGCTGACCGAGCCGAGCCCGGTCGGGCGTACTCCCATCGCCGACTCAAGGGTGAGCGCCGCATCCGGCACGGCGAAAAGCTGGTCGAGGTCCGGAGCGGGGGGCTTGTTGCCGCCAAGGACTCCCTTGAGCCAGGACATGGGTGGCGGTCCCGGTCAGCCGGGACGGCCGAGCTGGGCCGAGATGCGGCTCAGCTGCTCCAGGCGGCGCTCGATCGGAGGGTGGGTCGAGAACAGCGACGAGAGGCTGAAGCCGGGAGCAATTGCCGGGGTGAAGAAGAAGGCGTTGAACGGCTCGGCCTGGCGCAGGTCGCGGCTCGGGATGCGGGCCATGTCACCGCTGATCTTGACCAGGGCACTGGCCAGTGCCGACGGCTGGCCGGTGAGCACCGCACCCGCCCGGTCGGCAGCGAGCTCCCGGTAGCGGGAGAGCGCGCGGGTCAACAGGAACGACAGGGCGTAGACCACGACGCTGACCAGCGTGATGATCAGGACCACGGGTGCCCCGCCCTCGTTCCCCCGCCGGTTGCTCATGCCGCTGTAGAGCGCCATCCGGGTGAGGAAGCCGGCGAGCACCCCGACGAAGGAGGCGATCGTCATCACGGTGACGTCGCGGTGCGCGACGTGGGACAGCTCGTGGGACAGGACCCCCTCGAGCTCGGCCGGGGTGAGCCGGCGCATGATCCCGGTGGTGGCACAGACGACCGCCCTCTTCGGGCTGCGCCCGGTGGCGAAGGCGTTGGGCACGTCGGAGTCGGCGATCGCCACCTTCGGCTTCGGCATGTCCGCAAGGGCACAGAGCCGGTCGATGACGGCGTGCAGCTCGGGCGCCTCCTGCGGCGAGACCTCTTTGCCGCCCATCGCATACAGCGCGACGCGGTCGCTGAAGAACCACTGGGCCACCAGGAAGCCCGCGATCAGGATCAGGCCGAGCGCACCGAGGTAGCGCACGAGCACCGCCCCGAGCACCACGAAGAGCAGGCCGAGCAGGAACATCGTGAAGATCATCCGGGCCGTGAGGCCGCGGTCGGGGAGGTACCGGGAGCTGGCCATGTCAGCCGGGGATGAGCCCTTCGGAGGTGTCGGCGAGCAGCAGGCGGACGTCCTCGACGGAGCTGCCCGCAGCCGGCAGCACGGCGTCCGACGGCTCGAGGGAGTCGTCGGGCAGGCGTACGCCGATGGAACGCACCTGCGCGAGCAGGTCGGTCAGCGCCGACTGGAAGGCGGCCTCGTCGCCGGACTCCACGGAACGCTCCAGGCCGCTGTCGAGCCCGTTGAGCAGGTCGGCGTGGGCGTCGTCGACCGTGAACTGCCCCTCGCCCAGGATGCGGACGATCACGGCCGCTCCCCCTCGGTGCGCTGGGCCTCGCCGGTCGTGCTCCCGGCGGCCTGGGCGGTACCGGTGCCCTCGATCGCCTCCGGCGCCTTCCCGGCGCCGATCTCGCCCTTGAGCCGGGCCAGCTCGAGCTCGACCTCACCCTGGCTCGACATGCTCTCGAGCTCGGCGGTGATGTCATCCTTGGCGGTCCCCGACACGTCGTCGAGTGCCCCGCTGGCCAGCAGCTCGTCGATCGCGCCGGCCCGGGCCTGCATCGCCTGGGTCTTGTCCTCCGCTCGCTGCACCGCCATCCCGACGTCGCCCATCTCCTCGGAGATGCCGCTGAAGGCCTCGCCGATCTTCGTCTGGGCCTCAGCGGCGGTGTAGGTCGCCTTGATCGTCTCCTTGCGGGTGCGGAAGGCGTCCACCTTGGCCTGCAGCCGCTGCGAGGCGAGGGTCAGCTTCTCCTCCTCGCCCTGCAGGGCCGCGTGCTGCGTGCTGAGGTCGGCGTGCTGCTGCTGGACGCCGGAGCGGCGGACGAGCGCCTCGCGGGCGAGGTCCTCGCGACCCGCTGCCAGCGCCTGCCGACTCTGCCCCTCGAGCTTGTCGGACTGCTGCTGCATCTGCTGCATCTGCAGCTCGAGACGCTTGCGCGAGGTGGCGACGTCGGCGACGCCCCGACGCACCTTCTGCAGCATCTCCAGCTGTCGCTGGTAGGAGTAGTCGAGGGTCTCGCGTGGGTCCTCCGCACGGTCGAGCGCCTTGCTCGCCTTTGCGCTGAAGATCATCTGAAGCCGCTTCATGACGCTCATGGCGGTAGTGCCTCCTTCATGTCGGCGTCCCGGACTGGTCGCCCCTTCGAACCGGCGGTGGCACCCACCCTAAGACCCGGTCATGAGAACTCGCAGGAACCCCTGACCACTCGGACGACCTCCGTGACGCGGAAGTTCCCGCAGGTAAGGTGAGCGGGTGTTCGGACGCAGCAAGGAGTCGACCGCCGAGGCATCGGCGTCAGCGTCGGCATCCACGGAATTGGCTTCCAGGGCCGGGGGCAAGGGCCGAGCCACCCCGAAACGCCGCGAGGCCGAGAAGGGCCGCCGCCGCGCGATCACGGCCCCCAAGGACCGCAAGCAGGCCTACCGCGAGGCCCGGGGACGCCAGCGGGACGAACGCAAGGTGTCGATGCAGGCCCTGCGCACGGGAGACGAGCGCCACCTGCCGCCCCGGGACCGCGGCCCGGTGAAGCGCTATGCGCGCGACATCGTCGACGCCCGTCGCTCGGTCGCTGAGTTCTTCCTGCCGCTCGCGGTGGTCATCCTGCTGCTGACGTACGCCGGGTCCGACTGGCTCAAGACGATCGGCAGCACGCTGTGGCTGGCGCTGGTCGTGCTCATCGTCATCGACTCGGTCCTTCTCGCCAGGCGCCTCAAGAAGGGGCTCGCCCGGTCACATCCCGCCGAGAACCATCGGGGAGCGCTGCCCTACGCCCTGATGCGCAGCATGCAGATCCGCAAGTTCCGCCTGCCGCCGCCGAGGATCAAGGCCGGCAGCCGCCGGCCCTGACCTGTCCTCAGACCGGGCGCGTCTCCGGCGCCGATGCTGCTGTCTTGGCTGGGTCTCGCTCGACGATCTCGCCCAGCGCCTCGTCGATGCGCTTCATCAGCTCGTCGGGTATGCGCACCCCGGACGCCTTGACGTTCTCGACCACCTGCTCGGGACGCGAGGCGCCGACCAGTGCCGCAGCGACGTTGTCGTTCTGCAGGACCCAGGCGATCGCCAGCTGCGCCATGGTGAGGTCGAGCTCGTCGGCCACCGGCCGCAGGTCCTGGACGCGCGAGAGAACGTCGTCCTTCATGAACCGCGAGATCATGTCGGCGCCCCCCTTGTCGTCGGTCGCCCGCGACCCGGCCGGAGGCGTCTCCCCGGGCTGGTACTTGCCCGAGAGCACTCCCTGCGCGATCGGGGACCAGACGATCTGGGAGATGCCGAGCTCCCGCGAGGTGGGCACCACCTCGTCCTCGATGACCCGCCAGAGCATGGAGTACTGCGGCTGGGACGAGATCAGCTGGAAGCCGAGGTCCTGGGACAGCGCGTGCCCCGCCCGGATCTGCTCGGCGGTCCACTCGCTCACACCGATGTAGAGCGCCTTGCCCGCGCGTACGACGTCGGCGAAGGCCCGCATCGTCTCCTCGAGCGGCGTCTCGGTGTCGTAGCGGTGCGCCTGGTAGAGGTCGACGTAGCCGGTCTGCAGTCGCGTCAGCGACCCGTCGATGGACTCCATGATGTGCTTGCGCGACAGACCGACGTCGTTCTTCCCGCTCGGCCCGGTGGGCCAGTAGACCTTGGTGAAGATCTCGAGGGACTCGCGTCGCTCGCCCTTGAGCGCCTCGCCGAGGACCACCTCCGCCTTGGTGTTGGCGTAGACATCAGCCGTGTCGAACGTCGAGATCCCGTTGTCCAGTGCAGCCCGCACGCAGGCTGTCGCCGCATCGTTCTCCACCTGAGAGCCGTGCGTGAGCCAGTTGCCGTAGGTGATCTCGGAGATCTTGAGGCCGCTGTTGCCGAGGTATCTGAAGTCCATGCGATCGACCCTACGTTGAGCCAGGCCGTTCCTTACTCGGCCGGGTGCAGGCTCATCGGGCCGTAGACGACGCGGTCGCCCTCGAGCAGCGACACCTGGTCCACGCCGTCAGCGAGAAGGTCCTGCCATGTCTCGCCGACCCAGGACTCGGCATCGGCCTGGCTCGGGAACTGGTCGTCGCCGGCATCGGGGCGGGTCACGAGCGACCCGTCGCTGGATTCGAGCCGCCACGAGAACGTCATCACTTCCGGGTCGTCCCTCCATCCACAGCCACACGCGCGGCTACGCCCTTTGACGCGACGCTACCTGGCGTGGTCTAGTCCGACGTACCGGCACCTCCGCCGGAAACAACTGAAAACGCGTCCATGCAGGGGAAGCCGGTCGGAAGCCGGCGCTGACCCGCAACCGTAGGCCGCAGCCGGCCGGTCGATCCGACCCCGGCCCCGCGGCAAGTCGGAGCACCTGCCGGGACGTGAGCGGCTCCACTCATTCCGTCGAGGTATGCGGGGCGGAGCCCGGACCATCTGGTCCGCAACATTCGCCCCCCACGTGCACCAGCACGTCGGGGGCGTCGTCGTTGCGAGGGCCGGACAAGTCGGGGAACCGTCGCGGATCGCTCCCGTGAAAGGAAAACCCCTTGTCCGACACATCGCCCCTGCGCCGCCACTTTCTGGTCGGCGCCACCGTGCTCCTCACGCCGCTCCTGGTCCTCACCACCCCCGGCGTCGCGGATGCTGCCCCCACCCGCGACCGCGCCGACGCGGCCGCCGGCTGGCTGGGCCGTCAGCTCGACGCCGACACCGATGTCGTCCAGGGTCAGTTCGGTCCGGACTACGGCCTCACGGCCGACGTGGTGCTCGCGCTCGACGCCGCCGGGGTCGGGCGCACGACGGCACGGCAGGCGACTGCGGCCCTGCGGCGCAACGTCCTCGCCTATACCGGCGGCGGCGACCCGACGGAGTTCTACGCCGGATCCTTCGCCAAGCTCATCGTGGTCGCGGAGGCGCAAGGGGTCCCGGCGAGGCAGTTCGGCCGCTCCGCGCGCAGCAACCTGGTGGTCTCCCTGCGGTCCCTCGAGTGCGGCACCCCCCGGCGCACCGACTGTGCCGAGGTCGACCTGGGCCGCTTCAGCGACAGGAGCCAGTTCGGGGACTTCAGCAACGCCATCACCCAGTCACTGGCGCTGATCGGCTTGGATCGTGCCACCGCCGCAGGCCCGTCCACGGCCTCGGTGCGCTACCTGCGCACGCAGCAGTGCGACAACGGCTCCTTCCCACTGACCTTCGGCGCCACAGACTGTGTGGCTTCGGTGGACGCGACCGGCTTCGCCGTCCAAGCGCTGGCAAGCGTGGGTTCCCGGCCGGCCCGCGTCGCCGCGCAGGAGGCAGGCCAGTGGCTGCGCCGCCAGCAGAACGACGACGGCTCCCTGTCGGGCAACGGCAGCCGCAACGCCAACAGCACGGCGCTCGCCGCCCAGGGCTTCGACGCGCTCGGTCTGAGCCGGCCCGGTGACCGTGCGCGCGGCTTCCTCAGGTCGCTGCAGGTCCGGTGCGGCGGACCGGCGGCGCGGCGCGGCTCGGTGCGCTACGACGCGTCCGGGTCCGGCGACGCTCTGCGTGCCACCAGCCAGGCGGTCCCGGCGCTCGCGATGGTCACACTCGACGACATCACCAGTGAGGGCGCCCGCCGAGGTCTCCCGACGCTGGCCTGCTAACGCAGTGACCGGACCGGCGGCAGTAGGGCGGCCGACCACCCGGCTCGCGGTGCTCCTCGCCGTGGCCTCGGCACCGCTCGTCCTGCTCGCCGGTCCGTTCGCTGCCCCGGTGTCCGCAGCCGAACGGTGCGTCGGCGTCGTCGTCGACGCACGGCTGCTGGGCGGGGTGGTGAGCACCGGGTGCGCCGAGGGCGACCCGGACAGCGGTCTGGCGGCGCTGGAGGCCGCCGGCTTCCGCTATGCCTTCGCGCCGCGGCTGCCCGGCTTCGTCTGCCAGATCGACTCCGCTCCCGAGTGCAGCCGCACCGGGACGACCACGTACTGGTCCTACTGGTACCGCACCAAGGGGTCCCGGGCATGGGTCTACAGCTCGGAGGGTGCCGGGTCCCGCGACCCGGCACCCGGGTCGACGGAGGCGTGGGTGTGGCAGGACGGCGGCCGTCGCGAGCCGCCGGACGTTGCCCTGGAGACCATCTGCCCGCAGGTCGCGAGGTCCCGGACCGAGCGGGCGGTGCCGTCGTCCTCGCCGTCGCCTGCGCGGACCTCCGGGTCGGCGGTCGCGCGCCCGTCCCGCCGTACGACGGGTACGACGGATCGGTCGCCCGCCCCCGCCTCCCCGGCGCCCGCGACCGCATCAGAGGGCACCGCACCGGCGCCGACCACAGCGCCGGCTGCATCGTCGGCTCCCGCGTCCCGCTCGTCGGCAGCCGGCGGCGTTCCCGCGGGCGACGGACCGGACCGGACCCCGTGGACCGGGGTGGTGCTGGGCGGCGGGCTGGTCGCGGCACTCGGCGCGGCTGCGCTCGCCCGGTCCCGACGCTCCGGAGGCGGCGCGTGAGAGCGCGCCCCGCCGCCCAGCCGGGAGCGCTGCACCCTGGTGCCTGGTGGCTGTGGGCCACCGGGCTCGCCGCAGCCGCGAGCCGCACGACCAACCCGCTGCTGCTGTCCCTCGTCCTCGTCGTCGCGGGGTACGTCGTCGCGTGCCGGCGGACCAGTGCGCCCTGGGCGCGCGCGTACGGCTTCTACCTGCGGATGGGCGTGGCGGTCATCGCCATCCGGATCGTGTTCGCCGTCCTGGTCGGCGCCCCCGTGCCGGGGCACGTCGTCGTCACGCTCCCGGAGGTGCAGCTGCCGGAGTGGGCTGCCGGGGTCAGGCTGGGCGGTGAGGTGACCCGGGAAGGGCTCGCCGGCGCCGTCTACGCCGGACTGCAGCTCGCCACGATGCTGGCGTGCGTCGGTGCCGCCAACGCGCTGGCCAACCCGCGTCGGATGCTGCGGGCCGTGCCGGGAGCGCTCTACGAGGTCGGCGTCGCGGTGGTGGTGGCACTGAGCTTCTCGCCGCAGCTGGTCGAGGGCGTCTCCCGGGTCCGTGCGGCCCGGCGGCTGCGAGGTCGGGCGCACCGAGGGGTCCGGGGTCTGCGCGGGGTCGCGATGCCGGTCCTCGAGGGCGCCCTCGAACGCTCCATCGACCTGGCGGCGGCGATGGACGCCCGCGGGTTCGGCCGCGGCGCCACCGGCACCAACACCTCCAGGGGGCAGCTGGGGCGGCACGCGTCGGGTGCGCTGACGCTGGCGGGCCTGCTCGGTGTCTGCGCCGGGCTGTACGGGCTGCTGGACGCGGGCTCCCCCGTAGCACTCGGCCTGCCGCCGTTGGCCGCGGGAGCGGCACTCGCCACCGTCGGGCTGACCCTGGGCGGACGTCGGGCGACCCGCAGCCGCTACCGCCCCGACAGCTGGGGCGCCAGGGAATGGTGGGTGGCAGCGAGCGGGTTCGCCGCGGCGGGCGCCGCGCTGGTCGGCGCCGCCACGACGCCGATGTCGATGCACCCCTCGACGTCACCGCTGGTGGTCCCCGGCCTGGCGCTCGCCCCCGTGCTGGGGCTGCTGGCGGCGCTGCTGCCCGCCCGGGTGGCACCCGCTCCCGAGGCGGACGGGCCCGGCGACCTCCCGACGGCGCTCACGGAGTGCGTCGTCCGGCCTCCCGCGGGGGTGGCGGCGTGATCCGGTTCGAGCAGGTGTCGGTGCGCTACCAGGGCAGCGACCGGTCGGTCCTGTCCCGCGTCGACCTCCACGTGCCGGAGGGAGAGCTGGTCCTCGTCGTCGGACGGACCGGGTCCGGCAAGTCCACCCTCCTCAAGGCCGTCAACGGGCTCGTGCCGCACTTCACCGGCGGGCTGCTCACCGGCCGGGTCACCGTCGGCGGCCGCGACACCCGCGACCACCGTCCCCGCGACCTCGCCGACCTCGTGGGATACGTCGGGCAGGACCCCCAGTCGGGCTTCGTCACCGACACCGTCGAGGAGGAGCTCGCCTACGGCATGGAGTCCCTCGGCGTCGCGGGTGACGTGATGCGCCGTCGCGTCGAGGAGGTCCTCGACGTCCTGGGGATGGCGGCGCAGCGCAACCGCCCCCTCTCGACGCTCTCCGCCGGACAGCAGCAGCGGGTGGCGATCGGCTCGGTGCTGACCCCGCACCCGAAGGTGCTCCTGCTCGACGAGCCGACCTCGGCCCTTGACCCTTCGGCCGCCGAGGACGTGCTGGCCCTGCTGCAGCGGCTGGTGCACGACCTCGGCGTCACCGTGCTGATGGCCGAGCACCGG
>JAJAYQ010000113.1 GCA_026786145.1 Spirochaetaceae bacterium | reverse complement strand
CGGTCGTCAAGACGGTCGTCGAAGCGGTGGTCACCGAGCTGGGTCGCCGTCTCGGGGTGGTGTTCCAGGTACTCGCCGAGGACCTCGCCCGCCAGCGCCCGGAACGCAGAGACCGTCACGGCGCGACCCTAACGCTCGGCCGCGCGCACCCTCTCGGCGTACCGGCGGGCCGCGCCGCGCAGCTCGGACTCGGCGTCGATCCCGTCGGACTGTGCCTGCGCCACCATCTCCATCAGCCGCGACCCCAGCCCGTCGTCGTCGCCCGGCTCCACGTGCACCCCCGCGGAGGCGGCCCGGTGCATCAGCTTGCCGGCCAGCGACAGCGCCGGCAGCGCCATCGGCACCCCGTCGACGGCCGACCCCCGCCCCTTCTCCAGCGCCTTGCGGGCCTGCCAGCTCGCCTCCACGTCGGCCGCGGTGTCAGCGCGCTCGGAGCCGAAGACGTGCGGATGCCGCCGGACGAGCTTGTCGACGATGTCACCGGCGACGTCGTCGACCGACCAGGGATCGACGGGGGCCTCCTCCGCGATGCGGGCGTGGAACGCCACCTGGAGCAGGAGGTCGCCGAGCTCCTCGCGAAGGTGGTGGCGGTCCCCGGTCTCGATCGCCTCGAGCGTCTCGTAGCTCTCCTCGAGCAGGTACGTCGCCAGCGACTGATGAGTCTGTTCCGCGTCCCACGGGCACCCACCGGGTGAACGCAACCGGTCCATCGTCGTCACGAGGTCGAGCAGCCGCGCGCCGGGAAGGTCGTACGAACCGGGCAGCATCTCCAGCGAGACGCCCGCTCCCCGCTGGGCCAGCTCCCCCAGGGCGAGACCCAGGTCGGGGTCGCCGTCGGCCCCCACCAGCCACACCACGCTGCGGTGCTCGGCGGCGAGCGAGACGAGGCGGGCGGCCAGCGCGGGGGCGGCGCCCGTGTCCTCGGTCCGTACGTCGATGCCCTCGGCCGCGAGGTACGGCAGCAGGGCGTGACCGTCCGCCGCCCGCACCGGTCCGGCGTCGCGCAGCTCGGACCAGGCCTGGCCGCTGAGCAGTCCGGGTGCGACCCGCGGCGAGGTCGAGAGGAGGACCAGCCGCCCGGTCACGAACCGTCGTCGTCGAGCTCGGCGGCGGTCTTGGACAGCCCCCCGCTCACGAGCGCGGTGATCCCCGACTCCGGGTCCCACGTGCCGTATCGCGGGCTCACCTCGACGTCGATCTGCTCGCCGGCCGCACGCAGCGCCTCGTTCGCCCCGGTGATGGCCTGCTCCGTCTCCGGGGCCTCCGCGGACAGCGGGCCGCCGGCGATCTCCTCGGCAATGGCCCGGAACAGCAACCGATCCTTGATCCAGCGGTCGATGTCCTCGGGCGCGAGAACGGTCGGCTGCTGGGACTGGGCGAGGGTGCGAATGAGCCCCTTGGGGCCGCCGACACTCTCGAGCACCGCGGCCCGCTCGGTGGCGATCTCACCGTCACGGACCCGCACCCCCGCGTCGCGGGCGGCCGTGTCGATCGCCGCGGAGACGATCATGCGTTGCAGCATGGCCCGCTGGGCGTCACCGGCGTTGCCACCGGGGACCACCGCCAGGTGCTCCTGGGTCTTGGTCTGCAGGTCGTCGACCGAGACGGTGCGGCCCTCGATCACCGCCGCCGTGCCCACCCGGTCCGACGAGCACCCGGCCAGACCGGCCAGCACGAAGACGCCGGCGACGACTGGGGCAGCACCGGCGCGCCAGGCGCGCTGCGAGCCGTGAGTCGTGCCGGTCCTGCGGGTGGTCCTACGCGTGGTCCTGTGGGTCGTCATGGTGTCTCCGTCTGTCCGTCCAGCAGCACCGCGTTCACCAGGTCCCGGCACCAGTGCAGCACCTCGACGTCGCGCAGCGGGCGGCCACCGACCCTGGCGGTCGACGGCTTCGGCACCAGGATCGTACGGACCGCGGACTTCACCAGCGATCCCGGGTACAGCCGCTGCAGGCGCAGCTGCTGGCTCTCGCGGAGCTCGACCGGGCCGAAGCGGATTCCGTTGCCGGCCAGCGACACCTCGCCCAGACCGGCCGATCGGGCCAGCGTCCGGAACCGCGCCACCTCGAAGAGGTTGACGACCGGGGTCGGCGGCTCGCCGTACCTGTCGTGCAGCTCGGCGCGCACGGCCTCGAGCTCGTCGTCGGTCGTGACCGCCGCCAGCTTGCGATACGCCTCCAGCCGCAGCCGCTCGCCAGGGATGTAGTCGTGTGGGAGGTGGGCGTCGACCGGGAGCTCGACCTTGACGTCCCTCAGCTCGTCGGGCGCCTCGCCCTTGAACTCGGCGACGGCCTCGCCGACGAGGCGCACGTAGAGGTCGAACCCGACCGACGCGATGTGGCCGGACTGCTCGCCGCCGAGCAGGTTGCCGGCACCTCGGATCTCGAGGTCCTTCATCGCGACGTACATGCCCGCCCCGAGGTCGCTGTGGGCGGCGATCGTGGCCAGCCGGTCGTATGCCGTCTCCGTCAGCGGCTTCTCGGGCGGGAAGAGGAAGTAGGAGTACGCCCGCTCTCGCCCACGTCCCACCCGACCACGCAGCTGGTGGAGCTGGGAGAGGCCCATGACGTCGGCGCGCTCCACGATGAGCGTGTTGGCGTTGGAGATGTCGAGGCCACTTTCCACGATGGTCGTGCAGACCAGCACGTCGGAGCGCCGCTCCCAGAAGTCGAGCACCACCTGCTCGAGCTGGTGCTCGCCCATCTGACCGTGAGCGACGCCGATCCGTGCCTCGGGGACCAGCTCGCGCAGCGCAGCCGCCGTACGGTCGATGGACTCGACCCGGTTGTGGATGAAGAAGATCTGTCCTTCGCGCAGCAGCTCGCGCCGGATCGCCGCGGCGATCTGCTTGCTGTCATAGGCACCCACGAACGTGAGCACCGGGTGGCGCTCCTCCGGAGGGGTGAGGATCGTCGACATCTCGCGGATGCCGGTCACCGCCATCTCGAGGGTCCGCGGGATGGGCGTGGCAGACATCGTCAGCACGTCCACGTTGACCCTCAGGTGCTTGAGCTGCTCCTTGTGCTCGACGCCGAAGCGCTGCTCCTCGTCGACGATCACCAGGCCGAGGTCCTTGAACTGGACCTCGGCACCGAGGATGCGATGGGTCCCGATGACGACGTCGATGCTGCCCTCGAGCAGGCCGGCCTTGACCTCCTTCGCCTCCTTGTCGCTCTGGAAGCGCGACAGCGCCGCGACCTTGACCGGGAAGCTCGCGTACCGCTCGGCGAAGGTCGAGAGGTGCTGGTTGACCAGCAGCGTCGTCGGCACCAGGACGGCGACCTGCTTGCCGTCCTGCACCGCCTTGAACGCCGCGCGCACGGCGATCTCGGTCTTGCCGTAGCCGACGTCGCCGCAGATCAGCCGGTCCATCGGGATCGTCTTCTCCATGTCGGCCTTGACCTCGTCGATGGCCTCGAGCTGGTCGGGCGTCTCGTGGTAGGGGAAGGCGTCCTCGAGCTCGCGCTGCCACGGCGTGTCCGGCCCGAACGCGAACCCGGGTGCCGACGTCCGCGCGGCGTAGAGCCGGATCAGCTCGGCCGCGATCTGCTTGACCGCCTTGCGCGCGCGGCCCTTGGCCTTCTGCCAGTCGGCGCCCCCGAGCCGGTGCAGGCTCGGTGCCTCTCCGCCGACGTAGCGAGTGACCTGGTCGAGCTGGTCGGTCGGCACATACAACAGGTCCGGCTGACGATTTTTTCCAGGGCGCGACGCGGCGTACTCCACCACGAGGTACTCCCGCGTCGCGGTCTGCACGGTGCGCTGCACCATCTCGACGTAGCGGCCGACACCGTGCTGCTCGTGCACGACGAGGTCGCCGGCCTTGAGCTGGAGCGGGTCGACCGCATTGCGGCGGCGGCTCGGCATCCGGCGCATGCTCTTGGTGGAGGGACCGGCCTGACCCATCAGGTCGGTCTCGGTCAGGACCGCGAGGCGCAGCTCGTCGCTGACGAAGCCCCGCGGCAGGCTGCCGCAGGTGACGTGCGCGACCGACGGCTCGGGCACCCCGTCGAGGTCCTCGTCGAGACGAGCCGCGATGTCCTCGTCGCGTAACACCTCGACGAGGCGCTCGGCCGAGCCGTGGCCCTCGGTCAGCAGGACGACCCGCCACTGGTCACCGATCCAGCCCTTGACGTCGGCCATCGCGCGGGCGGTGTCACCCCGGTAGCCGTCGACCGCACGGGCCGCGACCACGGAGGTCTCGGCGTCGGCGCCGTCCTGCTCCACGTCGACATCGCCTGGCAAGAAGGGGCTGAACGACCACCACGGGATGCCGCGTTCGACGGCCAGCGCCCGGACGTCGGCGAGGCTGCGGTAGGCCGCGGAGCCGAGGTCGACCGGTGTCTGGGCGCCGGCGGCAGCGTTGGCCCAGGACGCCTCGAGGAACTCCTGGCTGGTGGCGAAGAGGTCGTGGGACCGGGTGCGGATCCGCTCGGGGTCGTGCAGCACGACATGGGTGCCCTCGGGCATCTGGTCGAGCAGCATCACCATGTCGTCGACGAGCAGAGGCGCGAGCGATTCCATGCCCTCGACCGCGATGCCCTCGGCCAGCTGGTCCAGGACGTCGGCCAGGCCGGGGTGCTCGATCGCGAGTGCGGCGGCGCGCTCCCGTACCTGCTCGGTCAACAGCAGCTCGCGACACGGTGGGGCCCAGAGCGACACGGCTTCTGGTGCGCCGCCTTTTCCCTTGCCTGCTGCCGGCGGGACTGATCGCTGGTCCGCGACCGTGAAGAAGCGGATCTCCTCGACGGTGTCGCCCCACAGCTCGATGCGCAGCGGGTGCTCCTCGGTGGGAGGGAAGACGTCGAGAATGCCGCCGCGTACGGCGAACTCCCCGCGCTTCTCGACCAGGTCGACGCGGGTGTAGGCCGCAGCCGACAGCCGGGCCGTCAGGAGGTCGAGGTCGACGTCGTCGCCAGGGCTCACCTCGACCGGCTCGAGGTCACCCAGCCCGCCGACCATCGGCTGCAGCAGGGCGCGGACCGGCGCCACGACGACCTGCACGGGACCGTGACCGGCGGCGGAGGTCGTGGCCGGGTCCCCCGCGTCGGGATGCGCCAGCCGACGCAGGACGGAGAGGCGGCGGCCGACCGTGTCGCTGCGCGGGCTCAGCCGCTCGTGCGGGAGCGTCTCCCAGGCCGGGAACTCGACGACCGAGTCGGGCGGGAGCAGGTCGCGCAGAGCGGTCGCCAGGTCCTCGGCCTCGCGTCCGGTCGCGGTCACCGCGAGAACAGTCCGGCCCGCGCGCCCCGCGATGGCCGCCAGGGCGAAGGGCCGGACGCCGTGCGGTGCCGTGAGGTCGAGCTGGACCCGGCTTCCCCCGCGCGCGGCGTCGAGCGCGCCGAGCAGCGCGACGTCGCCCCCCTCATCGGCGAGGAGGACGTCGAGGATGCCGGTCAGGCTCAGGGGTGACCTCCTTGGGAGTCGAGAGCGAAATCACCGGGTGGGCACAGCGTCAGCCCCGGACCGCGAAGCGGGCGGGGCGTCTCCCAGCGTACGTGGGGCTGCCGACGGTCTCGGATCCCGGGCGAGCGGGTCCCGGGCTGAGGGCGCGGACCTATCGTCTGCAGGTGTGGAGGCCGGCGGTGCGGGAAGCGACGAGCAGGTGGGGCTGCGGGCGGACGTCCGACGCCTGGGCAACCTGCTGGGCGAGTCGCTGGTGCGCCAGGAAGGCCCTGAGCTGCTCGATCTCGTCGAGCGGGTGCGGCGCCTCAGCCGCGACGTCGACACGACCGGCCTGACAGCCCTCCTCGAGGACGTCGACGTCGACACGGCCGCCCGGCTGGTGCGCGCCTTCGGGGCGTACTTCCACCTCGCCAACGTCATCGAGCAGGTTCACCGGGCTCGCGCGATGCGTGAGGAGCGACGCCTCAAGGGCGGCTGGCTCGCCCAGACCGCGGAACGGATCAGGGCGTCGGGACTCTCGGCCGAGGAGGTCGGCGAGCTCGTGGGCCGCCTCGCCGTACGCCCGGTGTTCACCGCCCACCCGACCGAGGCGGCGCGCCGGTCGATCCTGTCCAAGCGGCGCCGGGTGGCTGAGCTGCTCGACGCGGACAAAGACAGCGCCGGCGGTGGCGCGAGCGACCCGCGGACCGACCGGCGGATCGCCGAGGTCATCGACCTGCTCTGGCAGACCGCCGAGCTGCGGCTGGACCGCCCGGAGCCGCTGGACGAGGCACGGAACGCGGCCTACTACCTCGACGAGCTGATGCTGCACACCGTCGGCGACGTCCTGGAGGACCTGGCGCACGAGCTGGCCGGGCTCGGCGTCGACCTGCCGGCGACCGCGCAGCCCCTGCGCTTCGGCAGCTGGATCGGCGGTGACCGCGACGGCAACCCCAACGTCACTCCTGAGGTGACCCGCGAGGTGCTGGTGCTCCAGCACGGCCATGCGATCCGTGACCTGACCCAGATGGTGACCGGCCTCCTCGAGGACCTGTCGTCGTCGGCGCGCATGATCGGCGCGAGCGAGGAGTTGACGGCCAGCATCGAGCGGGACCTCGCCGCACTGCCCGAGCTCGACGCACGGGTGCGCCGCATCAACGCCGACGAGCCGTACCGGCTCAAGGGCCGCTGCATCGGCGGAAAGCTGGAGAACACCCGCCGGCGGATCGCCGCCGCCGGCCCGCACCGTCCGGGCCACGACTACCTCGGGACCACCGAGCTGCTGTCCGACCTGGTCGTGATGCGCGACTCGTTGGCTGCCCACAAGGGCGAGCTGGTGGCGCAGGGTCGCATGGACCGCACCATCCGGACGGTGTCGACGTTCGGCCTGCACCTCGCGACCTTGGACGTCCGAGAGCACGCCGACGCGCACCACCACGCGCTCGCCCAGCTCTTCGACCGGCTGGGCGAGCTGTCCTGGCGCTACGACGACCTGCCGCGGGAGTACAGGCTGAGCCTGCTGAGGAAGGAGCTCGCGAGCCGACGGCCACTGACGCCGCAGCCGGCTTCGCTGGACGATGCCGGCGCCCGCACGCTGGCCGTCTTCACCACGATCCGCGAGGCCCTCGACACCTTCGGTCCCGAGGTGTGCGAGAGCTACATCGTGTCGATGACCCGCGGCGCGGACGACCTGCTGGCGGCGGTCGTCCTGGCCCGCGAGGCCGGGCTGGTCGACCTGCACCGCGACGTGGCCCGCATCGGCTTCGTGCCACTGCTCGAGACCGTCGTCGAGCTGCGGGAGGCCGGCCGGGTCCTCGACGACCTGCTCGCGGACCCGTCGTACCGCCGGCTGGTCGCCCTGCGCGGGGACGTGCAGGAGGTGATGCTCGGCTACTCGGACTCCAACAAGGAGGCGGGTATTGCCACGTCCCAGTGGGAGATCCACCGCGCTCAGCGTCAGCTGCGCGATGTCGCCGGGCGCCACGGCGTACGCCTGCGCCTTTTCCACGGCCGCGGCGGGACGATCGGGCGCGGCGGCGGGCCGACGCACGACGCGATCCTCGCCCAGCCCTGGGGGACCCTCGACGGCGAGCTCAAGGTCACCGAGCAGGGGGAGGTCATCTCGGACAAGTACTCCCTGCCGGCGCTCGCCCGGGAGAACCTCGAGCTGACCCTGGCCGCGACCTTGGAGGCCACGGTGCTGCACCGGGTGCCGCGCACCACCGACGACGCGCTTCGCCGCTACGACGAGGTGATGGACGTGTTGTCGGCGGCGGCGCACGAGCGCTACCTCGGGCTCATCGAGCACCCCGACCTGCCGGCGTACTTCGTTCAGTCGACGCCGGTCGAGCTGCTGACGGACCTCAACATGGGCTCGCGGCCGTCGCGCCGGCCGGACAGCGGCGCCGGGCTCTCCGGCCTGCGCGCGATCCCGTGGGTGTTCGGCTGGACGCAGTCGCGACAGGTGGTGCCCGGCTGGTACGGCGTCGGTGCCGGGCTGGGTGCCGTACGCGCCGCAGGCCTGGGCGTTGTGCTCGACGAGATGTACGACGGCTGGCACTTCTTCCGCACGTTCCTGTCCAACGTCTCGATGACGCTGGCCAAGACGGACCTGCGGATCGCCGCGCACTACGTCGAGTCGCTGGTCGACCCCGAGCTGCGGCACGTGTTCGACCTCGTGCGCGCCGAGCACGAGGTCACGGTGCGGGAGGTGCTGGCGGTCACGCGCGAGACGTCGTTGCTGGGCAGCAACCCGATGCTTGCACGCACGCTGCAGATCCGAGATGCCTACCTCGACCCGATCAGCTACCTGCAGGTGTCCCTGCTGCGCCGCTCACGGGCCGCCACCGACCCGGACGGGCGCCTGCAGCAGGCTCTGCTGCTCACGGTCAACGGCATCGCTGCCGGCCTCCGCAACACCGGTTAGCCCCCATCGCGGAACTCAGGTGTTGAAGGTGTTCTGGGCGGGCTCGAGGCCCTGCAAGACCAGCGCCTCGACGGCGTCGGCGGACCGGTCCACCTGCACGGCCAGGTCCTTGCGCTCGGTGCTACTGAAGTCACGCAGCACGTACGCCGCCGCGTCCATCCGGCCGGGAGGACGCCCGATGCCGAAACGGAGCCGGTTGAACTCTCCCGAGCCCAGGGAGCGGCGGATCGACTTCAGGCCGTTGTGGCCGTTGTCGCCACCACCCATCTTGAGCCGCAGCCCGCCGTAAGGCAGGTCGAGCTCGTCGTGGACGACGACCAGACGTTCCATCGGCACCTTGAAGAAGTCGAGCAACGCCGAGACCGGCCCGCCGGAGTCGTTCATGAAGGACCGGGGCTTGGCCAGGACGACGCGCTGACCACCGAGGCGGCCCTCGACGATCTCGGCCCTCGACCGGTGCGCCTTGAAGCGCCCAGACATCCGCTCGGCGAGCAGGTCCACCACGAGGTAGCCCACGTTGTGCCGGTTGCCGGCGTACGCCGGGCCAGGGTTTCCCAGCCCGACGACGAGCCAGGTCTCCCCGACCTCCGGCACCTGCTCCGCCCGGCGCCGCGAGCGGAACAGGCTCAGCTCTCGGCCTTCTCGGAGCCGCCGTCGCCGCCCGAGTCGGCACCGCCCGAGTCGCCGTCGCCGTCGCCCTCGGCGCTGGCCGCGGCCTCGTCTGCGGCAGCCTGCTCCTCGTCGGTGAGGTCGTGCACGATGCCCAGCTCGGCCTCGGCCTCGGCGAGCTCGGCATCGAGCTCTTCGGCGGTTGTGGCAGCGACGACGTTGACGATCAGGTTCTCCGGGTCGGTGACCAGGGTCGTGCCCGAGGGCAGGGTCACGTCGCGGGCATGGATCTGGTCGCCCACCTTGAGCCCCTCGATCGACACCTCGACACCGGAGGGGATGTGGGTGGCCTCGGTCTCGACGGCCAGTGTGGTCTGCTCGAGGTTGACCAGGGTGTCCGGGACGGCGTCGCCGACGACGTGCACGGGGATCTCGACGGTGACCTTCTCGCCGCGGCGCACGACCACGAGGTCCACGTGCTCGAGGTGACCGCGAATGGGGTCGCGCTGCACGTCCTTGGGCAGGGCGAGCTCGTCGGACCCGTTGATGTCGAGGGTCAGCAGCACGTTCGCAGTCTTGAGGGCCAGCATCAACTCGTGCCCGGGCAGCGAGATGTGCCGGGGCTCGGCGCCGTGGCCGTAGAGGACGGCAGGGACCTTGTTGTCACGACGGATACGGCGGGCGGCGCCCTTGCCGAACTCGGTGCGCGACTCGGTGGCGATACGGACCTCAGGCACGGCTGGTGTGCTCCTCGTGACGTTCGGGCGAGCGGTTGGCGCGCACGGCGAGGAGGTCAGTCGGGTCGGTCTCTGACAGCAGACCGCCGCGTCGATCACGGAGGCCTCGATGGCTTCCCTCGCCGGACAACTGCCACAGCCTAGCCGGGCGCCGGGGCGGACCCAAACCCGAGATGGCGAACACGGCGACGACCGTCATGCGGTCAGCTGTGACCGTCGAACAGGCTCGTCACCGATCCGTCGTCGAAGACCTCGCGGATGCCGCGGGCGATCAGCGGCGCGATCGAGAGAACAGTCAGCTTGTCGAAGCGCTTCTCGTCGCCGATCGGAAGCGTGTCCGTGACGACGACCTCGCTGACGCGCGAGTTCTTGAGCCGGTCGACCGCCGGGCCGGAGAACACGGCATGGGTGGCGGCGACGATCACGTCGGCGGCACCAGCCTCGAAGAGCGCGTCGGCAGCCTTGGTGATGGTGCCACCGGTGTCGATCATGTCGTCCTGCAGGATGCAGGTCCGGCCGGCGACGTCACCGACGACGCGGTTGGCGGTGGCCTCGTTCGGGATGTTGGGATCGCGCGTCTTGTGGATGAAGGCCAGCGGAGCACCGCCGAGACCCTCGGACCAGCGCTCGGCCAGGCGCAGGCGACCGGCGTCGGGCGAGACGACCGCGACGTTGGACCGGTCGACGCGCCGGTTGACGTGCGCGGCCAGCAGCGGAAGGGCGAAGAGGTGGTCGACCGGGCCGGTGAAGAAGCCCTGGATCTGCGCCGTGTGCAGGTCGACGGCCATCAGCCGGTCGGCCCCAGCGGTCTTGAAGAAGTCGGCCATCAGCCGGGCCGAGATCGGCTCGCGGCCACGGTGCTTCTTGTCCTGACGGGCGTAGCCGTAGAACGGCGTGACCACGGTGATGCGCTTTGCCGACGCCCGCTTGAGCGCGTCGACCATGATGAACTGCTCCATCAGCCACTTGTTGAGCGGGAACGGGTGACTCTGCAGCACGAAGGCGTCGCAGCCCCGGACCGACTCCTTGTAACGGACGAAGATCTCGCCGTTGGCGAAGTCGTAGGCCGTTGTCGGGGTGAGCTCGATGCCCAGGTGCTCGCTCACCGCATCGGCCAGCTCCGGGTGGGCCCGTCCGGAGAAGAGCATCAGCTTCTTCTCACCGGTGGTCTTGATGAAGCTCATCCGCCCGACCTCTCGTCCTGCTGGGTGTCCTGCTGGGTCTTGTCGTGCATCATGGCGACGGCCCGCTCGGCTGCGGCCGCCGTACGGGTCCCGGCCCTGCGCCGCGCGACCCATCCGGCGATGTTGCGCTGCTTGCCCCGGGCCACGGCGAGCGCCCCGGGCGATACGTTGCTGGTGACGGTCGAGCCCGCTGCGACGTACGCACCGTCACCGATCTCGACCGGGGCGACCAGGACCGAGTCGCTGCCCACGAACGAGTGGGCTCCGACGACCGTACGGTGCTTCGCGACGCCGTCGTAGTTGGCGACAATCGTGCCGGCGCCGATGTTGGCTCCCTCGCCGATGGACGCGTCGCCGACGTAGGACAGGTGAGGCACCTTCGCGTCGTCCCCGAGCTCGGCCGCCTTGAGCTCGACGAACCCGCCGGCCTTGGCGCCGCGACCGAGACGCGTACCGGGACGCAGGTAGGTGTACGGGCCGACGGTCGCGCCCGGCCCGATGACCGCGCCGTACGACGTGGTGCTGACCACCTCGGCGCCGGCGCCAACCTGGGTGTCGACGAGCAGGCAGTTGGGGCCCACCGACGCCCCGGCCGCCACGTGCGTGCTGCCGCGCAGCAGCGTGTTGGGCTCGAGGAGGACGTCAGGCTCAAGGGTGACGTCGGCGTCGACCCACGTCGTCGCCGGGTCGACGACCGAGACACCGGCCCGCATCCAGGCCGCGACCGTACGCCGGTTCAGCTCGCGGTGCAGGGCTGCCAGCTGGACCCGGTCGTTCACACCCTCGACCGCCCAGGTGTCCTGCACCGCATAGGCCCCCACGCGGTGGCCGGCGGCGGTGGCGTGGCCGACCACGTCGGTGAGGTAGAGCTCGCCCTGCGCGTTGTCGGTGTCGAGACGGGCCAGGGCATCGCGCAGGACGGCAGCATCGAAGGCGTACACGCCGGAGTTGACCTCGCGGATCTCGCACTGCTCCTCGGTGGCGTCCTTCTGCTCGACGACCGAGGCGACCGAGCCGTTTTCCGAGCGCAGGACGCGGCCGTAGCCGGAGGGGTCGCCCAGATGGGCGGTGAGGACCGTGACGGCGTTGCGCTGCTCGGTGTGGGCGTCGACCAGCGTCCGCAGGATCGCCGCGGTGAGCAGCGGGACGTCGCCATAGGTGACGACGACGGTCCCCTCGATGTCCGGGAGGTCCGCGAGCGCGCACTGGACGGCGTGACCGGTGCCCAGCTGCTGCTCCTGCACCACCGTGGTCGCCTTGGGTGCTACGTCGGCGAGGTGGGCGACGACAGCATCGCGGCCGTGGCCCACGACGACGACGAGGTGGGCCGGCTCCAGCTCGGCGGCGGCCACCACTGCGTGGTGGACCAGGGAACGGCCACCGACGGCGTGCAGGATCTTCGGGATCGACGACCTCATCCGGGTGCCCTCGCCGGCGGCGAGAACGACCACGGCGGCCGGTCGGTCGG
This sequence comes from Spirochaetaceae bacterium, assembly GCA_026786145.1. GTDB lineage: Bacteria > Actinomycetota > Actinomycetes > JACCUZ01 > JACCUZ01 > JAJAYQ01. Next base: position 1,422 of record JAJAYQ010000113.1, on the reverse strand, counting down.
GGCTCACGCGGGGCGCGCTCCTGGGCGAGGCGGCGGACGGGAGGTCGTGCACTTCGAGGATACCTGCCCCACACCCTCTGCTTGCCCGTACCGGTCCGGTGGGCTCCCGGGGGAGGGATCGAACCTCCATTAACGGATCCAAAATCCGCCGTCCTGCCATTGGACGACCCGGGACGGTGCGCTCAGGCTACTGCCGGCGGCATCGCGGACCGCGAACCAGATCCCCTCGACCTGCCGATAGAGAGCGACGCTACGGAGAACCACTATGACCAAGCAGCCGTGGTAGTCCACCCCGACGTTCTTGCGCCGAGTGGCTACCACATGACGTTTCAACGTCGACCTCTGGAAGGTGTCCGCTGGAACCCCGGTGACCCCCGCCCAGAAGATTCTGGCCTGCTCCTCATCGGCCGATTCGTGGATCGCAACCCGGAGGCGAAGTCGGTCGTCTGACACGCCCATCAGTCGAAGGAAGGCCAGGAACAGACGAATCATGTCAACGTCGCTGTTGGTGAAGGTCACGCGTTCCGCCCGGCGCCAGGGTTTCCGCTTGGTTCCCTCAGCCCAGTATGCGACGGCCCCGGCGATGATCAGCTCACGTTCGGACAAGTGCCCGACGTCGTCGGTCACCGACCTCACGTAACAACCGCGTGCGCGATCTTCACGTTCGCGACGGCGCTCGAAGTACCGGCGATGGCCGGCACGGCGGGCGTCGAGGTCCTCCGGTGAGTGCTCGGGATGGGGAAGGTCGCGGGTCCAGAGGGACACCGAGCTCTTGGAGACCTTCAGCTCGCTGGCAATCTCGGCGTAGGCGAGTCCGTCAGCGCGAAGCTCCCTGGCTCGAGCACGTTCCGCGTCCTTTGCCCGGGGGCGTCTCGTCCAAGCCGGCGCAGGCACGCCCCTCAGCCAGTCCTGCACTGTGCTCGTGCTGCGCCCTAGCCGCGCAGCGATCTCACTCAGGCTCAGTCCCTGCCGGCGCAAGTCGCGAGCTTGTTCCCTGATGTCTGACGCTGTTTCGTTGTCGTCGATGGCCATGGGACATCCGACCAGGGGGCTTGGACACAACTCGCCGGTCGTCCTCGAGAGGTTACGGAGGCGTAGGTTACGGTGAATTAGCCCAGCACCCCGGACGACAAGGCGCCTCATGACCCCCACCCTCGCGGCCACCGTGACATTCCGCGGGGCCGCCTGATGCCGACCGGAGCCACTCCGGCGGCGGGCAAGGCGGTCGTCCGGGCGCGGATGACCGGCAAGGAACGGCGCGAGCAGCTGCTCGACGTGGGCCGGTCACTGTTCGCCCAGAAGGGGTTCGACGCGACCTCGGTCGAGGAGATCGCACTGAAGGCCGGTGTCTCCAAGCCCGTCGTCTACGAGCACTTCGGTGGCAAGGAGGGTCTCTACGCCGTCGTCGTCGACCGCGAGATG
>JAJAYQ010000112.1 GCA_026786145.1 Spirochaetaceae bacterium | reverse complement strand
CGCCCCGAAGGCCTAACCGGTCCCCTTAACGTTCCAGCACCGGGCAGGCGTCAGTCCGTATACATCGTCTTGCGACTTCGCACGGACCTGTGTTTTTAGTAAACAGTCGCTTCCCACTGGTCTCTGCGGCCGAAGCCGGCTTCGGAGGCAAGCTCCTACACCGACCGCGGCCCCCCTTCTCCCGAAGTTACGGGGGCATTTTGCCGAGTTCCTTAACCATAGTTCACTCGATCGCCTTGGTATTCTCTACCTGACCACCTGAGTCGGTTTGGGGTACGGGCCGCTGTAGCACTCGCTAGAGGCTTTTCTTGGCAGCATAGGATCATCCACTTCGCCTAGATCGGCTCGGTATCAGGTCTCAGGCTTGATGACAGACGGATTTGCCTATCTGTCGCCCTACACCCTTACCCGCGGTCTACCATCGCCGCGGTTGGACTACCTTCCTGCGTCACCCCATCGCTTGCCTACTACCAGCTCGGGTCGCGCGCTCCACCAACGTCGGTCCGAAGACCAACGCCGGCTTCAGGCACTTAGCATTACTGGGTTCAGCATGGGCGTGCTATTGCGGGTACGGGAATATCAACCCGTTGTCCATCGACTACGCCTGTCGGCCTCGCCTTAGGTCCCGACTTACCCAGGGCGGATTAGCCTGGCCCTGGAACCCTTGGTCATTCGGCGGACGGGTTTCTCACCCGTCTTTCGCTACTCATGCCTGCATTCTCACTCGTGTGGCGTCCACGACTGGGTCACCCCGCCGCTTCACTCGCCACACGACGCTCCCCTACCCATCCACACGCCTGGACACTAGGTGCCTGGCTATCAGTGTGAATGTCACGGCTTCGGCGGTATGCTTGAGCCCCGCTACATTGACGGCGCGGAATCACTTGACCAGTGAGCTATTACGCACTCTTTCAAGGATGGCTGCTTCTAAGCCAACCTCCTGGTTGTCTGTGCGACTCCACATCCTTTTCCACTTAGCATACGCTTGGGGGCCTTAGCCGGTGATCTGGGCTGTTTCCCTCTCGACTACGAAGCTTATCCCCCGCAGTCTCACTGCCGCGCTCTCACTTACCGGCATTCGGAGTTTGGCTGATTTCAGTAAGCTTGTAGGCCCCTTAGACCATCCAGTAGCTCTACCT
>JAJAYQ010000111.1 GCA_026786145.1 Spirochaetaceae bacterium | reverse complement strand
TCGTCGACGTAGAGCGCGATGATGCTCATCGACTGGCTCACCGAGATCACCGGCAGCCCGGTCTGCTTGTTGACCCGGTCGGCCGTCCGGTGGCGGGTGCCCGACTCGTCGGTCGGGATGGCGGGGTCGGGGACCATCTGCACGGCAGCCCGCACGATCTTCGTGCGGTCACGGTCGACGACGATGGCGCCGTCCATCTTGGCCAGCTCGCGCAGGCGCTGCGAGCTGAACTCGACGTCAAGGACGAAGCCGCCGGTGCACAGCCCCTCGACGACCTTGTCGTAGCCGAGGACGATCAGTGCGCCCGTCCCGCCGCGCAGGATGCGCTCGAGACCGTCGCGAAGGGCGGTGCCGGGGGCGACGGCGGCCAACGTGGCACGCAGCGGGTCGCTCAACCGCTCGTTGCCTGCCACAGCTGTTGCTCCCCGATGCTCCGACCGCTCGGTCGCGACCGCCGCGCGAGTCTATCCGGGGTCACGGCGATCCCGGGGTATGTGAGTTGGTCACGAGATGGACACGACTGGGCGGCCTGGCTGCGGCCTCGTTGCGGCTTCGTCGCGTCCTACGAGCGGCGGCTGGCGAACGGGATGATCTCGGCCCCGGGGAACGCGACCCGCAGCGCGCCCGGCAGGTCAGCGACCTCGATCGCCTCGATGCCGGCAGGGACCCGGCCGGCATCGGGGGGCACCAGGGCGTGGGTGAAGCCCAGTCGCGCCGCCTCGGCCAGGCGTCGCGAGGTGCCGGTGACGCGACGTATCTCACCGGCGAGGCCGACCTCCCCGATGGCCACCAGCCCGGTCGCCAGCGGCTCGTTCTGCGCCGAGCCGGCGAGGGCGAGTGCGAGGGCGAGGTCGGTTGCCGGCTCGGTCAGCCGGACCCCGCCGACGGTGGCCGCGTAGACGTCGGCGGTGGCGACCTTGACCCCGGCCCGTCGTTGGAGGACGGCGAGCACCATCGCGACCCGGCCGCCGTCGAGGCCGCTCGTGGTGCGCCGCGGACTCGCCAGCGGTGAAGGCGCGACGAGCGCCTGCACCTCGGCCACCAGCGGACGCTTGCCCTCGACGGTGACGGTGACGCAGGTGCCGGGCACAGCGTCGCGCTGCTGGGACAGGAAAAGGCCGCTCGGGTCGGCAAGCCCGACGATTCCCTCGTCGGAGAGGTCGAAGCACCCGACCTCGTCGGAGGGGCCGTAGCGGTTCTTCACCCCGCGGACCATCCGGAGGCGGGAGTGCCGGTCGCCCTCGAAGTGCAGGACGACATCGACGAGGTGCTCGAGCATCCGGGGGCCGGCAATGGAGCCGTCCTTGGTCACGTGGCCGACCAGCACCGTGGCGATGCCGCGCTCCTTGGCTACCCGGCTCAGCGCCGCGGCGACCTCGCGCACCTGGCTGACGTTGCCGGGGGAGCCGTCGACCTCGTGGCTCGCGATGGTCTGCACCGAGTCGACGACGAGCAGTGCCGGGCGCACCTGGTCGAGGTGGCCCAGCACCGCCGCGAGGTCGGTCTCGGCCGCGAGGAACAGGTCGTCGCGCAACGCACCGATGCGGTCAGCCCGGAGGCGGACCTGCGCGGTCGACTCCTCACCGGTGATGTAGAGGGCGCGCCCTCGCTCGGCGAACCGCCCGGCCACGTCGAGCAGCAGTGTCGACTTGCCGACTCCCGGCTCGCCGGCCAGCAGGACCACGGCACCCGGCACGAGACCGCCGCCCAGGACCCGGTCGAGCTCGTCGACTCCCGTCGGCACGGCGCGCGCGGCAGCGACGTCGATCTCGGCGATGGGACGTGCCGCGATGCTGACCGGCCCCGCCGTCGTGGTGCGGACGGTCGGTGCCGAGATGTCGAGGACGGTCCCCCAGGCCTGGCACTCGCCGCACCGGCCGACCCATTTGCCGGTCGCCCACCCGCACTCGCCGCACCGGAAGGAGGGGCGTTCGCGGGTGGTTGCCCGTCCGGTGGCTGCCATGGGGCCGACCCTAGGTCGAAGGTCGGACACGCCTCGGCTGCCTCGCCGCCCCGCACGGGAACGGTCGCGATCACATGGGCGGCGGCAGTCGGTTCGACCCTCAACAGCCCCGATTGATGCCCCAGAGCGACCTTGTTGCGGGACTTGCCGGGAGTGTCGCACCACAAGGTCGCTCTAGGCCGAGGAGGCATCAGACGTGGCGCTTGGTGGCCTTCGGGTCGGCGGGGTGCAGGGCGAACCGGCGCCGCGAGGTGAGGTGCTCGTGACAGAGCCGCGCGAGCTCGTCGTAGCCTTTCTGCCCCATGAGCTCGACGAGCTCGGCCTGCATGGAGACGTAGACCGGGTCCTTCCCGACATGGGCCTCGGTGTTGCCGCTGCAGTACCAGTCCAGGTCGTGGCCGCCGGGGCCCCAGCCGCGCCGGTCGTACTCCGCGATCACCACCACCAGCACCTCGGTGCCGTCGGGGCGCTCCACGTTGTCGTAGGTGCGCCGGATCGGCAGCTGCCAGCAGACGTCGGGCTTGGTCTCGAGGAAGTGCCGTCCGGTGCGCAGCGCCAGACCGTGCAGCGCACAGCCGGTGCCGCCGGCGAAGCCTGGCCGGTTGGCGAAGATGCAGGCGCCGTCGACGACCCGCGTCTTGCGCGCACCCTCCTCGTCCTTCTCCACCCACTTCTTCGGGTCGTAGTGCTGCCACGTCTCGGGGGTGAGCTCGGCGACGAACTTCTTCACCCGTTTCTCGTCCTTCTTATCCGAGAAGTGCGCGCCGAGGGTGCAGCAACCGACGCCGTCGGGCTGGTCGGCGTAGATGCCCTGGCAGCCGTTGCCGAAGATGCACTCCCAGCTCGACGTGAGCCAGGTCAGGTCGCAGCGGAAGGCCTGCTCGTCGTCCGCGGGGTCGGGGAACTCGACCCACGCTCGGGGGAAGTCAAGAGGAACTTCGGGCACGGAGCAGAGAGTACGCGGGCAGCGGCGGTAGGTTCGGCGTGCGGGTTCGAAGCGCGTGTCGTACGTCGGGAGGTTGCCGTGCGCTTGGGTGTCCTCGACGTCGGGTCCAACACGGTGCACCTGCTCGTCGTCGACGCGCACGAGGGCGCCCGGCCGCTGCCGGCCCACTCCGACAAGTCCGAGCTGCGACTGGCCGAGCACCTGACCGACGACGGCGCCATCGACGACGCCGGCCGCGACCGGCTTATCGAGTGCGTACGGCATGCGCTCGAGGTGGCTGAGAACCGCGGCACCGAGGACATGCTGGCCTTCGCCACCTCTGCGTTGCGCGATGCACCCAACAGTCTGGACGTGCTCGCCCATGTTCGGTCCGAGACCGGTGTCGACCTCGAGGTGCTCACCGGCGAGGACGAGGCCAGGCTGACCTTCCTTGCCGTCCGCCGTTGGTTCGGCTGGTCGTCCGGCCACCTGCTGGTGATGGACATCGGCGGCGGGTCGCTGGAGATGGCGGCCGGCATCGACGAGACACCTGAGGCACTGATGTCGCTGCCGCTGGGCGCCGGGCGACTGACGCGCACCATGCTGCGACACGACCCACCGGACGCCAAGGACGTCAAGGCGCTGCGCAAGCACGTCCGGTCCCAGATCGCGGCGACGCTGCGGCCGTTCGAGGCGCTGGGACAGCCGGACCACCCGGTGGCCACCTCGAAGACGTTCCGCTCGCTGGCGCGCATCACCGGTGCGCCGCCGTCCTCTGACGGTGACATGGTCGCTCGGATGCTCTCGCTCGAGGACCTCGCCAAGTGGGTGCCGAAGCTGGCGGGGATGAGTGCGGACAAGCGCGCCGGGCTCCCGGGTGTCTCTCCGGAACGGGCCCACCAGCTGCTGGCCGGCGCGATAGTCGCCGAGGCAGCGATGGACCTGCTCCACATCGAGGAGGTGCAGGTGTGTCCGTGGGCGTTGCGCGAGGGACTCATCCTGCGCCGGCTCGACTGGATGCGCGGCGAGGCCTAGCTCACCACCGCGTGCCTAGGCTGTGGTCATGAGCCGAACGGTCCGGGTCCCGGGAGCGAAGGTCGCCCTGTCGACCGCGTCCTGCTATCCCGAGACGTGCACGACGGCCTTCGAGATGGCTGCCGACCTCGGCTTCGACGGCGTCGAGGTCATGGTCTGGACCGATCCCGTGAGCCAGGACCCCGATGCCCTGCGCGGGCTCTCCGAGCGCTACGGCGTGCCCGTGCTCGCGATCCACGCGCCCTGCCTGCTGCTGACCCAGCGGGTGTGGTCGACCGACCCGTGGACCAAGCTGGTCCGCGCCCAGGAGGCAGCCGAGCGGGTCGGCGCAGCGACCGTCGTCGTGCACCCGCCGTTCCGCTGGCAGCGCGAGTACGCCCGTGGCTTCGTCGACGGGCTGGCCAAGATGCAGCACGAGACCGACGTGGTGTTCGCGGTGGAGAACATGTTCCCGTGGAGAGCGCGTAACCGGGAGGTGGCGGCGTACCTCCCGCACTGGGACCTCCTCGAGCTCGACTTCCCGAGCGCCACCCTCGACCTCTCGCACACCGCGGTGTCGGGGACGGATGCCCTCGAGGTGCTCGACGCCCTCGGCGACCGGCTCGCTCACGTCCACCTGGCTGACGGCTCGGGGTCCAACAAGGACGAGCACCTCGTGCCCGGACGTGGTGGTCAGCCGTGCGCGGAGCTGCTCGAGCGGCTGGCCCGCAGCGGGTACGACCGGACGGTCGTGCTCGAGGTCAACACCCGTCGCGCGCTCAGCCGTGACGAGCGGGAGGCCGACCTGGCGGAGGGGCTGGCCTTCGCCCGGCTCAACCTGGCGGCGGCTGGCAGCACACCGTGACGCGCCAGCTCTTCGACTCCGTCGCTGCGGAGTACGACGCGTACCGACCCGACTACCCCTCGCAGCTCTTCGACGCGCTGGAGTCGGCGATGGGGCAGCCACTGATGTGGTCCGAGGTGTGCGACGTGGGAGCAGGGACGGGTATCGCGACGAGGGCGCTGGCCGGCCGCGGGGCGAACGTCACGGCAGTCGACCCCGGCATCGGTGTGCTCGGCGTCCTGCGGTCACGATCGACGTCGCGGGTGCGTGTGGTGGTGGGGGACGGCAACGCGCTGCCCCTGCGCGACGGGCTCTTCGACCTGGTGTCCTACGCGCAGTCCTTCCACTGGACCGACCCGTCGCTCTCTGTGGCCGAGGCGTTGCGGGTGCTCAAGCCCGGTGGGGTGCTCGCGACCTGGTGGAACCGGCACGACCTGTCGGTGCCGTGGTTCGCCGACCACCAGGAGCGCCTGCACGCGGTGTGCGAGGTGCCGCCGCATCCCGACGAGTCATGGGTCGCAAAGATGCTCGCCGCGCCTCCGTGGTCCCGGCACGTGGCCGTCGTCGAGATCCCCTGGCGGCGGCGCATCTCGCTCGAGGACTTCGGGCGGGCGCTGCTGACCGTGTCGTACGTGTTCGCCCTCGGCGACCGGGCGCGTGAGGTGGTTGACGCCGAGCTCGCGCAGCTGGCAGACCTCCACCCCGAGGGCGTCATGGACGAGCCCTTCACGACGTACGCCGTGATGGCCAGGCGATGAGCGCCGGCGTGCGCAGAGGTCCGGGGCGACCTGCTGACGACGGCGCGGACCGGCGGCAGGCGATCCTCGACGCCGCACGGGAGCAGTTCGCCGAGAAGGGCTACGCCGCGGCGAGCGTACGAGCCATCGCACGGGTGGCCGACGTCGACCCGGCTCTGGTGCACCACTACTTCGGCAGCAAGGAGAAGGTCTTCGTCGCCGCGATGGAGCTGCCCTTCGACCCGGCCGACCGGCTGTCCGTTGCTCTGGAGGGCGACCTCGACGACCTGGCCGAGAGACTCACGCGGATGTTCCTGGGCATGTGGGCAGACCCGATGTTCCGCACGCCGATGCTCGGGCTGGTCCGGTCTGCGTTCACCAGCGAGCAGGGAGCCACGATGCTGCGGGAGTTCGTCGGCGAGGCTCTGCTCGGACGCGTCGCACAGGCGGCGAGCACAGCAGGGCCCGTCGACCCGCTGCGGGTGCAGGCCGCGGCGGGTCAGCTGGTGGGAGTCGTGATCCTGCGCTACGTCGTACGCCTGGAGCCGCTGGCCTCCGCCTCCGACGAGGACCTCGTCGCCCTGGTGGCCCCGGTCGTTCATCGCCACCTGTACGGGGGTTGACGGACGAGAGCTCCCGGAGGATATTCATCATATGATGAATAACGGCAGCCAGCCGACGCACCACGGGCCGGACGCTGCGGTGTCCGTCCGGGACCTGCGGGTCGTACGCGGGGGCCGCACCGTGCTGGACGGGGTCTCTTTCGACGTGGCCCGCGGCAGCGTGACGGGCCTGCTCGGCCCCAGTGGGTGCGGCAAGAGCACCCTGATGCGCTCCATCGTCGGCGTCCAGGTCATGGCGGGCGGGGCGGTGGAGGTCCTCGGTCACCCGGCCGGCTCCAAGGGGCTACGGCGGTCGGTCGGCTACGTCACCCAGGCCCCGTCGGTCTATGCCGACCTGTCCGTGCGCGAGAACCTGCACTACTTCGCTGCAGTCCTCGGTGCGCCCCCCTCCGACGTGGACCGCGTCGTCGAGGAGGTCGGCCTGAGCAGCCACGTCGACGTTCTCACCGGTCGGCTCTCTGGCGGCCAGGAGGCTCGCGTCTCACTCGCGGCCGCGTTGCTGGGCACACCGGAGGTGCTCGTCCTCGACGAGCCGACCGTCGGCGTGGACCCCGTCCTGCGCCGCGACCTGTGGGCACTCTTCGCCAGCCTGGCCGAGGCTGGGTCCACGCTCCTCGTGAGCAGCCACGTCATGGACGAGGCGACCCGTTGCGGTCGGCTGCTGCTGATGCGCGACGGCCGGATCCTCGCCGACGACACCCCCGGCGACCTCCTCGAGCGCACCGGAGCCCCCGACATCGAGAACGCCTTCCTCGACCTCGTCGCGCAGACCGACACGAGCGCGGCATGAACGCCCGCGTCACCCTCGCCACAGCTCGCCGGGTCCTGAGCCAACTGCGTCACGACCACCGCACCCTCGCCATGCTGATCGTCGTCCCGTGCGTGCTTCTGGGCCTGCTCGCCTGGGTCTTCGACGGGACTGGCACCTTCGACCGGATCGGAGCCCCGCTGCTCGGCATCTTCCCGTTCGTGGTCATGTTCCTGGTGACGTCCGTGGCCACCCTCCGCGAGCGCACCTCCGGAACCCTGGAGCGGCTGCTGACGATGCCGATCGGCAAGCTCGACCTGCTGGTCGGCTACGCGTTGGCCTTCGGCCTGGTCGCCGCCGTCCAGGCCACGGTCGCCACCACGCTCTGCGTCACCCTGCTCGGGCTCGACGTCGCTGGGCCGGTCTGGCTGCTGCTCGTCGTCGCGGTCCTGGACGCCGTCCTGGGGATGGCGCTAGGACTGTTGGTGAGCGCGTTCGCGGCCACCGAGTTCCAGGCCGTGCAGTTCATGCCGGCCTTCGTCCTGCCCCAGTTCCTCCTGTCCGGCCTGCTCGTACCCCGGGATCGCATGGACGACGTCCTGCAGGCGGTCTCGAACGTCCTGCCGCTCTCCTACGCCGTCGACGCGATGCGCGACCTCAGCGTCCGCGAGGGAGTCGCCCCCGGTGCCTGGAGTGACGTGTTCGTGATCGGGCTCTCGATCGTGCTGGCGCTGGGTCTCGGGGCAGCAACCCTCCGCCGCCGTACGCCCTGAGGCTGCCACTCCCCTCACACCCCTTGCCGGTGATCATGCAGAGATGGTTGACGAGTGAGCCATCTCTGCATGATTACCGGGGGTTGTCAGGCCTTGCACCGTGAGCAGGAACAGGGACGGGCCCGGCGACGCGGAAACCTGCGCGTTAACCTGCTTACCCGTCCAGACGATCTGTCCCTCGGCTACTACCAGGAGGCCTTCCCCGTGCTGCGGCAGCTGCTGCTCTCGATGTCCCGGAGCTCCCGGATCCGGCACCTGGTCGAGAGGGCGCCGGTGTCGCGGTCGGTCGTTGCCAGGTTTGTCGCAGGGACGGGTGCCGAGGAGGCCGTCGCCTCGACCCGCGCGCTGGTCGACAAGGGCCTGCTCGCCTCACTGGACCACCTGGGCGAGGACACCGTCGCGGTCGAGCAGGCGACCGCCACCCGCGACGCCTACCTGCGGCTGCTCCAGCTGCTTGCCGACGCCGGGATGACCCGGGCCGTCGAGGTGTCGGTCAAGCTCTCCGCCGTGGGTCAGGCCCTGCCCGGTGACGGCGAGAAGGTCGCCCTCGACAACGCGCGCGCGATCGCGCAGGCGGCGCGGGCCGCCGGCACCACGGTCACCCTCGACATGGAGGATCACACCACCACCGACTCCACATTGGGGATCCTGCGCGAGCTCCGCCAGGACTTCCCCGACACCGGTGCGGTGCTGCAGGCCTACCTGCACCGGACCGAGGCCGACTGCCGTGACCTCGCCCATGCGGGTTCCCGGGTGCGGTTGTGCAAGGGCGCCTACAAAGAGCCCGAGTCGGTCGCTTTCCAGGGCCGGCACGACGTCGACGGCGCGTACGTCCGCGCGCTGAACGTCCTGATGGCCGGCGACGGCTACCCGATGATCGCCACCCACGACCCCCGCCTGGTCTCGATCACCGAGGAGCTGGCCCGACGCACTGGTCGCGCCAAGGACAGCTACGAGTTCCAGATGCTCTACGGCATCCGGCCGCACGAGCAGGAGCGGTTGGCGGCGCAGGGTCAACGCATGCGCGTCTACGTCCCCTACGGCGACGAGTGGTACGGCTATCTCGTACGCCGGATGGCCGAGCGCCCGGCCAACCTCGCGTTCTTCCTGCGTGCTGTCGCGACGAAGGGATAGGCCATGGGGGAGCGGATCGCCGTCCTCGGCACCGGAACCATGGGCGAGGCCCTGCTCTCCGGGATGCTGCGAGCCGGGGCGAGCCCCGGCGACGTGGTGGTCACCGCCCGCCGTCCCGAGCGCGCCGACGAGCTCCGCGAGCGGTACGCCGTGCAGCTCGCCACCCCGGCCGAGGCCGCCGACGCCGCCGAGACTCTCATCCTGGCCGTGAAGCCGCAGGACATGGGCGCGCTGCTCGACGAGGTCGCCCCGCACGTCCCGCCGGACCGGCTGGTCGTCTCCGTGGCCGCGGGCATCACCACCTCGTTCATCCAAAGCCGGCTGGCACCGGGCACACCCGTCGTCCGGGTCATGTCCAACACCCCGGTCCTCGTCGACGAGGCGATGAGCGCGATCTCCGCAGGCGCACACGCGACCGAGGAGCACCTGGCCCGCACCGAGGCGGTGTTCACCCCCGTCGGCAAGACGATCCGGGTGCCCGAGTCGCAGCAGGACGCGGTGACCGCGCTGTCGGGCAGCGGCCCGGCGTACTTCTTCTATCTCGTCGAGGCGATGACCGACGCGGGCATCCTGCTCGGCCTGCCGCGCCAGGTCGCCCACGACCTCATCGTGCAGACAGCGATCGGGGCCGCGGTCATGCTCCGCGACTCGGGCAAGCACCCGGTGATGCTGCGGGAGGCTGTGACGTCACCGGCCGGCACGACGATCAACGCCATCCGGGAGCTGGAGAACCACGGCGTGCGCGCCGCGATGCTCGCCGCCCTCGAGGCAGCGCGCGACCGGGGCCGCGCGCTCGCGGCCGGCGGCGGATGGAGGACCCGATGCTCGCCCTGGACGTGCCGCAGCCGGCCCTGCTCTTCGACCTCGACGGCACGCTGGTCGACTCCGTCTACCAGCACGTCACCGCGTGGCAGGAGGCACTGGCATCCTGCGGGATCCCGCTGTCCGTCTGGCGGATCCACCGGCGGATCGGGATGAGCGGCGGGCTGTTCATCGACGCGCTGCGCCGGGAGACCGGGCACGCCTTCGACGCGGAGATGGCGGAGCGGCTGCGCGCCGCGCACGCCGAGGCCTACCTGGCCCGGCGCGAGTCGGTCGTGCCGCTGCCGGGTGCCCGTGAGCTGGTTGCCCACCTGCACGAACGCGGCGTGCCGTTCGCGATCGCTACCAGCGGCGCCCGTCAGACCGCGGCCTCAGCGCTGGTGCTGCTCGACCTGCCCGACGACGTCCCGGTCGTGACTCGTGACCTGGTCGCCCGGGCCAAGCCGGACCCGCACCTGTTCCTGGCCGCCGCGCAACTCCTCGGGGTCGCCCCGGCGAACTGCTTCGTCGTCGGCGACAGCGTTTGGGACCTGCTGGCTGCCCAGCGGGCCGGGGCTCTCGGCATCGGCGTGCTCTCCGGCGGCTACGGCCGGGAGGAGCTGGAGCGGGCCGGCGCGTACCGGGTCTACGCCGACCCCGCCGAGATGCTCACCCGGCTGGAGGAGGTCGGCGTCCGCCCGGCGGGCTGACGCGGCTGTCTCTAGGTGGCCAGGTGTCTCCCGCGGGTACCCACCTGTCGCCCTCTCGGCGGGGGCCGCCGATCACAGAGACCGGGTATATACGATGCGCGGCGCGTACCTACTTTGCCGGTGGCAAAGCACCTGATCCAGGTGGACGAAGATGCTCTCGGGGCTGCCCAGGCCGAGCTCGGCGCCAACCACCATCAAGGACACCGTCAACGAGGCACTGCGCAGGGTGACGGCTGGCCGCGACCGTCGGGTGGCAGACGCATTTGATGCCCTGGCCGGGGCGGACCTGGCGGAGCGGGAAGACACGTGGCGCTGAGATTCCTGCTCGATACCAGCGTGATCGAGCGGCTGGGCAACCCGCAGGTACGTGCAGTCGTCGAGCCGATGGCCGATGCCGGAGAGCTCGGGCGGGCCCTCACCATCGGGCCGAACGCAGCCAGCGTGGACGCAAGATCCCCGACCTGCTGATCGCCGCAGCCGCGGAAGCCTTGGACGTCGGCGTGCTGCACTATGACGGCGACTTCGACCAGATCGCGGCGGTCACCGGGCAGCGCTGCGTGTGGGTAGCTCCCGCAGGGTCGCTCGCGTAGGACGTCTCCCTGTTGCCTCACGTCACGATGGCAGCCGCACGTCACGACACGCAGGAGCTGGCATCCCGGTGTCAACGCCACAAAGAGGCCAGGTCAGGCGCATTGCAGGCTTGGCGCAGTTCCTTGGCCGTTGGCTGCGCTGGTGGCCCGGCCCTGGGTGTGGGGGACCATGTGGTTGGTGTGGCGGATCATTGCGTCACACCAGGGGATGCGGCACACCTGGTCGCGGATGATCAGCAGCCGGTGCAGGGCTGGGGGGAACAGTCTGGTCCGGGATTGCATCGA
>JAJAYQ010000110.1 GCA_026786145.1 Spirochaetaceae bacterium | reverse complement strand
TCCTCGGTGACGTCGTCGGCCACCACCGCCGCGAGGGCCTCAGCCGCGGCCAGCTTCATCGGCTCCGTGATGGCCCGGGCGCGCACGTCGAGCGCACCACGGAAGATGCCCGGGAAGGCGAGCACGTTGTTGATCTGGTTGGGATAGTCGCTGCGCCCGGTGGCGACGACGCGGGCGTGCCGTCGCGCCACGTCCGGGTGGATCTCCGGACTCGGGTTGGCGAGAGCGAAGACGATGGAGTCCGCGGCCATGGACGCCACAGCGTCCTCGGGCACCACGCCACCCGAGACACCGATGAAGACGTCCGCACCGCGCATGGCGTCGACCAGGCTGCCCGTCTTGCCGGTGCCGTTAGTGACCGCGGCCAGGTCCCGCTTGACCGGGGTCAGGTTCCCACGTCCGGCATGCACTACGCCCTGACGGTCGGCCACGGTGATGTTTCCGATGCCGGCCTCTCGCAGGATGGTGGTGACGGCAACCCCTGCGGCCCCGGCCCCGGAGACGACGACGTCAAGATCGCCAAGGGCACGGCCGGTGAGCCTCGCAGCGTTGCGCAGAGCCGCGAGCACCACGACCGCGGTGCCGTGCTGGTCGTCGTGGAAGACGGGGATGTCGAGCCGTTCGATCAGCTGGCGCTCGATCTCGAAGCACCGCGGCGCGCTGATGTCCTCGAGGTTGATGCCGCCGAAGCCGGGCGCGATGCGCACCACGGTCTCGACGATGTCCTCGACGGACCTGGCGTCGAGACAGATCGGGACGGCATCGATCCCGGCGAAGTTCTTGAACAGCACTGCCTTGCCCTCCATGACAGGCAGGGCCGCGGCGGGGCCGATGTCGCCCAGCCCGAGGACCGCTGACCCGTCGGTCACGACGGCGACCACGTTGCCCTTCCACGTGAGCTCGTGGACCAGGTCGGGATCGGCCTCGATGGCGGAGCAGATGCGGGCCACACCCGGGGTGTAGGCCATCGAGAGGTCGTCGCGGTCACGGAGGGGGACGGTCGAGACCGTCTCCATCTTGCCGCCGACGTGCAGCGCGAAGACGGGATCCGTCCCGTCGTACTCCGGGCCGCTGGTGGTCACGGGACCCATCGTGCCAGTCGCGGCAAGTCGGTCAGACCGGTACGCCCTGCTCCCGCGGTCTCGGCTCGACGGTGAGACGGGCGTCGTCAAGAACCGTGTCGAGCGGCAGCGTCATGCAGCGGATCGATCCGCCGCCCTTGTGCAGCTCGCTCACGTCGACGGTCTGGACCGAGAACCCCCATGCCTCCAGGCGGCGCGCGACCCGGGCCGGCACCCCGGCCGGCATGACGACCACGTCCCCGATGACGACAGAGTTCGCGCAGAACGTGAACGCCTCGTCCTCGTCGATCACCAGCGGGTCGGGCACGAGAGCGGCGACAGTCGCGCGCCCGGCCCGGTCCCACGCAGCGGGGGCCACGATGGCCCTCGTCTCGTCGAGCGGGCAGAAGCTGAGGTCGAGATGGTAGAGCGCCGGGTGCACAACCCCGACGGATGCGACCCGGACCCCCAGCTCCCGGCCGAGGACGGCGTGGGTCGCGCGGTCCGTGCGGGGACCGTCGGCGACGACTAGGGAGTCGCCGAACAGGAAAGCGTCGCCCGCTTCGAAGGCGCCGACCCCGGCGTCCGCCACCCGGGTCGTGCGCATGCCCGTCTCACCGAACCACCATTCGGCTGCCTCTGCCTCCGGCCGGCGCTGGTCGTGACGGAAGCTCGTGATGGCCACGTGGTCGCCATCGACCAGGCCGTAGTTCATCGCGTAGACCATGTCGGGAGTGCCGGGGAGCTGGCTGATGCGCTCGACTGCCGCACCGGCCCGCTCGATCGTCGCCGCGAGGTCGTCCCACTGGCCGAGTGCAAGGTCAGGGTCGACGGGTGCGTCCACGTCCATCCACGGGTTGATCGCGTAGTCGACCCGGAAGTGCTCGGGCCGGCACATCAGGTAGCGGCGACCCCAGGACAGTGGACGGATCTCGGTCATGGCTTCACCCAATGGGATGTCGTATTGCAGGATTGTCCGACAATTATTGTCGGACAAGCAGAGTGTGAGCCCGGCACTGGGTTAGTGTCAAGCCGTGGTCGAGGTCCCTGTGATCGACCGGTCGAGCACCACCGACCGGGTGGCCGGCGCGCTACGCGAAATGATCTTCGCCGGCGACCTTGCCCCGGGCGGGCCGCTGCGCGAGGTGACCCTGGCGGAAAGTTTCGGCGTGGCCCGCTCCACCGTGCGCGAGGCCCTCCAGGTCCTGACCGCCGAGAAGCTGCTCACCCGCCTGCCCAACCGCGGCGTGACGGTGACCGAGCTCGCCGAGCACGACATCGAGGAGATCTTCGAGGCCCGGCTGGTCCTCGAGAGTGCCGGAGTCCGAGCGGGCGCCACCGGGGCGGACCTCTCCCCCTCGACCCGCGCGCTCGCGACGTACGCCGAGGCGGCAGGCGGCGACTCCCCGCTGGTCGCGACGCACGCGCACCTGGAGTTTCACACCTCCCTGGTCGCGCTGCTCGGCAACAGCCGGCTCGTCGCGGGTGCCGACGTGCTGACTGCGGACCTGAGGCTCGTGCTCGCCTCGGTGGAGCGTCAGCGCCGGAACGCCCGCCAGCAAGTGGCGGGGCACCGCCGTCTTCTCACCCTGATGCGCGCAGGTGACGAGGCGGCTGCGCTCGCCGAGCTCGAGCGGCACCTCGTCGCGGCGCGCGCATCGGTCATCGAACGCGTGGGCGCCTGAGCGGCCACACCCGGACCAGGACCGTTGCCAGCACGTCGGCGTCGGGCACCGGGCCGACCTGCCACGAGTCGACGCCAACCGATGCGTTGTCGCGCTCGACCCACCACCCGTCGGTGTCGTGGAGCACCGCCCGCTTCACCGCCAGCGGTCGACCGGGCCACCGCACGACGACAAGACGGCCGACGCACGGACGGCCGCCCCAGCGCACGAGCAGGTGGTCGCCGGACTGCAGCGTCGGCTCCATCGACCGGCCCGCCACGAGCACCCGGCCGAGGCGCGGGAACGGCATCGTGGCCACCTCCGTCATCTGGTCTCTGAGGGGGTAGGGGTCTCTCGAGCGGGTAGTAGCCCGGGAGTAGTGTCCGGAAAGGTTCACAAGACTCTCGTGCACGATTCTCACCCGCTGTGGAAGGACTGATGTCCGTGCTGTCGCATCTGTTCACCCCGAAGACTGTCGTCCACGCCCACTGCGACCTGCCGTGTGGCATGTACGACCCGGCGCAGGCTCGCATCGAGGCCGAGTCCGTCAAGGCGATCTGCGAGAAGTACGCCGGCAACACCGACGAGGTGTTCCGCGCTCGGGCTCTGTTCATCAAGGAGGAGCGGGCCGAGCTCGTGAAGCACCACCTCTGGGTGCTGTGGACCGACTACTTCAAGCCGCCTCACTTCGAGAAGTACCCCGGGCTGCACACGCTGTTCAACGAGGCCACCAAGCTGGCCGGCGCTGCCGGCGGCAAGGGCAGCGTCGACCCGGCCGAGGCCCAGAAGCTGCTGGACAAGATCGCCGAGATCGACACGATCTTCAAGGAGACCAAGAAGGCCGCCTGACCCCGCTGACGCCGGTGGGTGTGTTGGTGGTCACCGGGACGGGGACCGGGGTCGGCAAGACGGTGGTGACTGCGGCCGTCGCTGCGCTCGCGCGGGTGCGCGGTGTGACGGTGGCCGTGGTCAAGCCGGCACAGACCGGCATCGGCGCAGACGAGCCGGGCGACCTCGAGGACGTACGCCGGCTGGCGGGCGTCACCGACCTCCACGAGCTCGCGCGCTACCCCGACCCGCTGTCCCCGGCAGCGGCTGCCCGGAGCAGTGGCCGCCCAGCCCTCGACCTCGGCGACGCCACGCGTCGCATCACGGCACTGGCCGCCGACCGCAGTCTCGTCCTGGTCGAAGGGGCAGGAGGGCTGCTCGTGCGCTACGACGAGGACGGTGCGACCCTCGCCGACCTGGCGCGCCGGCTCGACGCACCTGTGCTTGTCGTGGCCGAGCCTGGGCTGGGCACCCTCAACCACACCGCGCTCACGCTCGAGGCGATGGCCCACCGCGGACTGGCACTGGCCGGCGTGGTCCTGGGCACCTGGCCCACCGCCCCGGACCTCGCCTGCCGCAGCAACGTGCGCGACCTCGAGATGCTCTCGGCGCGCCCGCTCAGCGGTGCCGTGCCGGACGGGGCCGGCCGCCTCGACGCGGCCGAGTTCCTGCTCGCCGCGCGGGCCGGACTGGGTCCCGACCTGGGCGGCGCCTTCGATGCGGCAGACTTCCGCCGTGCCAGCGACCGAGCGACCTGACCCAGCAGCTGATCCCCGCGGGACCGTCCTCAACGAGGCGCGGGTCCAGGTCCTCGAGGAGGGTCGGGGACTTGACCAGACCGCGGTGCTCGCCGTCCTGGAACTGCCCGACGCGGCCTTGCCGGACCTGCTCGCCCTGGCCCACGAGGTGCGGCTGCGCTGGTGCGGACCCGAGGTGGAGGTCGAGGGCATCGTCTCGGTGAAGACCGGCGGCTGCCCCGAGGACTGTCACTTCTGCTCGCAGTCGGGGCTGTTCTCCTCGCCGGTGCGCGCCGCCTGGCTGGACATTCCCTCCCTGGTCCAGGCCGCCCGGGAGACCGCGGCCACGGGAGCCACCGAGTTCTGCATCGTGGCCGCCGTCCGCGGCCCCGACGAGCGGTTGATGGCCCAGATGCGTGAGGGTGTCGCCGCCATCCGCGCGGCCGTCGACATCAACGTGGCCGCGTCCCTCGGGATGCTTACCCAGGACCAGGTGGACCAGCTCTCGGCCATGGGTGTCCACCGCTACAACCACAACTTGGAGACCGCCCGCTCCTACTTCCCGAAGGTCGTCACGACCCATACGTGGGAGGAGCGGTGGGCCACGCTGACCATGGTCCGCGACGCGGGCATGGAGGTCTGCTGCGGCGGCATCGTCGGGATGGGCGAGACGCTTGGCCAGCGCGCCGAGTTCGCAGCCCAGCTCGGGGATCTCGATCCCGACGAGGTGCCGCTGAACTTCCTCAACCCCCGACCGGGCACACCGTTCGGCGACCTACCGGTCATGGCGGGGACGGATGCGCTGCGCACCATCGCCGCGTTCCGCCTCGCGCTGCCGCGGACGATCCTGCGGTATGCCGGTGGTCGCGAGATCACGCTGGGCGACCTCGGCACCCGCGACGGGATGCTCGGCGGGATCAACGCCGTCATCGTCGGCAACTACCTGACGACCCTGGGTCGCTCCCCGGACCAGGACCTGGGCCTGCTTGCCGACCTGGGTATGCCGGTGAAGGCACTGTCGCAGACGATCTGAGGCCGCCGAGACCTTCCCAAAAGGCGGCAAAGAGGGATAGCGTCCGGGCCGTCTCGTCTCCCTGTGCCTGGAGGTTCCGGTGACCGTCCACGAGCCCGAACAACCCGCGCGTCACCCTGACGGCTCCCTCGCCGAGGGCACCCGTCGCGCCGAGCGGTCCGACCACAGCTCCTGGAACTGGCTGCTGCTCCTGCCGCTGCTGGCGACCCTGATCCCGCCGCTCTACAACCGGGTCGACCCCACGCTCTCGGACATCCCGTTCTTCTACTGGTACCAGCTGGCGGCGATCGGCATCGGGGTCAGCACCACCCTGATCGTCTACGTGAAGTCGAGGGGCTGACCCATGTTCGACAACGTCAACACCGTAGAGCTCGCCGTCTTCACGGCGCTCTTCGTCGCCGTCAGCGCGCTTGGCTTCGTCGCGGCCAGGTGGCGGCGGCCGGACACCCTGGACCACCTGGACGAATGGGGCCTCGGCGGGCGCAACTTCGGATCCTGGATCACCTGGTTCCTGATCGGCGGCGACCTCTACACGGCGTACACCTTCGTCGCGGTGCCTGCCCTGGTCTTTGGGGCCGGCGCCATCGGCTTCTTCGCCGTCCCCTACACGATCGTGGTCTACCCGATCGTCTTCCTGGTGCTCATCCGGCTGTGGTCCGTGAGCCACGTGCACGGCTTCGTGACCCCCGCCGACTTCGTCCGGGCCCGGCACGGCTCATCGACTCTCGCCCTGCTCGTCGCCATCACCGGCATTGTCGCGACGATGCCCTACATCGCGCTCCAGCTCGTCGGCATCGAGGCCGTCCTCAAGGCGATGGGCGTCACCGGTCACATACCGATCATCGTGGCGTTCACCATCCTCGCGGCGTACACCTACAACTCGGGGCTGCGCGCACCCGCGCTCATCGCGTTCGTCAAGGACACGCTGATCTACATCGTGATCATCGTCGCGGTGATCGTGATCCCGTACAAGCTCGGTGGCTGGGACGAGATCTTCGGTGCCGCAGAGGCGAAGTTCAAGGCCTCGCCCAACCCCGGTGACGGCGTGATCCTCGCCGGCCCGGCACAGCTGCAGTACGCGACCCTTGCCCTTGGCTCCGCGCTGGCGCTCTTCCTCTACCCGCACTCGATCACAGGCGTGCTCGCCTCGCGGGACCGCAACGTCATCAAGCGCAACATGGCCGCGCTGCCGGCGTACAGCTTCATCCTGGGACTACTGGCGCTGCTCGGCTACATGGCGATCGCGGCGGGCATCACCCCGATCACGAACGACGCCGGCAAGGCCGATAGCAACACCATCGTGCCGTTGCTCTTCTCGGAGATGTTCCCGAGCTGGTTCGCCGGCGTCGCGTTCGCCGCCATCGGCATCGGCGCGCTGGTGCCTGCGGCGATCATGTCGATCGCCGCGGCAAACCTATGGACTCGCAACATCTACAAGGAGTACCTCAACAAGGACGCGACCCCCAAGCAGGAGGCCCGTAGCAGCAAGCTCGCATCCCTGGTGGTCAAGGTGGGGGCGCTGCTGGCGATCCTGGCGCTGGACCCCCAGTTCTCGATCGATCTCCAGCTCATCGGCGGAATCATCATCCTGCAGACGCTCCCCGCCGTTGCGCTCGGCCTCTACACGCGCTGGTTCCACCGGTGGGCACTCATCGCCGGCTGGGTCGCCGGGATGGCGGTCGGCTTCTGGACCACCTACCAGATCCAGCAGAAGCTGTTCAACGCCGACGGGACGATCACGGTCGTCAAGGAGCACTTCGGCGGTTCCGGCTTCCCGCTGGCCGAGCTCGGCTTCGACACGACGTCCTCGATCTATGCGGGCTTCTTGGCGCTCCTCGCCAACCTGGTGGTGTGCGCCGTGGGCACGCTGATCCTGCGGGTGACGAAGGCCCCGGAGGGGATCGATCGGACCAAGCCCGACGAGTACTTCGCGGACCAGGACGACCCGCGGCTGCGCGACATCGCGGGGGTGATGAACTAGGGCCATGGTCAGGGCGGAAGGCCACGGCGGTCACCTGGCCCTCGCGGTCGCGCGCGCCCACGGGGTCGACACGATGTTCACCCTCTCGGGAGCACACGTCTTCCCCCTCTACGACGCGGCCGTCACGGCCGACGAGCCCATGCGACTCGTCGACGTGCGCCACGAGCAGACCGCGGTCTTCGCCGCTGAGGCGACCGCCAAGCTGACCCGACGACCCGGCCTGGCTGTGCTCACCGCCGGCCCGGGCGTCACCAACGGGATCAGCGCCGTCACCACCGCACACTTCAACGGGTCGCCGGTGCTCGTCGTCGGCGGTCGCGCGCCGGGGTTCCGGTGGGGCTCCGGCAGCCTGCAGGAGCTCGACCACCCGCCGCTGCTCGCGCCCGTGACCAAGCTCGCCGCAACGGTGCACAGCGTGGAGGCCATCGCCGAGGAGGTGGACGGCGCACTCCGGACAGCCACCGCACCCCACCGGGGGCCGGTGTTCCTCGACGTCCCCATGGACCAGCTGTTCAGCCGTGCCGAGGTGGACCTCCCGCCGCCGCCGACCCGCGAACCCGTTCCTCCCGACCCGGCCGACGTGGCCACCGTGGGACGGCTCCTCGCCGATGCGCGGCGACCGGTCCTCGTCATCGGCTCGGACGTATGGAGCGACGGCGCAGAGGCGGCTGCGTTCGAGCTGGCCGAGGCTGCGGGCATCCCGGTGATCACCAACGGCATGGGCCGGGGCATCGTGCCAGCCGGGCATCCATTGCTGGTGAGCCGCGCGCGCGGTGCTGCCCTCGGTGGGGCCGACCTCGTGGTGGTGGCCGGCGCGCCCTTGGACTTCCGCCTGGGTTTCGGCGTCTTCGGCTCCGACGCCCCCGCCGCGGTCATCCACCTGACCGACTCGCCCGAACAGGTGGCCCGCCACGTCGCGCTGGCCGCGTCGGCGTCGGGGGACCTCGGACTGGTCCTCGGCGGCGTTCTGGAGGCGTGGACACGGTCGGCGCCGCGCTCGCCGTACGTCGAGTGGACCGCCATGCTGGCGTCGGCCGTCCGGGCTGCCGTCGAAGGTGACCGCGACCTGCTCACCAGCGACTCCGACCCCGTCCACCCGGCGCGGATATACGGCGAGCTGTCCCCTCGCCTGGCCGACGACGCCGTGGTGATCGGCGACGGTGGCGACTTCGTGTCATACGCAGGCAAGTACGTCGAGGCCAAGGCTCCGGGCGGCTGGCTGGACCCCGGGCCGTACGGCTGTCTCGGCACCGGCCTGGGCTACGCGATAGGGGCTCGGCTGGCGAGGCCCTCGGCGCAGGTCGTGCTGATGCTGGGCGACGGTGCTGCCGGGTTCTCGCTGATGGACGTCGACACGCTGGTGCGGCACGGGCTGCCGGTGGTCATCGTCGTGGGCAACAACGGCGGGTGGGGCCTGGAGAAGCACCCCATGCGGTTCCTCTACGGATACGACGTCGCCGCCGAGCTGTCCCCGCGGACGCGGTACGACGAGGTGGCCCGCGCACTCGGAGGAGCCGGTGAGCTCGTCGAGCGCGCCGTCGACGTCGGGCCGGCGATGGACCGGGCATTCGCTGCCGGCGTCCCGTACCTCGTGAACGTCCTCACGGACCCGGACATCGCCTACCCGCGCAGCACCAATCTGGCCTGACCGCCAGCCGCACCTCGGATCGCGGTGCGCGCGAACGTCCGCCGGTAGGCCTGCGGCGTCGTGCCGACGCGGCGCAGGAAGTGGTGGCGAAGGATGGCTCCGCTCCCGAAGCCGGCAAGGTCGGCGACCGCCTCGACGCCGTGCTCGCTGTCCTCGAGCAGACGCTGCGCGAGCATGACCCGCTGGGCCGTCAGCCAGCTGTGCGGGGTCGTGCCCGTCTCGGCGCGGAACCGGCGGGCGAAGGTCCGGGTCGAGAGGTGCACCCGCGCAGCGAGGTCCTCGACGGACATGTCGCTGCCGAGGTGGCCCAGCATCCAGGTCAGCAGCGGCTCGAGGGTGTCGGCCTCCGTCGAGGGCATCGGGGTCTCGACGTACTGGCCCTGACCGCCGTCACGCTGCGGGGGCACCACCATCCGGCGGGCGATGGCGTTGGCGACCGCGGCGCCGTTGGCCTGGCGGACGATGTAGAGGCCCGGCGGCACCCAGGACGAAGGCGCCCGTGCAGACGCTGACAACGCGGGCGCCCCGGTCGACAGCGCGACGCAGTGCCTCGAGCAGCTCGGGGGGCGACACGCTGTCGTTGTCCCCGGGAGGGGCGACGGCGATCAGGTCGGCGCGGTCCAGCCGGGAGAGGTCGTGAGGGACGTCGATGGTGAAGCCGAT
>JAJAYQ010000109.1 GCA_026786145.1 Spirochaetaceae bacterium | reverse complement strand
TCGACATCGGCGGAGGTGCCGCCGAGCACGTGGTGGCAGACGTCGCAGCGACCGCACCCCAGGCGCGGGCACTGCAGGGCGGCGGCGAACGCGCGGGCCGCGATCGACCGCCCCGACCCGGGCGGGCCGGTGAGCAACCAGGCATGGGTCATGCCCTCCCCCGGCTCGCCGCGCAGCCGGGCGGCGGCTGCCTCCGCCGCACGGGACAGCGTCTGGACGGTGTGCTCCTGGCCGACCAGGTCGGCCCACACGCCGCTATCAGCCGGCGGCGTGACCGGAGTGGTCACCGGTCGTCCCGAGGGTCGGTGGCCCTCGGCAGCTGGACGGTCCGGTCGCTGTCGTCGCTGTCGTCACTGTCGTCGCCGCCGAAGCCCGCTCCGAACAGCTCGTCGGTCAGGCTGAGCTCACGGGTGGGCGCGTCGGTCTGCACGGTGGGGGTCGGGCTCGGGGTCGGGGTCGCGTTGCCGCGGCGCCCTCCACGCCGCTCGGCGACCCGGCGGTGAGCCTCCTCCCGGGCCAGCCGCTGCTCATTGCGGATCCGGCGTCGCTCCTCGGCCCGAGCCGCCCGCTGCTCCGCCAGGACTGCCGCCTGCGCGGTCTGCTCCTGCTCGGTAACCGCAGCAAGCTGCGCCTGATCCTCGGCCTCGATCGCGGCCATGCGGCGGTGCTCCTCCAGCGCGACGGACTCCAGGCGCCGTCGCTCCTGCTCCTCGGCGTCCTTGCGACGTTCCTCGTCTGCCGCGTCGGCGCGCAGCCGTGCGGCCTCGAGACGGCGCACGTCTTCGGCCAGGCGGCGTTGCTCCTCCTCGACCCGGCGGGCCACCTCGACCTCGCGGATCTGAGCAGCGCTGGGCGGCAGCACCGGCTCGAGGCGAGCCCGAACAGCTGCGGTGATCTCGTCAACCGACCGGTGGGCATCGACGACCAGGTAGCGCGAGCCGCCCCGGCGGGCGATGTGGAGGAAGCGCTCGCGGACCCGCTCGTGGAAGGCCAGCGGCTCGGACTCCAGCCGGTCGGGTGCCTCCACCCGTCCGAGTCCCGCAGCCGCCGGCATGTCGAGGACCACGGTGAGGTCCGGGACCAGCCCGTCGGTCGCCCATCGCGACAGCTTGGCCACCTCGCCGGCCGCCAGCTCCCGGCCGGCGCCCTGGTAGGCCACGGACGAGTCGATGTAGCGGTCGGTGATGACGATGTGCCCGAGGGCGAGAGCGGGAGCGATCACCGCGGCGACGTGCTCGGCCCGGTCGGCGGCGAACAACAGCGCCTCCGCGCGGGGCGACAGCGCGGGTGATGCCGCGCCCATCTCGTCGGCAGGATCGGTCGCCTCGGGATGGTCGAGCAGGACCGACCGCAGTCGCCGGCCGAGCTCGGTGCCCCCCGGCTCGTGGGTCACCAGCACGTCGTGCCCGAGCGACTCCAGCCACTCGGCCAGCCGGGTTGCCTGGGTGGACTTGCCGACCCCTTCGCCGCCTTCGAGGGCGACGAAGAACCCATGGCGCGAGCGACCGCCGCGCAGACCCACCGCCTCGTTGTGGAACGCCGCGGCCAGGTCGTCGCCCAGCGCCACGCCGCGCCGGTCGTCGAGCTGACGGTAGGACGCGAAACCGAGCCCTGCGGCGAGCAGTCCCGCGAGCAGGAACGTGATGGCGGCGCCGTTGTAGGTCAGCACCATGGAGTCGGTCACGGTCACCCGGTGGACCCCGAAACCCGCCGCGAGCAGCGGGGCGACGGCCAGCACCAGCACCAGCACGACGCGGACCATGGTCTGGACGAAGGCGAAGGTGCGACCCCGCAGCTCGTCGGCCACCTCGAGACCGAGCAAGGTGTAGCCGGTGACCCATGCGACTCCGGCGAACGCCCCGATGACCAGCGTCACCAGCACCGCGAAGACCATGTGCGGGACGAGCGCCAGCAGAGCCAGCGACAGGCCCGCGGCGAAGATGGCCAGCCCGAACAGGCGACGGCGACTGAAGTCGGGCAGCAGGCGCGGCCCCACGAACATGCCGACCGCCAGCCCGAGGAAGACCGTGCCGAACAGCAGGCCGTAGCCGGGGTCGCCGGCACCCAGGTCGGTGACGAAGGTCCGCGCGAGACCGATCACTGCCCCGCCCGCCGCGAACGCACCGAGCATCCCGACGACCAGACCGCGCACCAGTGGGGTGCGCCCGACGTACCGCCAGCCCTCGATCATCGTCGACCACACACCAGGGACCGGCTCCCCTGGCGCGGCCTTCTCGCGAGCGGGGATGTCGGTGAGCCTGAGGATCGTGATCGCGCTCACGAGGAAGGTCGCGGCGTTGACGTAGAGGGCGAGGTCCACCTCGTTGATGGAGGACAGCGCGTTGTCGAGGATGCCCGACAGGAGCGCGAGCCCCGCGAAGATCGCGGCAGCGACGGGCGCCGAGCCGTACGTCGTGAAGAGGCTGAGCTGGTTGGCGGTCTCGAGGCGCTCCCGCGGCACCAGGTTGGGGACGGTGGCTTCTTTGGCCGGGATCCACACCAGGCTGGCGACCTCGATGAGGAAGGGCGCCACGAACAGCCACCACAGGGTGCCCACGACCGGGATGGACAGGAACAGCAGGAAGCGCGCGACGTCGCAGACGACCATGGTCCAGCGCCGGTCGAGCCGGTCCGCGACCACGCCCGCGAGCGGCCCGACGACCACGGCCGGCGCCAGGCGCAGGATGAAGACGCCCGCGATGGCGAGGTTCGCCGCCGCGTAGCCGCCGTCCGCCAGCCGCGGCGCGAGGGCGGTCAGCGCCAGCAGCCCCAGCCAGTCGCCGAGGCTGGACAGCGACAGCGCGGTCCAGAGCCGCCGGAACGAGGCCACCCGAAGAACGCCGAGCAGATCGTGGTCCTGGCTCACGATCCCCGCGTGCGGGACGGCCGCGGGACGGACGGGGGTGCTCACGGGGTCAGCGTAGCCAGGGCGTACGACCTGGCCCGTCAGGACTTCTTGGCGACCCTCTTGGCGGCCTCCTTCGCCGCCGGCTTCTTCACTCCCGTCTTCTTGGCCGTCGCCTTCTTGGCGGCCCGCTTCTTGGGGGCCGGGCCCTTCGCGCGCTTCTCGGCGAGCAGCTCGGCGGCCCGCTCGATCGTCACGCTCTCGACCGAGTCGGCCTTGCGCAGGGTCGCGTTGCTCTCGCCATCGGTGACGTACGCACCGAAGCGACCCTCCTTGACCACCACCGGCAGACCCGTGGTCGGGTCGACACCGAGCTCCCGGAGAGGCGCGGCCGTGCGCCGGCCGCGTGCCTTGGGCTGGGCGTAGATGGCCAAGGCCTGGTCGAGGGTGATGTCGAACATCTGCTCCTCGGTGTCCAGCGACCGGGAGTCGGTGCCCTTCTTGAGGTACGGCCCGTAGCGGCCGTTCTGCGCGGTGATCTCCTCGCCGTTCTCCGGGGAGGTGCCCACGACGCGAGGGAGCGACAGCAGCCGCAGCGCGTCCTCGAGGGTGACCGTGTCCAGGGACATGGTCGACAGCAGCGACCCCGTTCTCGGCTTGGCCCCCTTGGCGGAATCTTCTGGCAGCTCCTCTGTCACGTACGGGCCGTACCGTCCTGCCTTGGCCACGACCGGCAGCCCGGAGGTCGGGTGGGTGCCGAGGTCGCGGTCGCCACTCGGCGCCGCCAGCAGCTCCTCGGCCTTCTCGACGGTCAGCTCGTCGGGGGCCATGTCGTCGGGCACCGACGCGCGCTGCGATGACTCCTCGCCGTCCGGGCCGCGCTGGACGTACGGGCCGTAGCGGCCGACGCGCAGGGTGATGTCGTTCCCAATCGGGATCGAGTTGACCTCGCGGGCGTCGATGTCGCCGAAGCCCGACACCAGCTCGTGCAGACCGGGATCGCCGTCCGGCCCACCACGGCGTCCAACGTTCGGCTCGCTGCGCT
>JAJAYQ010000108.1 GCA_026786145.1 Spirochaetaceae bacterium | reverse complement strand
GGACAGACGCGGCGAGGGCGGGGACGGCGAGGCCGACGGCTGCACGGCGCATGATGACTCCAGTGACAAAGGGCGTGTCAAGGCTTATGACAGCATCAGTCAACTGACTTCGGGCGAGTTGTCAACTTTTTGGTCATCAGGTGTCAGGTAACGTCGTGACCGCGCCGCTGTCATGTGTGAGGGCAGCACAGAGCCACGCCCGGACGTGGACATCTGTGCGGCTCGCACCATGACATCCGTGCGAGCCCGCACCATGGGGAGGAATGGGACATGCCCGAATCGACTGGCACCGACAGGGCCGGCGGGGTCGCCGGGCGTCTGCGCGAGGCGCGCCTGCGAGCCGGGCTCTCCCAGGGGGAGCTGGCGGGGACCGAGCTGTCGGCCAGTTACGTCTCGCTGCTGGAGTCCGGCCGGCGCAACGCCACCCCGGCGACCCTCGAGGTCCTGGCCGCCCGGCTCGGCTGCACCACGGAGTATCTCGCGAGGGGACAGGACGCTGGCGAGGCCGACCGGCTGCGGCTGGCCCTGAGCTATGCCGACCTCGCGCTGCGTAACGGAGAGCCGCGGGATGCCCTGACCCAGCTGACGGGCCTCACCCACGCTCGTCCCGACATGGGTGCCGAGGACATGCTGAGCGTCCGGAGGCTGCGGGCCCAGGCGCTGGAGGGTCTCGGCGAGCTCGAGGAGGCCTTGCGCGAGATCGAAAACCTCAGGCGTGAGGCCCAGGAGGCACGGCGATACGACGAGCACCTGCGGCTCACGGTCGACGCCGTCCGCTGCTACCAGGAGGCAGGCGACGTCGCGTACGCCCTCGACGTCGGCGAAGCCGCCCTGTCCACGGTTCGCAGCTGGGGCCTGTCGGGCACGGACACCCACGCCGAGCTGGCGTCGGCGGTCCTCGGCGCCTATTACCTCCGCGGCGACATCGTGCGGGCCCAGCGAATGGCCACCGAGGTGCTCGAGATCGTGGGCGAGGCGGGTTCGGCCCAGGCGCGGGCGGCGGTCTACTGGAACGCGAGCCTGCTCTCGGAGCAGCGCGACGACCTCCCGGCCGCGCTGATGCTGGCCGAGCGAGCCCTGGCGGTCTACGCCGAAGGTGACGACGTCCGGGCCTTGGCCCGGCTGCGGGTGGCCTACGGCTGGCTGCTCCTGCGCTGCATGCCGGCCCGGCCCGAGGACGCCCGCCGCGAGCTGACGGTCAGCCGCGCGGCGCTGGTCGATGTCGGCAGCGAGGTGGACGTCGCCTATTGCGACACCGAGCTCAGCCGCTGCGAGCTGCTCCTGGGTCGCGCGGGCTACGCCCTGTCCCTCGCTGACTCAGCCCTGACCCGGCTGGGCGATGAGCCGCGCCTCGAGCGCGCGCACACCAGCCTGGTCCGGGCCCGGGCGCTGCTCGCTCTCGACCGCCGGGATGAGGCCGTGGCCGTCTACCGCGAAGCGGCCAGCCTGTTGAGCGGTCTCGAACTGAACCACCACGCCGCGACTGCCTGGCGCGAGCTGGCGGACGCGTTCGCCCAGCTCGGGCTGCTCGAGGACGCAACCCTGGCCTACCAGCAGGCCCTGACCGACGCGGGTGTGCGTGCCGCACCCGACGTCAGCTACGCGAAGCCCGGCTTCGAGAGCGCGTCGAGCCCGGAGCACCAAGGGTCGCGGGCGTGGACCGATGGGTGAGCCCGCGATCCAGATCAGGGGCCCCCGGCACCACCCGCTGGTGGCAGTCCCCTCGGCCGCCGACGAGGGCCCGGCAATGTCGGGCGCCCTCGCGCAGGCCTTCGAGAACGGTGAGCTGCGGCTGGCCGTCCAGCCGATCGTGACGATGGCCGGGGGGGCGCTGCACGGGGTCGAGGTGCTGCTGCGCTGGCCGGGAGGGCCAGGGCCCGACGAGTTCGTGCCGGCGGCCGAGCGGTCGGGGCTCATCGTCCCGATCGGTCGTTGGGTGCTCTCCGGGGCCCTGGACTTGGCAGTCGAGCTGGGCCGCCGCGCGGGCTGGCAGGTGCCGGTGGCCGTCAATGTCTCGGCCCGGCAGCTCGAGGACCCGACGCTCGTCGCGCACGTCCGGGCCGAACTGGCCCGCACCGGACTGCCCGGGTCGGTCCTGTCCCTCGAGCTGACCGAGACCTCTGCCGTCCACGACGTCGCCGCCGCGGCGGCGGTGCTCGTGGCGCTGCGCGAACTGGGCTGCTCGGTGGGCCTCGACGACTTCGGCACCGGCTGGTCGACGTTGTCGCTGGTGGCGCTGCTGCCGCTGACGTTCATCAAGCTGGATCGCTCGTTCGTCGCGGCGCTGGCCTGCGAGAGCGGCAACAAGGTCGCGCGCGCCGTGCTGGGCCTGGGTCGCGACCTCGACCTCGAGGTCGTCGCCGAGGGTGTCGAGACCGTCGAGCAGGCGGACATCCTGCAGGAGATGGGCTGCCGGCTCGCCCAGGGCGACCTCTACGCCCGCCCCACGCAGTCCTTGGACGTCATGGCCGGGTTCCTGCGGGATCCCTCGCTCAGCTAGCCGAGGCGTTTGTCAGCCGGCGTCGCCGCCGCCGCGCGACCGGCGTCGCCGGCGGGGGGCCGGGGCACCGCTTCCCCCGACGTCGGCGGCGGCCTGGTCGACCACC
This sequence comes from Spirochaetaceae bacterium, assembly GCA_026786145.1. Taxonomy (GTDB): domain Bacteria; phylum Actinomycetota; class Actinomycetes; order JACCUZ01; family JACCUZ01; genus JAJAYQ01. The sequence continues at coordinate 26,275 of JAJAYQ010000108.1, read as the reverse complement.
GTGTCGGCTGCCTCCTCGCCGCTGCGCGTCCGCTGCCTCGAGCGGCTCCGCCGGGGCCGTTCCGCGCGCCCGCTGCTATCAGTGCTGTCGGTGCTCTCCGTGGGGCGGCCGTCACGGCGCCCGGCCCGCGCCCGGTCCTGGCCTCCGGTGCGGCCACTGTCCCGCCCACCGCTCCGACCGCCGGAGGACCCGGTGCCGCCGGAACGGGGGGCGCCGCGGCTGCCGGCCCGGCCGGTCTCTCCGAGGTCTTCGAGCACCTCGGCGCCAAGACCTTCGCGGGTGCGCTGCGCGCGTGGCAGCGTCCCGACGACGTGGTGGGGGATGTCCAGCGCCGCGTAGAGGTGCTCGGAGCTGGAGTAGGTCTCCTCGGGCTCGCCGAAGCCGAGGTCGAGGGCCTTGTCGATCAGCGCCCAGCGCGGCATGTCGTCCCAGTCGACGAAGGTGATCGCGATGCCCTTGGCCCCGGCGCGGGCGGTGCGCCCGATACGGTGCAGATAGGTTTTCTCGTCCTCGGGGCACTGATAGTTCACGACGTGGGTGATGTCCTGCACGTCGATGCCGCGCGCCGCGACGTCAGTGGCGACGAGGACGTCGACCTTGCCGTTGCGGAACGCGCGCAGCGCCTGCTCCCGAGCGCCCTGCCCGAGGTCCCCGTGCACCGCGCCCGAGGCGAAGCCGCGGTCGGCGAGGTCGTCGGCCACCTTGGCGGCCGTGCGCTTCGTCCGGCAGAACACCAGCGTCAGCCCTCGCCCGTCGGACTGCAGGATGCGCGCCAGCATCTCCACCTTGTCCATCGCGTGCGCCCGGAAGACGTGCTGCTCGACAGCCTTGACGGTCTGCCCATCGTCATCCGGGTCGACCGCGCGGATGTGCGTGGGGTGGTGCATGTAGGACCGGGCGAGGGTGATGATCGCGCCGGGCATGGTGGCCGAGAAGAGCATCGTCTGGCGGCCGGCCGGGATCAGCCGCACGATCTTCTCGACGTCGGGCAGGAAGCCGAGGTCGAGCATCTCGTCCGCCTCGTCGAGGACCAGGGTGCGGACGTGGCCCAGGTCGAGGTGACCCTGCTGGGCCAGGTCGATCAGGCGCCCCGGCGTACCGACGACGACCTCAACGCCCTTGCGGAGCACCTCGACCTGCGGCTCGTAGGCGCGGCCGCCGTAGATCGACAGGATCGAGATCTTGCGCCGGGCCGCTGCCTTCTCCAGGTCGCTGGTGACCTGGACGCACAGCTCACGGGTGGGGACGACCACCAGTGCCTGCGGCTTGCCCGGGACAACGGGCGGCAGGGAGGACTCGGTATCGGTCTCACCCTCGACGACGACCCGCTGCAGGAGCGGGATGCCGAAGCCGAGCGTCTTGCCCGTTCCGGTCTTGGCCTGCCCGATGATGTCGTGCCCGTGCAGCGCGACCGGAAGGGTCAGGGCCTGGATCGGGAACGGGGAGGTGATGCCGACCGCCTCGAGTGCCTCGACCGTGGCCGGGAGCACGCCGAGGTCGGCGAAGGATGGGGTGTTCAGGACGGTGCCCTTTCTGCGGCCGGCGGGAGCCGATCGGGCTTCATGACAGTGGCTGCGACCGGGCATCCGTTCTTCGACGATCATCCTACCGTCGATACGCTGCGACTCGTGACCGAGGACGCGACGTACCGGCTGGCGGTGGTCGACCTCCTCGGGGCGCTCGCCTACGGCGAGCTCACCGCCTTCGAGCGGCTGGCCGAGGACGCGGCCTTCGCACCGACCATCGCCGACAAGGCGGCGCTGGCGGCGATGGCCGTCGCGGAGTACCACCACTTCGCGCTGCTGCGGGCCCGCCTCGAGGAGATGGGGGCCGCGCCCGAGGAGGCCATGGACCCGTTCACCGCGGCCCTCGAGGCGTTCCACGAGCGCACCGCCCCCGCGGACTGGCTGGAGGGGCTGGTCAAGGCCTACGTCGGCGACGGCATCGCCACCGACTTCTACCGTGAGGTCTCGGCCTACCTCGACGACTCGACCCGGGACCTCGTCGTGACGGTCCTCGAGGACACCGGCCACTCGGCGTTCGCGGTGGACCGGGTGCGCGCGGCGATCGTCGCCGAACCCCGGCTGGCCGGGCGCCTCGCGCTGTGGGGGCGCCGGATCGTGGGTGAGGCCCTGAGCCAGGCCCAGCGGGTCGCCGCAGAGCGGGATGCGCTCTCGGCCCTGCTCGTGGGAGGCCTCGCCGACCGCGGGGCCGACCTGGCAGAGGTGGGGCGGATGTTCGCCCGTCTTACCGAGAACCACACCCGGCGGATGGCGGCGTTGGGCCTGTCGGCCTAACCACCCTCACGACGCAGGACGACGCGGCACCTGGCCGCAGAGCTACATCGCGCCGAAGCCGACCCGCCTGCTCTCAGGCTCGCCGATCTCGACGTACGCCAGCTTGTCGGCGGGCACCACCACCCGGCGGCCGCGCTCGTCCTCGAGGGTGAGCACGCTGCTCTTGCCCGAGAGGGCAGCCGTGACCGCCGCGATGACGGCGTCCGAGGACTCCGGGCTGTCGATCACCAGCTCGCGGGTGGCGTGCTGGACACCGATCCTGACCTCCACGGGGAACCTCCGAGATGACGTGCGCCGAACGGGACTGGTCAGGCTAGTGCGTGTCAGTGAGGGGGAAGCCACCGATACCGCGCCACGACAGGCTGGCCAGCAGCCGGGCTGCGGCGTCGCGGGGGATCGAGCCCTCGTTGGTGAGCCAGAAGCGCGCGGCGACCTGCGCCATGCCGACCAGGCCCACCGCGAGCAGGCGAGCCTGCTCGGGAGGCAGCCCGGCGTCGTCGCTGATGACCTCGCTGATCGCCTCGGCACAGGCCAGGGTGGTGCCCTCGACGCGCTCGCGCACCGCGGGCTGGTTGGTCAGGTCGGACTCGAAAAGCAGGCGGAACGCGCCGCCGTCCTCGTCGACGAAGCGGAAGTACGCCTCGATCGTCGCCTCCACCCGCTCCTTGTTGTCCGAGGTAGATGCCAGTGCGGCCCGCACCGCCGCCACCATGCCGTCGGCGTGCTCCTCCAGCAGCGCGACGTAAAGGTCGAGCTTGCCCGGGAAGTGCTGATAGAGAACCGGCTTGCTGACGCCCGCGCGGTCCGCTATGTCGTCCATCGCCGCCGCGTGGTAGCCCTGGGCCACGAAGACCTCCTGGGCCGCGCCGAGGAGCTGGCGCCGCCGAGCCGACCGGGGCAGCCGCGCGCTGCGGGCGCGGGGGTCCGCCGCTGCGGGCACTGGCCCTCCTCCGGTCGGTGTCGGCTCTCCCGAAAGCACCCGCCGATCCTATGTGCTGGGGCGGGGCGCCCGTGTGAGGCGACGAGCCCGGGGGTACGACCGCGCCATGCCCGAAAACACGCAGGTGGCCACGCTGACCGCCTTCCGGGACGGCGACGCCGCGCGGCGTGCACGCGGCTGGCGCCGGATCGGTCTCGCCCTGCTCGGACTCGTGCTTGTGCTGGGAGCCGCCGGCCTGCTCGGCATCCGCTCGACGACGGAGACCGCGCGCTCACCGGAGGGCTATCAGCTCGAGGTGACCCACGCCCAGGTCACCCGGGCGGGGCTCGCCGTCCCGTTCCACGTGACGGTGCGCCACCCGGGCGGGTTCGACGGGCCGGTGACGCTGAGTATCAGCAGCAGCCTGCCCGAGAGGTTCGACTTCCAGAACTTCTACCCGAACCCGGCGAAGGAGACGGCGACCGAGGGCCGCCTCGTCTATGAGTTCGACCCGCCGCCGGGGGACGTGTTCCGGCTGAGCCTGGACGCCCGGACGGCACCGGACCAGAACGGATCAGCGGACACGTACCGCACCGCACTTGTCATCGAGGGGCAGCAGGTGGCGAAGGTGGGCTTCCGGATGGTGGTGGTGCCCTGATGGAGATCATTCTCCGAGCGACGGTCATCTTCGCGGTCCTCTGGCTGGTCACCCGGGTCGTCGGCAAGCGGGAGCTCGGGCAGCTCTCGGCCTTCGAGCTCGTGCTGCTCGTGACCATGGGCGACCTCGTCCAGCAGGGCGTCACGCAGGAGGACTACTCGGTCACCGGCGCGGTCCTCGCGGTCAGCACGTTCGCGGTGCTCTCCGTGCTGCTCTCCTACGTGTCCTGGCGCTACCCGCGCAGCCGGCCGGCGCTCGAGGGCCAGCCCGCCGTGGTGGTGCGCAACGGCCGGATGCAGGACGACGTCATGCGTCTGGAGCGGCTGCCCGACACGGACCTGATGGAGGCTGCCCGCAAGCAGGGCATCCGTGACCTCTCGGAGGTCGACCTGGCCGTGCTCGAGAACGACGGGTCCCTGTCCTTCTTCCGGCGCAGTCCCGACACCAGCAGGTGACGCGGCCGACCTGTCGGTCCCGACCGGCCAGGGCTGCGAGACTGGCGCCGTGACCGTCACCGACCACCCTGAGCTGGTGGCCGCCCTCCTCGCGGTCAGCGGCGTGGCCGCCGCCGCCGTTGAGCCCGACGACGACGGGCCTGGCACCTTGCGGCTGCAGCTCGAACCCGGCGCCGACGAGGTCGGGGTCGCCGGCGAGGTCAACCGCTTGCTGCGCAGCCGGTTCGGGCTGGCTGTGGACGCCGACCGCGTTCGCGTGGTGGATGAGCCGACGCGTCCCGCCGACCTGCACGATTCGAAGCCCGAGCAGACCGCGCCGCCTCCCGTCGAGGTCGAGGAGGCCGAGGCCGAACGGGCGCAGGTGCCGCCACTTCCCGACGTCACGGTGGCCCGGCCGGGCCGCCTGGTGATCGAGCGGGTCGCGCTGGTGTCCGCCGGACTGGGCACGACGGTCTCGGTCTCGCTGGGTCTGGACGGGCAGTCCTACGAAGGCAGCGCCGAGGGGACCTCGACGGCGGGCAGCCTGCACCGGTCGGTGGCCGGCGCGACCCTGCGCGCGGTCGAGGCGGTCGTCGACGGCTCGGTGCGTTTCGACGTGGAGCACGTCGAGATCGCCACGACCGGGCCGGACCGCACCGCACTCGTCGTGCTCACCATGGTGACCGAGCGAGCCACCCAACGTCTCTCCGGTGCGTCGGTGGTCAGGGAGGACGTTCGGCAGGCTGTGATCCGGGCGGTGCTGGCCGCAGTGAACCGTCGGGTCGAGCCGCTGCTCGGCGAGGTCGTCGTCTGAGCGGCGGTCCGATCCCGCACTGGCCCGGGCACGAGGTCGACCTGCCGTCGGGCCGGCTGCACGTCCGGGTCGCCCCTGCCACGTCGGAGCGGGCCGAGCCGGCCGTGCTGGTGCACGGCCTCGGTGGCGCCGCGACCAACTGGACCGACGTCATGGGCCTGGTCCGCGACCGCTTGGACTCGCTGGCGCCCGACCTGCCCGGCTTCGGCTGGTCGCCGCCGCCGGCCGGTGGTGACTACTCGCTGCGCGCCCACGTCCGCGCGCTGGCCGAGCTCGTCGAGAGCGGCGGCAGGGGACCGGTGCACCTGCTCGGCAACTCTCTGGGCGGGACCGTGGCGATGATCCTCGCGGCGACGCGGCCCGACCTCGTGCGCACCCTGACGCTGGTGTCGCCGGCGCTGCCCGTGCTGCGACCGCGCCTGTCCAACGTCCACCTTCCCGCCCTCGCCGCGCCCTGGGCCGGCCAGCGGCTCGCGCGGCACCTCGGTCGGTTTCCTGTGGAGCAGCGGGTCCGGGCGACTCTCGCGCTGTGCTGGGCCGACCCCTCCCGGGTGCCGCCCGAGAGGGTCGAGCTGGCGATGACCGAGGCCGACCGGCGCGCCCGGCTCGAGCACGACGCCGACGCGATGCTGGGCTCGCTGCGAAGCCTCATCACGGCCTACCTGCGCCCCGGCCGCTGGCCGCTGTGGCGGCTGGCAGCCCATGTCGCGGCACCGACCCTGCTGGTCTACGGGCTCGAGGACCGGTTGGTCGACCCGCGAACGTCACGGCGTGCCGCGCGGACCATCCCCGACAGCCGCCTCCTCCTGGTCCCGGACAGCGGTCACGTCTCGCAGATGGAGCATCCCGAGCTGGTCGCCCGGGCGATCCTGCGGTTCGTCGCGGATCGTTCCCCGACCGCGAGCTAGTGCGTTGGCCTAGCCTCGAATCGTGTCCGTCCACGAGCTCACTCGCGCCGACGCCCGTCGAATCGCCGTGCGCGCACAGCTCTTGGACAGCAGGCGGCCGACCGACGTGCTCGACGTGGTGCGCCACCTGACGCTGCTGCAGAACGACCCGACCACCGCTGTGGCGCCGAACGCGGACCTGGTGCTGTGGAGCCGGCTCGGATCGGCGTACGAGCCCGAGGAGCTGCAAGAGGCGCTCGAGCGCCAGCAGCTCATCGAGCTGCAGATGATGGTCCGGCCGCGCGCAGATCTGCGTCTCTACACCGCCGAGATGGCGGCGTGGCCCGGGGCGGGGGAGCTGCGGGACTGGCAGGAGGACAATGAACGCTGGGTCGCCACGAACGAGGAGTGCCGGCTCGACATCCTCGAGCGGCTCCGGATGGACGGGCCGCTGTCGGCCCGCGAGCTTCCGGACAGCTGCGTCGTGCCGTGGCGGTCCAGCGGCTGGACCAACAACCAGAACGTCACGAAGATGCTCGACTTCCTGGTGGCGCGCGGCGAGGTCGCAACGGCCGGCCGCGAGAGCCGTGAGCGGCTGTGGGACCTGGCCGAGCGCGTCTACCCGGAGGCGCCGGCCGTTCCGCTCGACGAGGCGCAGCGGGTGCGGAACGAGCGGCGGCTGCGGGCGCTCGGCATCGCCCGCGCTCGGGCGACCGAGACTCCTGGAGAGCCGAACCACGTCGGCGAGGTGGGCGAGCCCGCCGTCGTCGAGGGCGTCCGAGGCGAGTGGCGGGTCGACCCCGAGCAGCTCGGCAGATCCTTCCGCGGGCGGGCCGCGCTGCTGTCGCCGCTGGACCGGCTGGTGTACGACCGGAAGCGGATGACCGAGATCTTCGAGTTCGACTACCAGCTCGAGATGTACAAGCCGGTGGCGAAGCGGCGTTGGGGGTATTGGGCGATGCCCATCCTGTACGGCGACCGGCTGGTGGGCAAGCTCGACGCCAGCGCCGACCGCGAGGCCGGCGTCCTCAGGGTCGACGTCCTCCACGAAGACGTGGCCTTCACCAAGACGATGACCGTGGCAGTACGCCGCGTGATCAAGGACCTGGCTCATTGGCTCGAGCTGGACATCGCGCTCGCAGGTTGACCGGGCGCAATGATGTCGCGGGCGTCAGGCGACGGTTGAGCCCTGTGCCACGTCCCCGAGAATGGTGGCGAGGTCCTGCGGGCGCGACCACATCGGCCAGTGGCTGGTCGGCAGGTCGACGTAGGTCACGTCGCGCAGCTCGGCCAGGCCGGCGAGAAACGCGTAGCCCTCCTTGACGGCCTCCTTGTACTGCTCGGACGTGAATCCCGTGCACACGACCGTGCTCGGGACGTCGAGGCGCGCCTCGTTGGTCAGGTCGGCCGCTTCGCGCAGTGCCGCCCCCGGCTCGGGAACCGCGCGCCGGCGGAATGTCTCGAGCTGCTCGTCGGCGAGCCCGTCGAGGTTCTCCCCCTTCTCGAGCTCCTCCGGCGAGGGCAGCGGCTTCTCGGCACCCTCGAACTCGGGGTCGAGCGCGCCCTTCGCCGGACCGGTGTCGACGTACACCATCGCGGCGATCTGCTCGGGGACGCGATCGCTGACCGCGTAGCCGGGTGCCCCCGCGCCGCTGTGCACGGCGAGCACGACGGGACGTCCGGCCGCGCTGACCGCCGCGCAGATCGCGTTGACGTGGTCGGCGAGCGTGACCGAGGACCGGTCGGCCTCGACCGACTCGAGACCGGGGAGCGTGAGCGCCGTGACGTCGTGCCCGGCGGCGCGCAGCGAGGCGGCGACCTCGTCCCACGCCCATGCGCCGAGCCAGAAACCGGGAACCAGGATGATCGGTGTGGTGTCCATGCCCCGAATCTAGGGTCCGTCACCGACAGTGCGTGCGGTGACCCTCGCTCTGAGCCGCTCGCTGAACACGACGTCATAGGGAAGCTCCTCGAGCTGCTCTGGTGAGGCATCGACGCCGTTGGCCCGGAGGCGCTGCGCCAGCCACTCCCACGGATGCTCAGCGTGATGCGGCGTCCGTCGGCGAGCACGGCGAACTCCTGCACGCGGAACGAGAGGCCGCCGTCGTCCCGGTGCTCATCCTTGTAGTCGCACCACGCGCCCAGGCCGACGACGGTCACGACGGCGTGAGCCATCCGGTCCGGGCGTCACAGAGGAGTGACGTACGCCCCGCTGATCCCGCCGTCGACGAGGAACGTCGACGCGGTGATGAAGCTGGACTCGTCGCTGGCGAGGAAGAGGACGGCGTTGGCGATCTCCGCCGCCTCTGCGAAACGTCCCATCGGGATGTGGACCAGTCGGCGGGCGGCGCGTTCGGGGTCCTTGGCGAACAGCTCGCGCAGCAGTGGGGTGTCGACCGGGCCGGGGCACAGCGCATTGACCCGGATTCCCTCGCGGGCGAACTGCACGCCGAGCTCGCGGCTCATCGCCAGGACGCCGCCCTTGCTGGCGGTGTAGGAGATCTGTGAGGTCGCGGCCCCCATCACGGCGACGAACGAGGCGGTGTTGATGATCGAGCCGCGGCCTTGGGTGCGCATGTGCGGCAGGACCGCCTTGCAGCAGAGGTAGACGCTGGTGAGATTGACCTCCTGCACGCGCCGCCACGCATCGAGGCCAGTCTCGAGGATGGAGTCGTCGTCAGGCGGCGAGATACCGGCGTTGTTGAAGGCGATGTCCACGGTGCCGTAGGTCTCGACGGTGCGGGCGACCATCGCCTCGACCTGCTCGGGGTCGGTGACGTCACACCGCACGTACAACCCGCCGAACTCCTCGGCGACCGAGCCTCCTTTGTCGTCGTCGAGGTCGACGACGACAACCTTCGCGCCCTCCTCGGCGAAGCGTCGGGCGGTGGCGAGCCCGATCCCGCCCAACCCGCCGGTGACGATCGCGGTGCGGTCCTGCAGCCGGCCGTCGGTCATCTGCTCAGTCCTCCGTGTCGATGAAGACGTTCTTGACGTCGCTGAACGAGTCCAGGGCGTCGGGACCGAGCTCGCGGCCCAGACCGGACGCCTTGAATCCTCCGAACGGGGTGGAGTAGCGCACCGAGGAGTGGGAGTTGACCGACAGGTTTCCGGCCTCGACACCGCGCGCCACCCGCAGCGCCTTTCCCACGTCGCGGGTCCAGATGGATCCGGACAGCCCGTACTCGGTGTCGTTCGCCATCCGCACCGCGTCGGCCTCGTCCTCGAACGGCAGTACCGCAACGACCGGGCCGAACACCTCTTCGCGCCACACCGCGTCGGCGGTGGAGCGGGGGAGGACGACCGTCGGCGGGTACCACCAGCCCGGTCCCTCCGGCGCGCTGCCGCGGAAGGCGACCTCGACGCCGTCACCGGGACCGTCGACGTACGCCGCGACCCGGTCGCGCTGGTCGGCGCTGACCAGCGGCCCCATCTCCGAGTCGTCGCGGCCGGGCGCCAACACCTTGACACCGGTGACCGCGGGTTCCAGCAGCTCCATGAAGCGGTCGTAGGCGCTGCGCTGGACCAGGATGCGACTGCGCGCGCAGCAGTCCTGCCCGGCGTTGTCGAAGACGCTGTACGGCGCGGTCGCCGCGGCCTTCTCGAGGTCCGCGTCCGCGAACACGATGTTCGCGCTCTTGCCCCCCAGCTCGAGGGTCAGCCGTTTCACCTGCACGGCGGCGCGGGCCATGATGCGGGTGCCGACCTCGGTGGACCCGGTGAAGCAGATCTTGCGGACGCCGGGGTTCGTCACGAACCGGTCGCCGACCACCGAGCCCTTGCCGGGAAGGACGGTGAGGACGCCCTCGGGGATGCCCGCCTCGAGCGCCAGCTCGCCCAGCCGCATCGCGGTCATCGGCGTGAGCTCGGCCGGCTTGAGCACAACCGTGTTCCCGGCGGCCAGCGCTGGCGCGAGTCCCCAGCCGGCGATCGGCATCGGGAAGTTCCAGGGGACGATGATGCCGACGACGCCCAACGGCTCCTTGAACGTGACGTCGACACCGCCTGCGACCGGGATCTGACGGCCGAAGTGGCGCTCGGGCGCCGCCGAGTAGTAGTCGAGGACGTCCCTGACGTTGCCGGCCTCCCAGCGCGCGTTGGAGATCGTGTGTCCCGAGTTGCGGACCTCGAGCGCTGCGAGCTCCTCCCGGGCACCGTCCACGGCGGTGGCGAAGCTGCGGAGCAGCCGCCCGCGGTCGGCAGGTGCGACGTGACGCCACTGGTCGAAGGCGCGCTGCGAGCGCTCGATCGCCCGGTCGGTCTCCTCCGCCGACATCAGCTCGACCTCGACGACCGGCTGCTCGGTCGAGGGGTCGATCACCTGGTACGTCGTTCGGGTGCTCGGCACGGTCACGTCACATCCTCTCGAAGCCGCGGAACCGCTCCCAGTCGGTGACTGCTGCACCGAAGGCGGCCAGCTCGACGTCGGCGGTGTTGGTGTAGTGGTCGACGACGGCGTCGCCGAGGATCTCGCGCGCGATCGCTGATTCGGTGAAGAGATTGCGTGCGGCGCGAAGAGAGGTCGGCACCCTGGGGTGGTCGGACTCGTAGGCGTTGCCCGCGAACGCCGGCTCGAGGGGCAGCTCGAGGTCGATGCCCCGCAGGCCGCTGGCGAGCATCCCGGCCAGGGCCAGGTAGGGGTTCACGTCTCCACCCGGAAGCCGGTTCTCGAGCCGCAGGCCGGCCTCGTGGCCCACCACCCGCAGCGAGCAGGTGCGGTTGTCGTAGCCCCAGGCGGTTGACGTCGGCGCGAAGCTCCCGGGCTGGAAACGCTTGTAGGAGTTGATGTTCGGCGCGTAGAGGAACGTCAGCTCGCACATTGTGGCCTGGATGCCCGCGACGAAGTGCTCGAACACCGGCGTGGGGCCGTCGCCCTCGTCGAACACGATGCTTCCGTCCGTGCCGCGCAGGCTCATGTGGATGTGGCACGAGTTGCCCTCGCGCTGGTCGTACTTGGCCATGAAGGTGAGCGCCTTGCCGTGCTGGGCCGCGATCTCCTTCGCGCCGTTCTTGTAGATCGAGTGGTTGTCGGCGGTGCGCACGACCTCGTCGTACTTGAAGGCGATCTCGTGCTGGCCGAGGTTGCACTCGCCCTTGGCCGACTCGACGACCAGTCCGGCGGTGAACATGCCGTTGCGGATGTCGCGCAGCAGCGGCTCGACCCGACTGGTCCCGAGCAGCGAGTAGTCGACGTTGTACTGGTTCGCCGGGGTCAGCCCGCGGTAGCCGCTGGACCAGGCCTGTTCGTAGGTGTCGTTGAAGACGATGAACTCCAGCTCCGTGCCGGCCAGCGCGACGAAGCCCTTCGCAGCCGCGCGCTCGACCTGGGCGCGCAGCACCTGCCGCGGGCTCTCGATGACCGGGGTGTGCTCGGCGTCCAGCCAGGCCAGGTCGCAGATCACCATCGCCGTCCCGGGCAGCCACGGCACCGGGTGGAGCGTGCCGAGGTCGAGGACGAGCTCCATGTCGCCGTAGCCACGCTCCCAGGAGCTGATCGCGTAGCCGTCGACGGTGTTGAGCTCCACGTCGACGGCGAGCAGGTAGTTGCACGCCTCGGTGCCGTGCTCGAGCACCGTGTCGAGGAAGAACTGGGCGTGGATCCGCTTCCCTTGTAGCCGCCCCTGCATGTCCGGGAAGGCGACGACGACGGTGTCGATGTCTCCGTCGCCGATCCGGACGCGCAGCTGCTCGACGGTCATGGTGGGCCCGGCGTGAGTCATCGAGTGCCCCTAGTTCTGTCGAGGTCCGGCCAGCCGAGTGCCGGTGTGTCGCCGTGGACACTAGCGAGTCGCCCCGCGATTCTGCTGCGGTGGCGTGCGCCGGGGTGTAGACATCCCCATGACTCGTGGCAGGTAGCCCTTTTACAACGGAGGTTGGACGTGGCTGATCTCAGTCAGCTCGACGACGACGAACGACGACTCGCCGAGCTCGGGTACAAGCAGGAGTTGAGTCGGACCTGGTCCGGATTCTCCAACTTTGCGATCTCTTTCTCCATCATCTCGATCCTGGCCGGCTGCTTCACGACGTTCTTCCAGGCCTGGAACAACGGCGGCCCCGTCGCCATCTCGTGGGGTTGGCCGATCATCTCCGTCCTCATCCTGGTGATCGGTCTCTGCATGTCGGAGCTCGTCTCCGCCTACCCGACCTCGGGCGGGATCTACTGGTGGGCGAGCAAGCTGGGTGGCGTCCGGGCGGGCTACTACACGGGCTGGCTCAACCTCATCGGTCTGCTCGCCATCGTCGCGTCGGTCGCCTACGGCTGCGCGGCCTTCTTCGACCTGGCGTTTTCCTTCTTCAGCGAGAGCTGGGCCGGCGGCTACTCGCTGCAGCGTGTCTTCTGGATGTTCCTCGTCGTGTTGGCCATCATCTCGGTCGTCAACATCTTCAGCAGCCATCTCCTTGCCGTCATCAACAACATCTCGGTGTGGTGGCACGTCGCCGGTGCCGCTGCCGTCATCTTGATCCTCGTCTTCGTCCCGGACAATCATCAGAGCGCCTCGTTCGTCTTCACCGAGCGCATCAACAACACCGGCGGGCTGTTCGGCGGGGAGACCAACGGGGTGGGTCTCTGGTTCTACGTGCTGCCGCTCGGCTTTCTCCTGACGCAGTACACGATCACCGGCTACGACGCGTCAGCCCACCTCAGCGAGGAGACACACTCGGCAGCGGACTCGGCGGCCAAGGGCATCTGGCAGTCGATCTTCTACTCGGCCATCGGCGGCTATCTGCTGCTGCTGGCATTCGTCTTCGCCGTTCAGGACCCTGACGGTGTCTCAGCGGGAGGTGGCGGAGTCGCGGTCATCTTCGACCAGGCCCTGGGCTCGACCTGGGGTGGCATCGTCCTACTCATCGCGGCCAGCGGGCAGCTGTACTGCGCAACGGCCTGTCTCACCTCCACCACCCGGATGCTCTTCGCCTTCAGCCGGGACGGCGCCGTACCCGGCGCGCGGTACTGGTCGACGCTGAACGCCAAGAGGGTCCCCGTCCATGGGGTCGTGGTCTGTGCGGTGGCCTCGGCGATCTTGACGCTGCCGGCGCTGATCGAGATCAACATCGGGACGGAGCAGGAGCCGATCATCGTGAACTACGCGTTCGCGGCCGTCGTCTCGATCGGGGTGATCGGGCTCTACCTGGCTTTCGCCATTCCGATCTGGCTCCGTTGGCGGGCCGGCGACGCGTTCGAGCAGGGTTCGTGGAACCTGGGGACCAAGTGGAGGTGGATGGCGCCGCTGGCTGTCGCAGAGATCGTCGTCACCTCGGTGTACTTCATCATGCCCTTCACGCCGGCGGGCACGCCGGGGTTCATGAGAGGCCTCTTGGGCGCGCCCGGCACCGACGAGATCCCCTTCTCGTGGAAGTTCGTGAACTACACGCCGATCGTCACCGGTGTTGCCCTTCTCGCGCTGTGGATCGGCTGGCACCTGTCCGCCAAGAAGTGGTTCACCGGGCCCAAGCACACGATCGACCCGGTGGTGGCCGAGGCCTTCGACGACTGAGCTCAGTCGGGGCGACGGGCTTCGTCCAGGAGCCGCTCAAAGTCCGGGCCGTCGAACTCCTCGACGGCCCGGACATACTTCTCCATGCCCCACGACCAGAAGTCGAAGTCGATCGGGCTGACGGCGTCCTGGATGGACGCCCACAGCGTCCAGCCGTACCTCGCTATGAGCCCCAGCAGGCGGGCGCGGGCGACCTTGTGGCGCAGGTGGGCCCCGTAGTAGCTCTCGACCAGCAGCTCGAGGTGGTCGAGCGAGAGGTTCGACTCGCTCCAGATGTTGCCGAGCTCGAAGCACGGGTCGTTGTTCCCGGCGTACTCGTAGTCGATGAGCCAGAGCCGCTCGCCGTCGTCGATGAAGTTCGCGGCGAGCAGGTCGTTGTTGCAGGGGACCGTCGGCCCGCGGCGTACGGCGAGTGCCTCGGCGACCCGGTCGGCCTCGAGCCCCAGGTCGAGGTAACGCGGCGGCAGCCGGAAGCCCCGTTCCCGCACCACGGTCAGGTACCGGCGCTGCACCTCGAACATGTCGAACTCGCCGACGAAGCGTGGCCCCGAGTGCAGCAGCCGGCACACCGTCGCGGCGCGGACAAGGGTGGTCTCGTCGGCCAGGTCGGCCGGCTGGAGCGTGACCCCCTTGACCCACTCGACCACCAGGGCGTGCTGGTCCGGCAGGTAGTCGAGGACGGCCGGAGCGGCTCCGCTCGCGGCGGCCCGCCGGGAGTTGACCTCTTCGGCGGCCCGGTCGATGGCGAGCAGATCCGTCTCGACGCTGGAGAGGCGCACGACGGCGGTGCGCTGCGGTGTCGTGACCTTGAAGTTCACGTTGGTCAGTCCACCCTCGAGCCGCTCCACCGTCCTCGGCTCACCGGCCAGGGACGGCAGCCGCGCCAGGGTCCTGTGCAGCCGCTGCTCGTCGAGGGAGATGGCCGTCACGGACGGGACACTAGGCTGCCGGGGTGCCCGCGACAACGGCTGACCGCGCGCTGCCCGCGTCGGCGTCCGTGGTCGTCATCGGTGGCGGCGTGGGGGGCGCCAGCGTCGCGTTCCACCTGGCCGAGCTGGGCCAGACGGACGTCGTGCTCGTCGACCGCTCGGAGCTCACCAGCGGATCGACATTCCACTCCGCGGGCCTGGTGGGCCAGCTGCGGGCCGACCCGACATTGACGCGCATGAACATGTACTCCGTCGAGCTGTACCGGCGGCTGCAGCAGACCGAGCACGCACCCGGTTGGGTCGAGTGCGGTGGCATCCGCCTTGCCTCCTCCCCGGAACGCTTGGCTGAGATACGCCGCCAGATCGGCTGGGCGACCGCATTCGGGCTGCCGTTGGAGGAGATCTCGGCCGCGCAGGCCCACGAGCTGTTCCCGCTGATGGACCCGGCCGGTGTGCTCGGCGGGGCCTACCTGCCGTCCGACGGGTACGTGGACCCGTCCCAGCTCTGCTACGCCCTGGCGAACCTCGCTCGCGGGATGGGCGTCCAGGTGCACCCCCACACCCGCGTGACCGGCATCGACGCCGAGCACGGGCGGGTCGCCCGGGTGCACACCGACCGGGGGACGATCGCCTGCGAGACGGTCGTCAACTGCGGTGGCATGTTTGCCGCCGAGATCGCCCGGATGCTGGACGTGCGCATCCCGGTCGTCCCGATGTCGCACCAGTACCTCGTCACGGACGCATTCCTCGAGCGGCGCGACGAGCCACTCCCGACGCTTCGTGACCCCGACCTGCTCGTCTACTTCCGGCAGGAGGTCGACGGGCTCGTCATGGGCGGCTACGAACGCCGGGCGGAGCCGTGGACCGCCGACGCGAGGACGTTCGACGCGATCCCTCCCGACTTCAACGGCCGCCTCCTGCCCGAGACGTGGGACCGACTCGAGGAGATCACCACCAACTCCCAGGTGCGCGTCCCGGCCATGGCGGATGTGGGCATCCGCAAGGTCATCAACGGGCCTGAGGCGTTCACCCCAGACAACGAGTTCGTCCTCGGCGAGACGGAGGTCGACGGGTTCTTCGTCGCTGCCGGGTTCTGCGCCCACGGCATCGCCGGGGCGGGCGGCATCGGAAAGGTGATGGCCGAGTGGGTCGTGTCGGGCGACCCGGGCATGGACGTGTGGCACATGGACGTCGCCAGGTTCGGCCGGCAGTATCGCTCGCCGTCGTACACGCTGAAGCGGACGCTCGAGACGTACGAGACCTACTACGACATCGTCTATCCGGGCCACGAGCGCCAGGCGGGCCGACCGCTGCGCACCAGCCCGGCGTACAACTGGCACGCCGCTCACGGAGCGTCGTTCGGCGAGAAGTCCGGCTGGGAAAGGGTGAACTTCTACGAGGCCAACGCCCCCCGGTCAGGTGGCGACGAGTCGCTGCGCCCCCGCGGCTGGGCCGGCCGGCTGTGGTCACCCGCGGTCGGCGTCGAGCACACCGCCACGCGCGAGTCGGCCGGCCTGTTCGACGAGTCGTCCTTCGCCAAGATCATGGTGACCGGACCGGACGCCGCCGAGCTGCTCGAGTGGGTGTGCGACAACGATGTCGCGCGCTGCGTCGGGGACATCACGTACACCCAGATGCTCAACCGGCGCGGGGGCATCGAGGCAGACGTGACGGTGACTCGGGTCGCCGAGGACGCCTTCATGGTGGTCACCGGCACTGCGTTCGGGTCCCACGACATGTCGTGGCTGCGGCGCCAGGCCAGAAGGCGGGGGGCTGTCGCGCGGGTGGACGACGTGACCGGCTCCTTCGTGACGTACGCCCTCTGGGGTCCGCGCAGCCGCGACGTGCTGCGCGAGGTCACCGGCGCGGACCTCACCGACGAGTCCTTCCCGTTCATGACGGCGCAGGAGATCGCGGTCGCCGACGTGCCCGTGCTGGCGCTGCGGGTCACCTTCACCGGCGAGCTGGGCTGGGAGCTGTACGCGCCGACGGAGTACGGCGTGACGTTGTGGACTGCGCTGTGGGAGGCGGGGGCTGCGCACGGGATGGTCGCCTGCGGCTACCGCGCGATCGAGAGCCTGCGGCTGGAGAAGGGCTACCGGGTGTGGAGCACCGACCTCACGCCGGAGACGACCCCCTACGAGGCGGGGCTGGGTTTCTGCGTCAGGCTGGACAAGCCTGGTGGCTTCGAGGGCGCGGAGGCGCTGCGAGCGGGAAAGGCGCAGGGGGTCAGCCGGCGGCTCCGCTGCCTGACCCTCGACGACCCGGCAGTCGTGGTGCTCGGCGGCGAGCCGGTCCGGATCGGGGACGAGGTGGTGGGTCGGGTGACCTCGGGCGGCTACGGGTATACCGCGGCCGCCTCGATCGCCTACGCCTACCTTCCGGCGGAGGGCTCCGCGCCGGGCACGACGGTGTCGGTCGGCGTCTTTGGTGAGCAGGCGCCCGGGGTTGTGGTCAGCGCGCCCCTGGTCTGAGGTCCGCGAGCAGAGCGTCGGTGGCGGCGGCGACGTCGGCCACCGCCCGGTCGAAGGCCTCGGTGTTGGCGCGGCTGGGCGCCCGGAAGCCGCTGATCTTGCGGACGTACTGCAGGGCTGCCGCGCGGACGTCGTCGTCGCCGACCTCGTCGACGTAGGGCGGGCGCAGGGTCTTGATGCTCCGGCACATGAGGTCGACGCTAACGTCTCGGAATGACGTGAACCATGCCGACGATCCGGACGATGCCCGCCCTTGCGGCTGTCGAGGAGCCCAGGACGCGGTGCGGTCATGGAGGAGGAACTGGTCTCGGGTCACTTTTGGGGGCTCGCGAACCAGGCATCGGCTGGTTGGTCCTCCTCGACAGCACCGGACCTCCGGCCACCCAGCACCATCCAGGGGAGCGGACCGGCCGGGTGGCTCGAGTCGCAGCACGAGCCCGGTCCACCTCGAGGACTCGGGGTCGGAGATGGGGCTCAGGTGTGCCGGAACCAGAGCAGGTAGTCCCCGGCATGGCCCGGTGGGTGCTCGTCCCAGCACAGGAACGTCTCGCCGCGGAAGGACAGGTGCTCCGAGACGACCCGACCGACGTCCCATGCGAGGGGTGTGACGACGTCGCCGGTGGCGAGGTTGGCCACGTTCACCACGGCGTGCCCGCCGACGCGCAGGAGCGAGGCGACCTGGGCGAACACGACCCCGAGCTCGCGCAGGTAGGTCGCGTAGTCCCCGTCGTCGGTCGTGTAGCCGGTGAGCGGGTTCTCGGGGTGGTCGACGGACGTCATGTACGGCGGGGAGGTGAGCACGAGATCGATGGAGCCGACCGGCCGGCCGTGCAGCTCGAGCAGCTCGGACAGGTTGCGCGCGTCGCCGTGCACGACGGTCGCCCGGCCCGCCGTACGTGCCGTGATCCGCTCCACGCGCTCGGCCAGCAGCTCGACGCCGACGGCGGCTCGGCCCAGCCTGGTGGCGACCGCGAGGGTCGTGCCGTAGCCGGCGAACGGGTCCAGCACGACGTCGCCTACCGCTGTCGTGTCCTCGATCACCGATGCCGCCAGCGCCTCGGTGAAGTGGACGTCCTCCGTGGAGCCGGCCGGCCGCTCCGCCGCAAGCTCGGCGGCCCGCAGCAGGAGGTACGGCCTCACGGGTCCACGTCAGTCGTGTCGAGCGAGCCAGGACCCGACGAGGGAGTTGTACTCATCGGTCGCCTCCCACATCGGCAGGTGCGAGCAGCCGGCCATCACCGTCTGCTCCACCTCGTTGCCGCCCGCGCGGATGCCCTCGACGAGAGGAACCTGAAGGGTGGGCGTCGCCTCGTCGTGCTCGCCGGAGATGACGTACGTCGGGACGCCGATCTGTCCGAGCCGCTCCGTCGAGGACCAGTCCTTGATGGAGCCGATGACATGGAACTCCGAGGGGCCGTTCATCGTGTGGTAGACCGTCGGGTCCTCGTCTATCTTGGCGAGTCCGTCGACGACGCCCTGCGGCCACGGGTCGAGGCGACAGAGGTGGCGCCGGTAGAAGACCTCGCAGGCCTCGGCGTACGCCGGGTTGTCGGTCGTCCCCGCGGCCTCGTGGGCCCGCAGGGTCGCCTCGACGTCGGGCGGCAGGTCGGCGCGCAGCCGGTTGGCCTCGGTGACGAAGTCGGGGAACGACGCGGCGGTGTTGGACAACACCAGGGAGCGCAGTCCCGGCGGGGAGGTGAGCGCGTGCTCCTGGGCCAGGAAGCCTCCCCACGACTGGCCGAGCACGTGGTAGCGGTCGGCGATGCCGAGGTGGTCGAGCAGGTTCGCGAGCTCGCGGACGAAGAGGTCGACGGTCCAGAAGTCGACACCGCGGTCAGCGTGGTGCGTCGAGTTGCCGTTGCCCAGCTGGTCGTAGAGGACGACCGCCCGGCCGTCGGTGGCGAGCTCGGCCAGCGGCGTCAGGTAGTCGTGCGTCGCACCCGGCCCGCCGTGCAGGACCACCAGCGGGGCAGGTCCCTCGTCGTGGAACGTCCCGTCCAGCCGGTACCACGTCTGAGAGCCCTCGAAGTCCGCGAACCCCTCGCTCGTCATGCGCGGAGTCTAGGCAGGGTGGCAGGATGCCCGCGTGGGCAGCGGCTCGGTGGACGAGAAGCAGGTCGTGGCGGCGTTACGGGCGGCGGGCGCCCGGTTCGCCTACGTGTTCGGCAGCCGGGTCGATGGCACCCCGCGCGCCGACAGCGACCTCGACGTCGGCGCTTCCTTCCCAGACCCCGCCCCCGCGTCGTGGGACGTGCGGGTGCCTGACGGCGTCGACCTGGTCGTGATCGAGGACGCGCCGCTCCACCTGGCGGGGCGAATTGCGCTCCGCGGCCGCCTGCTCTTCGACGACGACCCGCCCGCACGCGTTGCGTGGGAGGCGGACACCAGGACAGTTTACCTCGACGAGCTGCCCTACATCGAGGAGACGACGAAGGCGTACCTCGAGGCGGTGGCGACCCGTGGTCGACGCTGAGCGCCTCGCGCGGCTCGTCGCCCGGGTCTCAGCCGACATCGCCGACCTACGGGCGACAGGGACAGCTGACCTGCTGCGCGACGAGCTGCGACTACGGGCCGTGAAGTACAGCTTCGTCACCGCTATCGAGGGCTGCGCGCGTGCCGCTCAGCACGTGCTGTCCTCGGAGGCGATGGGGATGCCCGACAGCAACGCCGCCGCGATCCGGATGCTGGGCGAGCACGGCGTGGTTGACTCCGGGCTGGCCGGTCGCGTGTCACTGGCCGTCGGGTTCCGCAACGTGCTCGTGCACGAGTACGCCGAGGTGGACGACGCCCGGGTCGTGGAGAACCTGTCGTTGCTCGACGACCTGGACGCCTTCGTGGGCCAGCTCGCCTCCTGGGCATCCGTCCGCTGATCAGCGGACGGCGGTGACCAGCGCCTCGAAGAGCCGCAGGTCGTCGCCGGCCTCCGGGTGCCACAGAACTCCGATCGCGAACCGCCGGTCAGGGTGCTCGACGACCTCGGGTGTCTCGTCGTCGGCCCACCCCGTCACCGTGAGGGAGCCAGGGGAGTCGAGACCCTGGTGGTGGTAGGACGGGACGCTCACCCGGTCGCCGAGGATCGCTGCCGCGCGGCTGCCCGGCTCGAGGCGTACGTCGTGCAGGCCGTAGACGCCCGGCGACGGGCGGTGACCCTCGTGCCCGACCACGTCGGGCAGGTGCTGCACCAGCGAGCCCCCGCAGACCACCGAGAGGACCTGCATGCCGCGGCAGATGCCGAGGGTGGGCAGGTCCCGGTCCAGGGCCGCCCGCATCAGGGGGACCTCCGCGGCGTCGCGCTCGGGGCGCAGCCCGGTGGTCTGGGCGTGCGGCTGCGCGCCGTAGAGCGAGGGGTCGAGGTCGGCGCCGCCGGCGAAGACCACGGCGTCCAAGCGGTCCAGGACCGCACCGTCGCCGGCCGCGCCCGGGGGCAGCACCACCGCGGTGGCACCCGCGGCCTCGACCCGCTCGACGTACCGGAAGGGGAGCACGACGGCGGGAACGTCCCAGACGCCCCAACGGGCCTGCTCGACGTAGGAGGTGATGCCGATCACCGGGCGCATGACCACATGCTGGCAGGCCGGGAAATGTTAGGGCCCGGGAAGGGGTTCACTGACAGTCAGACTGTTGATTGCACACACCACCGACCCGGAGGCCTGTCCCGTGTCCCTTCCCGCTCTCGTGGAACCCGCCAGCGAGCTCACCGTCGACGAGGTGCGCCGGTACTCGCGCCACCTGATCATCCCTGATGTCGGCATGACCGGGCAGAAGCGGCTGAAGAACGCCAAGGTGCTCGTCGTAGGCGCCGGTGGTCTCGGCTCGCCAGCGCTGCTGTACCTGGCCGCGGCCGGGGTCGGCACCCTGGGCATCGTCGACTTCGACGTCGTTGACGAGTCCAACCTGCAGCGCCAGATCATCCACGGTCAGTCCGACATCGGGAAGCCCAAGGCCGTCTCCGCGAAGGAGTCGATCGAGGAGGCCAACCCTTACGTCACGGTGGTGCTGCACGAGGAGCGGCTCGACTCGAGCAACGTCATGGACGTCTTCGCGCCCTACGACCTGATCGTGGACGGCACCGACAACTTCGCCACCCGCTACCTCGTCAACGACGCCGCGGTACTGCTCGGCAAGCCCTACGTCTGGGGCTCGATCTACCGCTTCGACGGGCAGGCCAGCGTCTTCTGGGCCGCGGCTCCCGGCGGAGAGGCGCCCTGCTACCGCTGCCTCTACCCAGAGCCCCCGCCCCCCGGCATGGTGCCGAGCTGCGCCGAGGGTGGCGTGCTCGGCGTCCTCTGCGCGTCGATCGGGTCGATCCAGGTCAACGAGGCCATCAAGCTCATCACCGGCATCGGCGAGGCGCTGGTCGGGCGCCTGACCGTCTATGACGCGCTGGAGATGCAGTACCGCAACGTCAAGGTCCGCAAGGACCCCGAGTGCGTGGTCTGCGGAAAGAACCCCGAGATCACCCTGGAGACCGGGCTCATCGACTACGAGGCGTTCTGCGGGACGATCAGCGACGAGGCCGCGCAGGCCGCCAAGGGCTCGACGATCTCGGTCAAGGACCTCAAGGCGATGATGGACGCCGGCAAGGACTTCCATCTCGTCGACGTCCGCGAGCCCAACGAGTTCGAGATCGTCTCGATCCCGGGCGCGACGCTGATCCCCAAGGACCGCATTCTCTCCGGCGAGGCCCTCTCCGAGCTGCCCCAGGACAAGCCGGTCGTGCTGCACTGCAAGAGCGGAGCCCGCTCGGCCGAGGCGCTCGCGGTGCTCAAGGACGCCGGCTTCTCCGACGCGGTCCACGTCGGTGGCGGCGTCATCGCGTGGGCGAACCAGATCGACCCCTCGCTACCGACGTACTGACGGGCTCGAGATGGCCGACGACCAGCAGGTGACCGTCCGTGACAATCCCGGGAAAGACCGTTACGAGGTGCTCGTCGACGGCGCGGTGGTCGGCTTCGCCGCCTACCGGCCCGAAGGCGAGGCGCTCGCCTTCACCCACGTCGAGGTCGACGACGGGCACGAGGGCGAGGGGCTCGGCTCCCAGCTGGTCGGGTCGATGCTGGCGGAGGTGCGCGAACGGGGGACAGCCGTCCTGCCCTACTGCCCGTTCGTGGCGGACTACCTCCGCAAGCACCCGGAGGAGCAGGACGTCGTCCCCGCAGCCGACCGCTCCCGGTTCGACCTCGGCTGAAGGGCCACGCGATGGACGACTCCTATGACGAGCGGGTCCTCGCCGTCGTCGCGGCCGTCCCCCCGGGCCGGGTGATGTCCTACGGCGACGTAGCGGAGTTCCTCGGTACAGGGGGACCGCGCCAGGTGGGTCAGGTCATGAGCCGCAGCTACGGCGAGGTGCCCTGGTGGCGTGTTGTGCACGCCGACGGCTCGCCGCCTCCCGGCAAGGAGGACGAGTGCCTGCGGGAGCTGCGCGCCGAGGCCACGCCGATGCGGCCCGACGGGGCACGGGTCGACATGAGGCTGGCCCGCTGGGACGGACTGAGGGGGACGCAGTGAGCCGCTAGGCCCGGGGTACGGTCCACGGATGCCCCAGACCGCTGTCGCCGCTGTACCCACGACCGCTGTCGCGGTCCCCGCCACGTCGTACGCCGTGGAGCGCAGCACCCTCGCCAACGGGCTGCGCGTCGTGGTGACCCCCGACCGCAGCTCGCCGGTCGTGGCGGTGGCCGTCTACTACGACGTCGGAATCCGTTCGGAGCCCGAGGGTCGGACCGGGTTCGCGCACCTCTTCGAGCACCTCATGTTCCAGGGCTCCGCGTCGCTGCAGAAGATGGAGCACGTCAAGTACGTGCAGGCCTCCGGCGGCACCCTCAACGGCTCGACGCGGATGGACTACACGAACTACTACGAGGCGCTGCCGTCCCACGCCCTCGAGCGCGCGTTGTTCCTCGAGGCCGACCGGATGCACTCGCCCCGGGTGACCGAGGAGAACCTTGCCAACCAGATCGCGGTGGTCAAGGAGGAGATCCGGGTCAACGTCCTGAACCAGCCCTACGGCGGGTTCCCGTGGCTGACCCTGCCCCCCGTGCTCTTCGATACCTTCCCCAACGCCCACAACGGCTACGGCGGGTTCGAGGACCTGGAGAGCGCCACCGTCGCCGACGCCCAGGACTTCTTCGACCGCTACTACGCGCCCGGCAACGCCGTGCTCGCCATCGGGGGCGACCTCGACGTGGCCGAGGCGATGGCCTTGGTGGAGCGGCACTTCGGTGACGTGCCGTCGCGCGCCGTGCCGCCGAGGCCCGACTTCGACGAGGCACCGCCGGCGACCGAGCGCCGCGCGGAGCAGGTCGACCCCCAGGCACCGGCACCGGCGGTCGCGCTCGGCTGGCGTGTCCCGGACCCCGCCGACCTCGACGCCTACCTCCCCTTCGTCGTGCTCACCTCGGCCCTGACGACCGGTGACGCGTCGCGGCTGCGTCGCCGCCTGGTGCACGAGGACCGACTCGCCACCGACGTCGGCAGCCACCTCGGCCTGATGGAGGACCCCTTCGACGTCCGCAACCCGACAGCGCTGATCCTCGAGGCTCACCACGGCGCCGACGTCACGGGCGACCGGGTCGTCACGGCGGTCGACGAGGAGCTGGACCGCCTCGCCACCGACGGCCTGGACACCGGTGAGCTGGAGCGGGTGCAGGCCAGACTGGGCTCCGCGCTGGTTCAAGGGCAGGACCACGTCCTCGGCCGCGTCCTGTCGATGGCCGTCTTCGAGCAGCAGCGGGGGCGGGCCGAGCTGGTGGGGGAGCTGCCTGCACTGCTGGGGGAGGTCGACGGCGGACAGGTCCAGGCGGCCGCCGCCGCGCTGCGCCCGCAGAGCCGGGCCCGTCTCGACGTCGTGGCCGGTGGCCGATGAGCGCGCCGCGGACGGTGCCGGCACTCGGCCGGGTGCGCACCGCGGCGCTGCCCACGGTCGCCGAGCGCGTCCTGCCGAGCGGGCTGCGGGTGGTCGCCGTCCGTCGTCCGAGCGTGCCTGTCGTGCATCTGCGGCTGCGCATCCCCACGGCCTTACGCCGGGGGACCGATCTCGCCCGGGTCCGCCTCCTGGAGCGCACCATGCTGCTGGGGACGGCGGACCGGTCGCAGGCCGAGCTCGCCGAGGCGCTGCAGCGGGTCGGCGGCTCGATGCGGGTGTCGAGCGACTCCGACCGGCTGCTCGTCGCCGCCGAGTCCCTTGCAGGGGGGCTGCCCGCTCTGCTGGGCCTGCTCGCCGACGTGCTCACCGGGGCGGCCTACCCGCGGGCGCAGGTCGAGGGGGAGGCCGCGCGCCTCGCCGACCAGACCCGGCGGGTGCTCTCCCAGCCGGGGGTGGTGGCCGACGAGGCCTGGCTGGCGCAGGCGTTCGGCGCCCACCCCTACGGCCGCGAGTACCCCTCGCCGGACGAGCTGCTGGCGGTCTCGCCGGGCACGTTGCGGTCCGCCCACCGCCGCCGGATCGTCCCGGAGGGGTCGCTGCTCGTGCTGGTGGGCGACCTCAGCCCGGCGCGGGTCCTGGACCGCGTCCAGAAGGAGCTGGCCGGGTGGGACACCGACGGCGGCCCGTCGCAGGTGCCCAAGGTCCCCGCCATCGAGCCCGGCCCGCTGGTGCTCGTCGACCGGCCCGGGGCGGTTCAGTCCAACCTGCGCCTCGGCGGACCGGCACTGGCCCGGACCGATCCCGACTACGCCGCTCAGGAGCTCGCGAACGCGTTGTTCGGGGGCTACTTCTCGTCACGCCTGGTCATGAACATCCGCGAGGACAAGGGCTACACCTACAGCCCCCACAGCTCGGTGCAGCAGGGGTCGCGGGCCTCGTTCCTGTTCCTGCAGGCCGACGTTGCCACCGAGGTGACCGCGCCGGCTCTTGTCGAGGTCGGGTACGAGCTCGGTCGCCTGGTCACGCTTGCCCCCGGCAAGGACGAGGTCGCGGACACTGCGCAGTACCTCGTCGGTGCCCTTGCGCTCGCGACCTCGACCCAGGCTGGTCTGGTCGGCGCTCTCACCGGGCTGCTGGCCGACGGGCTCGACGTGTCGTGGCTGCGCGAGTATCCGCGGCGGCTGCTCGCCGTGACGCCCGAGGACGTGCTGTCGGTGTCGCAACGGGTCCTCGCCCCGGCGGGGATGGTGACCACCGTCGTCGGCGACGCCTCGTCGGTCGAGGGCCCGCTGTCCGCCCTCGGCGAGGTCGCCCGGGCCTGAGCGGTCTGAGCGGTCAGGCCTTGCCGAGGGTGTCGATCTCGTGCATGTCGGCCTCGGTGAGCTCGAAGTTCCCGACCTGCGCATTGGCGCGGATCCGCTCCTCCTTGGCCGACTTGGGGATCACCACGACCCCGTGCTGGAGGTGCCATCGGACGATCACCTGCGCCGGCGTACGCCCCTGGCGCTCGGCCACCGCGCGTACGGCCGGGTGGTCGAGAGTCCCGCCGCGCAGGGCGCTGTAGCCCTCCAGCACGACACCGCGCTCGCGGTGCCCGTCGAGCACCGACCGGTCGAAGAGGAACGGGCTCCACTCGACCTGGTTCACGGCGGGCAGGGTGCCGGTCCTCTCCTGCAGCTCGTCGACCTGGCGCAGCGAGTAGTTGCTCACGCCGACCGAGCGGGTGAGCTTCTCGTCACGGGCGTCGAGGAACGCTCGCCACATCTCCACGTCCGCGCCCTCGCCGGCGGGCCAGTGGACCAGCCAGAGGTCGACGTGGTCGGTCTGCAGGGCGTCGAGGCTCTTGCGGAGGGTCTCCAGCTCGCGGCCGGTGTTGCGCGGCGGGCACTTCGTGGTGACGAAGACCTCGTGGCGCGGGATGCCGCTCTCCGAGAGGGCGGTACCCACCTCGGCCTCGTTGCCGTAGACGGTGGCGGTGTCGACGTGCCGGTAGCCGGCGTCGAGCGCGACGAGGACGGACCGGCGGGCCTCGTCGCCGGTGATCTGCCAGGTGCCGAAGCCGAGCAGCGGCATCCGTTCACCGCTGGTCAGGGTGGCTGCGTCCTGGGGAACCGGTGAGGTCGAGGAGGTCATGCTCCTATCGTCCCCGGTCCGGCCCGCAGTCGTGTCCAGGGGCGTGTCCAGGGGTCGTGGTGGGATGACCGACGTGAGCAGCCCGCCCCTCTCCTACCGCCTCGTGCGCCCGACGCCGGTCCCCGTCGCGGTGCCGGTGCTCGACGCCGCGCAGCAGGCGGTCGTCGACCACCGGGACGGTCCCCTCCTGGTCCTCGCAGGCCCGGGCACGGGCAAGACCACGACGGTCGTCGAGGCCGTCGTGGGCCCCCCCCCCCCCCGGGCCCCCCCCCCCCCGGGGGGGGGGGCGCCCCCGCGGGGGGGGGGCCCCCCGACGGCCTCGACGACCGTCGTGGTCTTGCCCGTGCCCGGGCCTGCGAGGACCAGGAG
>JAJAYQ010000107.1 GCA_026786145.1 Spirochaetaceae bacterium | reverse complement strand
GGGCGAGGAGCCCCGCGTCGCCCGACCGCATGACCGTCGGCAGGTACGACGGGTCGTGCCAGTCCAAGCATGGCCGACGCGCGGACGGTGGCTGGCCGATCTGCTCGGCGCGCGGGCCCGTCTCATTGCGGCGCTACTGGCAGGGTCGCTGCTCTACGTGATCGTCGACATCTTCGTGCAGGGGCCACTGACCCGGCTCGACATCGCCGTGCAGGGGTGGGACGGCGAGGCGCGGCTGCCGGCGCTGCAGGACGCTGCTCGCCTGTACGACAAGATGGGCCAGCGCTCGGTGCTGGTCCCGATCCTGCTCCTGGTCGCGGGGGTGTTCGCTCGCCGGCACCGCACCTGGCGCCCCGTCGTGCTGGCGATGATGTCGTTCCTGGTGCTCAATGTGGTCGTCGGCGCCATGAAGATCGTCATCGGGCGCGAGGAGACCGAGACCGGCAGCGTGGACGTGCTCGCCGGCGGCGTCATCTTCCCGTCCGGCCACTCGTCGAACATGGTGCTCAGCGGCGGGCTGGTCATCTACCTCTTCTGGCGCTACGCGGCCGACCCGCCGCTGCGCCGTCTCACCGTCCTCGTGACCGGCCTCGCGACACTCACGATCCTGACCTCGCTCTACATCGGCAGCCACTGGCTGACCGACCTCGTCGGCGGGGCCCTCGTCGGCGGGCTGCTGCTGCAGTCGGTGATCCTGTTCGACCGGGCGACGGCCGACGTCCGCGAACGCCCGGTGCGGCTCTTCGGCCGGACCGTCTCAGCCCCCGGCTGGCTCCAGCCGGATCGACACCGAGTTGATGCAGAAGCGGTCCCCGGTGGGGGTCTGCGGGGCGTCCTCGAAGACGTGACCGAGATGCGACCCGCAGCGACGGCAGCGGACCTCCGTACGACGCATGAAGTGTGAGTTGTCGGAGATGAGGTCGACCGCGTCACCCTCGCTGGGCTCGTAGAACGACGGCCAGCCGCAGTGCGAGTCGAACTTCGCCTCGCTACGGAACAGCTCGTTGCCGCAGGCCCGGCAGCTGTAGACGCCGAGCGTCTTGGTGTCGTTGTACTCGCCGGTGAAGGCGCGCTCGGTGCCGGCCTCGCGCAGCACGTTGTACTCCTCCGGGCTGAGCTCCTCACGCCACTGCTCGTCGGTCTTGTCGACCTCGTACGTTCTGTCGGTCTCTTCCTTCTTCTTGAACATGCCTCAAGGATACGGCTCGCCGGAGGAGCCCGCCGGGAGCCGTGTGGGTAGCGTGACGGCATGGCGTCACCGTTCGTCGAGCTCGAGGTCGGCCCGCGCACCGTCAAGGTGACCAACCCCGAGAAGCTCACGTTCCCCGCCGCCGGCATCCGCAAGATCGACGTGGTCGAGTACTACCTGGCGGTCGGCGACGGCATTCTGCGCGCGCTCCTGAACCGCCCCGTCACGTTGGAGCGGTGGCAGGACGGCGTGCACGAGGGAGCCAAGGTGGCGACCCGCGCGAACGGGCGTGGGGCGGACGCGTTCTACCAGAAGCGCATCAGCAAGGGCGCTCCCGAGTGGGTCGAGACGGCGCACATCACCTTTCCGAGCGGCCGTGCGGCCGACGAGGTCTGTCCGACCGAGCTGGCGACGGTCGCCTGGTGCGCGCAGCAGAACACCATCACGTTCCACCCGTGGCCGGTGCGCCGGGCCGATGTCGACCACCCTGACGAGCTGCGCATCGACCTCGACCCGCAACCGGGCACTGACTTCAAGGACGCGGTGACTGTGGCAGCCGTGGCGCGTGAGCTGCTGGCGGAGCTCGGCTGGCGCGGCTTCCCCAAGACGTCGGGCAACCGGGGAGTCCACATCTACGTGCGCATCGAGCCGCGGTGGGAGTTCACCGATATCCG
>JAJAYQ010000106.1 GCA_026786145.1 Spirochaetaceae bacterium | reverse complement strand
GGTCGGGGGCGGTCTCCTCGCCCAGCGGATCGCCTTCCGGGGCGCGGACTGGTGGCTGGCCGGGCACCGCAGCCCCGAGCCGGCGCACGACCTGGCGCTCACCCGCCTGGCCCTCCGCCCGCTGCTCGACCTCGGCATCCGGCAGGAGGACGGGACGGGCGCCCTGCTCGCCGTCCCCGTGCTGCGGGCGGCGGCGGCGCTGCGCTGAGCGCACCCAAGCGGGTCAGGAGATCGTGGTCGCGGGGGTCACGAAGGGCGGCTTGACGACCCGGAACGCGGCCTCCCGGCCCCGCACGTCCACGACGACCTCGTCGCCCTCGGCCACGACCCGGTCGAGCAGCGCCAGCGCGATGCCCACCTTGCGGGTCGGCGAGAACGTCCCGCTCGTCACCTCGCCGACGCCCGCACCGCCTCGTGCGGTCACGGTCATGTGCGGGCGCGGGATCGCGCGCTCGAGACCCTCGAGCCCCCACAGCAGCCGCCGGGCACCCGCCTCCCGCTCGGCCATGAGGACGTCCCGGCCCCAGAAAGCGTCCTTCTTCCAGCCGACCGCCCAGCCGCACCTGGCCTGGACGGGCGTGATCTCCGGCGACAGGTCCTGGCCGTGCAGCGGGTAGCCCATCTCGGTGCGCAGCGTGTCGCGCGCTCCGAGGCCGCAGGGGCGGATGCCGTGCAGCTCCCCCGCGGCCAGCACCGCGTCCCAGAGGGCGGGGGCATCGGTCCAGCGCGGCACCAGCTCGTAGCCCCGCTCGCCGGTGTAGCCGGTGCGGCAGACGATCACCGGCTTCCCCTGCCACGTCGCCGCCTCGAAAGCCATGTACGCAAGACCCGTCGCAGCGTTCGGCAGGCCGAGCGCCTGCAGGACGTCGTCGCTGCGCGGCCCCTGGACCGCGAGGACGCCGTGCTCCTCGTGCAGGTCACGGACCTCGACGTCCTCGGGTGCAGCTGCCGCGAGCCGGCGCACGACCTCGGCACTGTTGGCTGCGTTGGGGATCAGGAAGACCTCGTCGTCGGTGAGGTAGTAGGCGATGAGGTCGTCCACCACCCCACCGGTGGCGTCGTCGCAGCACAGCGTGTACTGCGCCTTGCCCGGGCCGATCCGGCGGAGGTCGTTGGTCAGCGAGGCGTTGACCAGCTCGGCCGCTCCGGGACCTCGCACGACGGCCTTGCCGAGGTGGCTGACGTCGAAGAGACCCACCGACTCCCGCACTGCGGTGTGCTCGCGCACCACGCCGCCGCCGGGGTACTCGATCGGCATGGCCCACCCACCGAAATCGGCCATCTTCGCGCCCAGCGCCGTGTGGCGACCGTGCAGGGGTGAGCGACGCAGTGTGGCGCCGCCGCTCGATTCGCTCATCCGGCGGACGCTAGCATCGCGAGCTCGGCCAGTCAGAGACAGCCGTGTCTCTTGAGACCTCCCCGACGAGCAGGACGGATCCTCCGTGTCAACGGTCACCCTGAGCAGCAGCAAGCCCTCCGGCCTGAAAGTCGACGCGCTCGTTGTCGGCGTCGCGAAGGGGCCGGACGGCGTGGTCCTCGTCACCGGGTCGGAGGACGTCGACAAGGCGTTCAAGGGCCGGCTGGCCGCGGTCGTCGAGGCGTTGGGCGGCACCGGGGTCGCCGGTGAGGTCACCAAGGTGGCGGCCCAGGGGGCGACGACCGCCCCCGTCGTGGTGGCGGTCGGCCTGGGCAAGCCGCCGGCCACCGAGGGTCGAGGTCGCCGGTCCACCACGGCGTACGACGGGGAGGTGCTGCGCCGCGCGGCAGGGGCGGCCACCCGCGCGCTCGCCGGGACCCGCAACGTCGGACTGGCCCTTCCGGCGGGTGACCCGGAGCAGGTGGGCGCGGTCGCCGAGGGGGCGCTGCTCGGTGCCTACGCGTACCGGCGTTACCGCGTCGCGTCCAAGGCCGCGCACAAGGACCCGGTGGACTCCTTCGTCCTCGTCGTCGACTCCCCCCGCGAGCGAGCAACGAAGGCCGCCGTCGAGCGGGCGCACACCGTCGTGGCCGCCGTTCACCTGGCCCGCGACCTGGTCAACACCCCTCCCCTGGACCTGCCGCCGGCCCAGCTCGCCGCTGAGGCCGTGACCGCGGCGAAGGCCGCCGGGGTCAGCGCGGAGGTTCTGGACGAGCGGGCCCTGAAGAAGGGCGGGTACGGCGGGATCCTCGGTGTCGGGCAGGGCTCCTCGCGACCCCCACGACTGGTGAAGCTGACCTACCGGTCCGGGCGCGGGAAGCGTCACCTGGCGCTGGTCGGCAAGGGCATCACGTTCGACTCGGGCGGCCTCTCGCTCAAGCCGCCGACCGCGATGGAGTGGATGAAGTCCGACATGGGCGGGGCCGCTGCGGTCATCGCGGCCATCACCGCGATCGCCCGGCTCGGCCTGGACGTCAACGTCACCGCTTGGGCCCCGATGGCCGAGAACATGCCGTCCGGCTCGGCGCAGCGGCCCTCGGACGTCATCACGATCTACGGCGGCAGGACCGTCGAGGTGCTCAACACCGACGCCGAGGGACGGCTCGTGCTGGCCGACGCGATCGTGCGCGCGGCCGAGGACAAGCCCGACCTCATCGTCGACGTCGCGACGCTGACCGGTGCCCAGCTCGTGGCCCTCGGCAGCCGCACCTCGGCGATCATGTCCAACGACGACGACCTGCGCGACGCCATCGCGGCGTCGGCGAAGGCGGCCGGCGAGCAGATGTGGCCGATGCCGCTGCCCGAAGAGCTGCGCCCTTCGATGGACTCACAGGTCGCGGACATCGCGAACATGGGCGACAAGTACGGCGGCATGCTCGTGGCGGGACTGTTCCTCAAGGAGTTCGTCCCCGAGGGGATCCGCTGGGCGCACCTCGATGTCGCGGGACCGGCCTGGAACGAGTCGACCCCCCACGGCTACACGGCCAAGGGCGGGACGGGCCACCCGGTGCGGACGCTGGTCCGGCTGGCCGAGGACATTGCGCGCGGAGCGCTCTAGAGAAGTCTGGCTCTAGAGCAGCGGGCGGTGCCGACAGGGCCGATCGGGTGACCTAGGGGTTACTTTCGGTAACAGACCTGTGACGGGGACCGATGGAGCAGGTGCCCCGGCACGTCCGTCCCGAGGCACCAGTCGCTCCGGAGGCCCGCCGTGCTCGCCGTACTCCTCGAGACCCTCGCCCGTCACATCCGCCTCGGAGCTCTCGCCCTCGCCATCGCGGTCGTCGGCGCGGGTGGCGCGACGGCCGCCATGGTGTCGGTGTCCGACGCGTCGGACACCGTCCCCGTCCCGGTCGTGACGGCGGCGGTCGCTGACGATGACGGGGACGACGCCGACGACGCCGACGACGCCGACGACGCCGACGACGCCGACGTCAGCGAGGCCGACGACGCTGAGGAGGCCGAGAGCTCTCTCACCGAAGCGCCTGTGGTCGTGCCGCCCGTGATCGTGGCGCCCCTGTATCCGGTGGAGTGCGATGCCGCAGCCAACCACGGTGCCTACGTCTCCTTCGTCGCGAAGGCGACCAAGGGAAGCGCGGACCGCGGGGCACTGATGTCGGCCGCAGCCCAGTCGGACTGTGGCAAGAAGGACAAGGCCGAGAAGCTGGCCGCGAAGGCGGCCAAGCAGGTAGCGAAGGCAACAAAGAAGGCCGCGAAGGTGGCCGAGAGGGCCGAGAAGCCAGCAAAGGTCAAGACGGCGAAGGTCGCGAAGGTCAAGGTCGCCAAGGTCGCCAAGGTCAAGGCTGCGAAGGGCTGACCGCTCCGGGTCAGGAGGTCGAGCCGCCGCCATCGGGGCGGCGGCTCGAGCGGCTGACGTTCCAGTCGCGCATCCGCTGCGGGTAGCCGACGACTGCCGCGTCGTAGGACGGCACCCCGAGCCGGTTGGCGAGCTCATGGGCCGCCCGGGCGTCGCGGACCCGTCGTCGCGTCCACTCGCCCGTGTTGGCCACGAACACCACGGTGGTCGCCGAGACCGTCGTCGGAGGCTCGACGAAGGCTTCGACCCCGGTGTTGCTGCGCGCGAAGGACATCAGGTGCTCCACGTCGGCGGAGTCGGACTCGCGCAGCGTGCCGGGGCGTGCCCGTCGACGGAACAGCGACACCGATCTCTCCTCCTCCACCCGGCCCGGCGTCAGCGCCGGGACCCGTTTGCCAAGGCAACGGTAGGGCACGGTCCACGTGTTCCAGATGATCATCGAGCCACGGGTGCAGATCGCCCTCACCCGCTGTCCCGGAGCGCGGTCCGCGGTGACAGGATGAGGGCCACGCTCTCGAGACCTGAAGGAGTACGCCGTGGCGGACAGCACCGGCACCGTGTTCGATGTCGTGATCCTCGGAGGGGGCAGCGGAGGTTACGCCTGCGCCCTGAGAGCGGCGCAGCTCGGCCTCACCGTCGTCCTCGTCGAGAAGGGCGAGCTCGGCGGGACCTGTCTGCACCGCGGCTGCATCCCCACGAAGGCACTCCTGCACGCGGCCGAGGTGGCCGACTCGTCCCGCGAGAGCGAGCAGTTCGGCGTCCGCTCGACGTTCGAGGGCATCGACATGCCCGCGGTCAACGCGTACAAGGACGGTGTCGTCGGCCGGCTCTACAAGGGCCTGCAGGGACTCGTGAAGAGCCGCAAGATCACCTACGTCGAGGGGATGGGCCGGCTCGTGGGGCCCACCGCGGTCGAGGTGGACGGGCAGCGCTACGAGGGCCGCCACGTCGTCCTGGCCACCGGCTCCACGCCCAAGACCCTGCCCGGCCTGGACATCGACGGCACCCTCGTCCTGAACAGCGACCATGCGATCAAGCTCGACTTCGTCCCCGCGTCGGTGGTGGTCCTCGGCGGCGGTGTCATCGGGTGCGAGTTCGCGTCCGTGTGGAAGTCCTTCGGCGCCGACGTGACCATCGTGGAGGCGCTGCCGCACCTCGTCTCAATGGAGGACGAGCAGGCGTCCAAAGCATTGGAACGGGCGTTCCGCAAGCGAAAGATCGGCTTCGAGCTCGGCTCGCGCTTCTCCGGGGTCGAGAAGTCGGAGAAGGGGGTCAAGGTCTCGCTGGAGAACGGCAAGACCATCGAGGCGGAGCTGCTGCTCGTGGCGGTCGGTCGCGGACCCGTCTCGCAGGAGCTCGGCTACGAGCAGGTCGGCGTCGAGATGGAACGCGGCTTCGTCAAGGTCGACGAGCACTGCCGGACGAACATCGACACGATCTCCGCGGTCGGCGACCTCATCCCCACCCCCCAGCTCGCCCACGTCGGCTTCGGCGAGGGGATCATGGTCGCCGAGCGGCTGGCGGGGCTGGACCCCGCACCGATCGACTACGACGGCGTCCCCCGCGTCACGTACTCCGAGCCCGAGGTCGCGTCCGTGGGGATCACCGAGGCGCGCGCCAAGGAAAAGTACGGCGACGACGCGGTGGAGAGCCTCACCTACGACCTCGCCGGTAACGGCAAGAGCCAGATCCTCAGGACGGCCGGGTTCGTGAAACTGGTGCGACAGAAGGACGGGCCGATCGTCGGCATCCACATGGTCGGCAGCCGCGTCGCAGAGCTCGTCGCGGAGGCCCAGCTCATCTACGGGTGGGAGGCTTACCCCGACGATGTCGCATCGTTGATCCATCCGCACCCGACGCAGACCGAGGCGGTGGGCGAGGCCCACCTCGCCCTGGCCGGAAAGCCCCTGCACGCGCACGGATGATGCCCACCCGCCTGCCGCAACGTCGCTGACCAGAAGGAGACGCGAGCCCATGTCGCACTCGGTAACGATGCCGGCCCTCGGCGAGAGCGTGACCGAAGGCACCGTCACCCGCTGGCTCAAGCAGGAGGGCGAGCAGGTCAACGCCGACGAGCCGCTGCTCGAGGTGTCCACCGACAAGGTCGACACCGAGATCCCCTCTCCGGCC
>JAJAYQ010000105.1 GCA_026786145.1 Spirochaetaceae bacterium | reverse complement strand
GACGGCTGCCGTCTGCTCGACGAGCACCCGGGTGGAAAGCCCCGCCACCACGACCTCCGGACGAAAGCTCGCTGGCCGGGATGACGTCGACGTCGGGGCGACGAGCAGCGTCGAGAGCGTCAGCAGGTCCGACTGCACGACGACTGCGTACCGAGCACCGGCCTGCTCACTCCCCCGGGTCGCGCGTGGGGAACGCAGCCGGAACACCTCACCACACACGCAACGTCTCCATGTCCCGCAGCACCCGAGCCGCCTCGGCACGGTCAGCCTCGTCGTCAGCCAGCGTCGCCGCCTCCGCACGCAGCGCTTCGCCGGCGCGGGCGCGAGCAGCCGTGATCAGCGCAGAGCGAACCGCTGACGACACGGGAGTTCCGTCAGCGGTCAGGGCCGCCAGCGCCCTCGTGGTGTCGTCATCCGGGCGGAAGGTGATGGTGTCGGCCATGCCGCCCACGAGTCGGCCTGTCAGCCGGGAACAGTCACCAGAGTCGTGATCATGCCTCCGACCTG
This sequence comes from Spirochaetaceae bacterium, assembly GCA_026786145.1. Classification (GTDB taxonomy): domain Bacteria; phylum Actinomycetota; class Actinomycetes; order JACCUZ01; family JACCUZ01; genus JAJAYQ01. Next base: position 16,147 of record JAJAYQ010000105.1, on the reverse strand, counting down.
GGGTTTCGTCCGGCAGTAGAGTCGCTGGGCCGTCGCTGGGCCGTCACAGGTTGGGTGCCTGCGACTCAGATCGCCATCACAAGGCGCAGTGCCGCGTCGACCTGCTGCATCTCGTCGAGGGTGAGCTGGCCCGCTGGCGAACCCAGTCGGCTGGGGTCGACAGCCGCGGTCTGTTCGACGAGCACCCGGGTCGAACGCCCAGCGACGACTATCTCCGGACCGTGCTCGTGTGACCGCCTCCCGACCCTCCTGCCACACTCCCGGTCATGGCCAGCTGGCGGATCCGTGACTTCCACGACGACGACCTCGACCAGGTCGTCCGGATCTGGGAGGAGTCGCGCAAGACCGGTGTCGAGCCGGTCTACGGGCTCGCCGAGATCCTGGCCGCCATCCGGGACGAGGGCGCGGCCGTGGTCGTCGTCGTCGGGCCCATCGTCGTCGGGGCCTGCGTCGCGCGGGTCAACGGGGACCGGGCCTGGGTGAACCTGCTGGCCCTGGCCGACGACTGGCGCGGCCGCGGGCTCGGCTCGACCATGCTCACCGAGCTGGAGAAGCGCCTCACCGCGCGGGGGGTGCACCGGCTAGCCGCACTGCTGCCCGAGGGCGAGACCGGAGTCGACGCGTTCCGCAACCGGGGCTACGCGACCCGGGCCCTGGTGTACTTCGAGCGGGTCGTACCGCTGCAACCGCAGGAGGTCGGGCGGCTCGAGCAGCTCGGCGGTCACATGCTCCCGGACAACCTGTGGAACGCACTGGCCGGTATGGAGCGGGAGAAGATGATCATCGAGCGTCGGCTGGTGCTGCCGCTGTCGGACCCGGACCTCGCCGACGAGTTCGGCGTGCTCCCCCCGCGGTCGGTGGTGCTCTTCGGCCCTCCAGGCACCGGCAAGACGACCTTTGCCAAGGCGGTCGCGTCCCGGCTGGGGTGGCCGTTCGTCGAGGTCCTGCCCTCCCGGCTGGCTGCCGAGGGTCCGGGGCTGGCGCTCGCGCTCCACGACACGTTCGGCGAGATCGCCGACCTGGAGCACGCCGTGGTGTTCATCGACGAGGTGGAGGAGATCGCAGCCGAGCGCGGTGGTCGCCCGCCCTCGCCGACGCAGGGCGTGACCAACGAGCTGCTCAAGTGCATCTCCGCCTTCCGCGAGAAGGAGGGGCGGATCCTGATCTGCGCCACCAACTTCGTCCGCGCACTGGACCCGGCGTTCCTGCGACACGGCCGCTTCGACTACGTGATTCCCATCGGGCCACCGGACGCGACCGCCCGGCGCGCCATCTGGGTGCGCTACGTCCCGGACCCGGTCGCGGAGCTCGTCGACCTCGACGCCCTGGTCGAGGCCAGCAACCTGTTCACCCCGGCCGACATCGAGTACGCCGCGCGCAAGGCATCGCAGCGGGCCCTGGAGTCCGCCGTGTACGACCAGGCGGACGTCGGGCGAGACACGCGCGGCCCGCGTACCGAGGACTATCTCGCCGCCCTCGCCGACACCCGCAGCACACTCACCGACACCATCGTGGCCGAGTTCGACGAGGACATCGCGCGCATCGCCCGCCTGTGACCTGCGACAGGGGAGTGAACGGGCGGCTTGGCGGTGTAGCACACGGGATCTCCTCGCACGGCTCTGCCCGGCGCACGGCCCATGGCGTCACCACGCGGGCCGAGCGCCCGACCCGAGGGACCGACCCGAGGGCTTTTGCAGCAGCCCTGAAGCGCATGTTGAATCCCGCAGATGACCGACAAGCACCAAGAACTCGTGCTTCGGCGCGACGGCGGCCGGCGTGGACCTGCTGCCGCGCTTCAACCAGCCGCTGATCGTGGACCAAGGACATGACAACCCGGCCAGCCAAGGCGAGCTTCGCCAGCGGATGTGCGATGGCTCGCCGGCGAGTACGCGGTCGCGCTGATCGAACTCGGAGGAGACCCGGTCGCCTACGCGGTGTGGCGCGAGGAGGATGACGAGGTGTACCTGCGGCAGTTCTTCGTGGCCCGCGACCGACGACGTACGGGCCTGCCTCGGAAAGGCAGCGCCGGCTCTGCTGGGTGGCCCGTGGACTGGGCGACTGGTCAAGCTCGACGTGCTGTTGCACAACAAACTGGCGCTCGGCTTCTATCGGTCGCTGGGCTTCGCCGACCACAGCCTGGTGCCGCGGCGGCCTGCACTCACGCTAGCTATAGCTAGGTCTGGGCGTCTCCCGCGGACACTAGAAATACATCTTCATGACCGCGTTTCCACAGGTCAGCGGCCCATTCCGGCCACACGCGGACAGCGACGGACACAGGCGGCGGACGAGTCGGCCTGTAAGCCGGGTTCTGTCGTGCGCCGGAGCGCACGGACGGCCATCCATCTACGGCTGCCGTTGCCGACAGCCTCAAGCGGTCTACCCGGGAGCTCGGGCGGGCACCCTCGAACGCTCCCTGTCTGACCTTGCTCCGGGTGGGGTTTGCCGAGCCGACCGGGTCACCCCGGCCGCTGGTGGTCTCTTACACCACCGTTTCACCCTTACCGGGACCATCCGAGGACGGTCCCGGCGGTCTGTTCTCTGTGGCACTGTCCCGCGGGTCACCCCGGGTGGGTGTTGCCCACCACCCTGCCCTGTGGAGCCCGGACTTTCCTCGGCAGGATCTCTCCTGACGCGACCGTCCGGCCGGCTCGTCCGCCGTACCCGCAGCGTAGCGGCCCTCAGACCGGGCTGAAGCGGACGGACCGCTTCTCGACGTCGGCCTCGGACAGGCGCACGCGCAGCCGCTCACCCAGAGGCAGTTTGCCGTCGAAGGCAGCACGCACCGCGGGCTCGGCCAGCTGCACGGTCCCCCCGCCGTCGTCACGGACGTCGACGACCACCGCGTCGAACTCCTGTCCGACAGCGTCTCGCAGCACCACGGCCTCCATCAGCGCCAGACACTCCCGCTCCAAGGCCCTGGCGCGCCGGTCGCTCTCCTCCATCTCCGCCGGCAGTGCAGGCAGCGCGCTGCGCACCCACCCAGGTACGTCCTCACCGGCGCACACCGACAGGCAGACCTCACTCACGTACCGATCGACCAGGCGCCGCAGAGGCGCCGTGGCGTGCGCGTACTCGGCTGCCACCGCGGCGTGCGTCGCCCGGTCCGGCAGCTCCCCGTCGAAGGCGGTGTAGCCGGCCCCGCGCAGCAGCGAGGTCGCATCCTCGAGAAACGCGGCGTGGCGCGGGTTGGTGGGGTCGAGCGAGCTGATCACCTCGGCGTACGACGTGGGATGCGACCACTCGATGCCCAGTGCGTGCGCCGACCGTCTCAGGAGCCGGACCGCGTCCGCAGGAGCCTCGGGCAACGTCCGCAGAACACCGATCTCCGCGTGCAGCATCAGGTCGGCAGCGGCCATGCCGGTCAGCAGGGAGATCTGCTCGTTCCACGACTCGACGGGACGCGTCACCCGGTAGGTCAGCCGGAAGGCGCCGCCGTCCTCCTCGATCTCCTGCTCGGGGATCGGGAGGCTCGCCCCGCCGCGCTCCGCCTCGATGGTCTTACGCAGCTTGCCGACCTCGGCGAGCAGCTGCAGCCGCTCGTCGTCCGTGCCCGAGTCGACCAGGCCCTGCACCTCGGCGTAGTCGAAGCGGTTGCGCGAGCGCACCATCGCCCGACGCACCTCGACGCCGGTCTCCTCGCCGTCCGAGTCGAGGTCGAGGACCCAGAGGACCGCCGGCCGGGTCTGGTCCGCGAGCAGGGACGCTGCTCCCTCCGAGATCACCGGCGGGTGCAGAGGCGTGCGCGTGTCGGGGCTGTAGAGCGTCTCGCCGCGGAGATGGGCCTCGCGGTCGATCGCCCCACCCGGCGCGACGAACGCGCCGACGTCGGCGATGGCGTAGCGCACCCGGTAGCCCCTCCCCCGGCGCTCGATGTGCATGGCCTGGTCGAGGTCGGTAGAGCCGGGCGGGTCGATGGTGAGGAAGGGCAGATCCGTCATGTCGTACGCCGGGAGCCGCGGGTTCTTGGCAGCCTGTTGTGCCTCCGCCGTCACCTCGGCGGGGAACTCCTCCGGCAGTTCCAGCTCGGACCTGATGCGGGCGAAGCCGGCCCGCAGGTCCCGCGCGGCGGGGTCATCGCCCGCGCGCAAGGAAAGGTGTCGCCGAGGCATCCCAGCAGCCTACGCACCGCCTCACGCCAGAGGAGGATCGGTGCCTTTGGCGTATCGGCGACCGAGTGGGCTGGTCCAGGTCTTCGTGCCGGTTTCCGCGTTGTGGTGCAGACGCCAGCCGCCGTGGGTCTTGGCGTTGCGAGGAACACCTTCATCCGATCGGAGGGCCGGTACGTATCGGCGCCGCGGTCGATGACCTGGCGGGAGCCCGGGTCGATGGTCCACCGGACCCAGTCGCGGTTGCTCGCCATCTCCCGGGCCAGCGGACCGGGGATCGCGCCGTAGCCGGGGATCTCCCCTGGATTCTCGGCCATGCCCAGGACGTCGCCAGGTCGACGACGATCGCGGCCACCTGCGCAGCGCGTCCATACCGGGATCGTCCAGTCCGGCGTCCTGACGCGCCGACGTCGACCATTGCCTTGACCCGCTCCCACGCGCGGATCAGCTCGACCCGGTCCTCGGCCTCGAGCGCCATCGCGTCGACGTCGGCCAGCACTCCGACCGCACTCGGGTCGACGTGGCCGTCGGCGATAGAGCGCACGCTCAGCGCCGCGACCTCCGCCCTCATGACCATCGCCGACCTCATGCAACGAACCTAAGCAGGGAGTCGGAGAACTCACTGCCTCGCATCCCTGCCGCACTACGCTCGCGGGCATGGCAGACCTGACGGTGGGCTACGCGGCGATGCTGGAGCAGTTCGGCCCCCGCGAGGCGGTCGAGCTCACTGTCCTTGCCGAGCAGCACGGGTTCTCCGGCTGTATGGCCGCCGACCACTTCCAGCCATGGGTTCCCGCCCAGGGACAGTCGTCGTTCGTTTGGAACGTGCTCACCGCTGTCGGAGAGCGCACCACCGGTGACCTCGGGCCGGGAGTGACCTGCCCCTCGTTCCGCTTCCACCCGGCAGTCGTGGCCCAGGCGTCCGCGACCCTGGCGGAGATGTACCCCGGCCGGCACTGGCTCGGCGTCGGGGCAGGCGAAGCGCTCAACGAGCACGTGATCGGCGGCTACTGGCCCGAGGCCGCCGAACGGTCGCTGCGGATGTTCGAGGCCATCGAGATCATCAAGAAGCTGTTCGACGCGTCGTCGGCCGGCAAGGACGTCAAGCACCAGGGCCGTTTCTTCACCCTGGAGACCACCCGCCTCTGGACGATGCCCGAGACCGCCCCGCCGGTGCTCGTCGCGACCGCCGGACCGATCAATGCCAAGCGCACCGGGCGTTTCGCGGACGGCATCATCACCGTCGGCGCACCGCTGGACAAGATCGACGGTCTGTTCGCCAAGTTCGCCGAGGGCGCGAGGGAGGCCGGCAAGGACCCCGACTCGATGCCGAGGGTGCTCCAGCTCCACCTGTCGTGGGCACCGACCGACGAGGAGGCGCTGGCCAACGCGATGACCGAGTGGCCCAACGGCGGCATGAAGTTCCCCAAGGCCGACATCCGCTCTCCCCACGACTTCGCGGCGATGGCTGCTCTCGTACGCCCGGAGGACTTCGAGGGCCGGATGGTCATCTCGTCCGACCCGGACGTGCACAGGGCGCACATCCAGCAGTTCGTCGACCTCGGGTTCGACCGGGTCTACCTGCACAACGTCGGGCGCAACCAGGCCGAGTGGATCGAGGTCTTCGGCCGCGAGGTCCTGCCCAAGCTCGCGCGCTGAGCAGACCGAGCAGGCCAGCTCAGCCGCTCAGGTGGGCTGCGTCGTTGAAGCGCCGCATCGACGTGGCTCCCCCCTCGTACCACTGCACCTCGGTGAGCGACGCGGGCGAGAGCTCCATCCGGTAGACCACCGACAGCGGCGCCCCCAACGCGTCGGCCACCAGCAGCTTCACCGGGACCACGTGCGTCACGACCAGGACGGTCCGGTGGGGATGGCGCGCGCGCAGCTTGTCGCGGGCGACCTGCACGCGCCGGCGTACGGCATCGAAGGACTCACCTCCGGGCGCAGCGACGGTGGGGTCGGCGAGCCACGAAGCGAGCAGCTCTGGCCAACCCTCCTGGACCTCCGCGAACGTCAGGCCCTCCCACTCGCCGAAGGCGCACTCACGGACGTCGGCGACCTCATGGACCTCCTGCCCGAGAGCGTCCGCGACGATGTCGGCGGTCTGGCGCGCTCGGCGCATCGGCGAGCTGACGACTGCGTCGACGGCGCCCTCGCGCACGAGCCGGTCCGCGGCCGCGCGCGCCTGCCGCTCTCCTTCACTCGTGAGGGGAGGGTCGGCACCGTCGCTACCGCTGAATCGCTTCTGGGCCGTGTGCTCGGTCTCGCCGTGGCGCAGCAGGAGCAGCGTCGACGGCGCGCCCATGCCGACGTCCCAGCCGACGAGCGAGGTGGGGACCGGCTCGACCTCGGCCTCGTCCCCCGAGCTGACGACTGCCCTGTCGAGCGCAGCCGTGCTCGCAGACTCGGACCACTTCTGGCCGCGGGCGGCGGCGTCGAGGGCCTCGTTGGCCAGGCGGTCGGCGTGCTTGTTGCGCTCGCGAGGCACCCAGACGTACGTCACGTTCTCCGGCGGCAGGATCTCGCGCGCCTGAAGTGCCAGCGGCCTCATCGACGGATGCTTGATCTTCCACCGGCCGGCCATCTGCTCCACGATGAGCTTGGAGTCCAGCCGCGCCTCGACGGTTGCCGACGGGTCGAGCTCGCGGGCGGCCGTCAGACCGGCGATCAGCCCGCGGTACTCCGCCACGTTGTTGGTTGCTGTCCCGATGTGCTCGGCCCGCTCGACCAGCACGTCACCTGTCTCCGCGTCACGAAGCACTGCGCCGTACGCCGCGGGGCCGGGGTTTCCGCGAGACCCCCCGTCCGCCTCGACGACGAAACGGGCCACGGGCTAGAGCCCGGACTCGGAGGTGCGCACCAGGATGCGGCGGCACTCGTCGCAGCGCATCACCTCGTCGGGGTCCGCGTCGCGCAGCTGGCCGATCTCCACGTTGTTGAGCTCGAGCCGGCAGCCACCGCACCGCCGCGCCTTGAGCTCGGCCGCACCGACGCCGCCCGGCTGGGCCCGGATCTTCTCGTAGAGCGCGACCAGTGCGTCGTCGAGCCCGCCGACCTGGGTGCTCCGCTGGGCCACCAGCTGGACGACCTCACCGTCGATCTCGCCGGTCGTCGTGTCGCGGGAGGCCGTCACCTCGAGGCGCTGGGCGTGCGCCGCCTCCTGCTGGGCGCCCAGCTCGGCACGGCGGCTCTGCGCGGACTCGAGGCGCTCCATGATCTCCAGCACGACCTCCTCGAGGTCGCCCTGGCGCCGGCCGAGCGTGGCGATCTCGTGCTGGAGGCTCTCCAGCTCCTTGGAAGAAGACACCTGCCCTCCGTCGAGGCGCTTCTGGTCTCGTTCGGCCCGCTCCCGGACCTGGTCCACGTCGCCCTCGGCCTTCCTGAGCTCACGGGCGAGGTCGCTGGCCTCAGTCTCGGCACCCACGATCTCGTCACCCAGGGTGCGCAGCCGCGTCTCGACCTCGGCGAGCGCGGCGTGCTCGGGCAGGGTCGAGCGCCGGTGCGCGAGCTGGTCCATCCGGGTGTCGAGGCCCTGGACGTCGAGCAGGCGCTGCTGGTCGGGCGCTGCGGCTTTCAGCTCTGGCTCCTCTGGTGGGACGTCCAGGGGTCCGTGACGACCGTGGACACCCTCGTCTCCACCGTATCCGCCCCGGCGCCGAGGCCGGCGAGGAGCAGCCGCTGGGCGTCCGCGAGCCACGGCCACTCGGTGGCCCAGTGCGAGCAGTCCACCAGGGCAGGGGTGCCGTGCTCCAGCGCCTCGGACGCGGGATGGTGTCGCAGGTCGGCGGTGACGAAGACGTCCACGCCGCTCGCGCGTACCTCGTCGAACAGATCGTCCCCCGCCCCGCCGCAGACGGCCACCGTGTGGACCGGGCGGTCCGGGTCGCCCGCTACGCGGAGGCCTGCCTCGGTGCGGGGCAGCGCGGCCGTCACGGCGTCGGCGAAGGACTCGAGCGTGGTCGGTACGTCCAGCCGGCCCACCCGCCCGAGCCCACGGCGGCCGTCGGCCGCTGACGGGTCGACCTGCAGCGGACGGAGACCGCTCACCCCGAGAACACCGGCGAGCGCGTCGGACACGCCGGGGTCGGCAACGTCGGCGTTGGTGTGTGCCACGTGCAGCGCCACCCCAGCCCGGACCAGATCGGTCACGGCACGCCCCTTGGGACCCGTGGCTGCGACACCGTGGACCCCACGCAGCAGGAGGGGGTGGTGGGTGACCAGGAGGTCGGTCTCCCACGCGATCGCCTCGTCGATGACCACCTGGACGGGATCGACGGCCAGCATTACCCGGCGTACGGGCTGGTCGGGGTCACCGGTCACCAGCCCCACCGCGTCCCACGATGCCGCCCACCTCGGGTCGTAGAGCCGGTCGAGGACGCCGACCACGTCCGCCAGCGTGACCGTCACGCGCGCGCCCGCACCTGGAAGGGCCGCAACCAGTCCTCGTGCGTGGCGCCGTCGATCGAGAGCTGCCACGCGTAACGCCCCGGTGGCAGCGGGAACGGCGGGACGTTGACAGCGAACGCGAAGTCGATGTCGCTCCCGACGAGCAGCCCCTCAGGGCGGCCGACCTCGAAGGTGCCCTCCACGCGGACGTCGGTCCCTCCGGATGCGGTCGCCGGACGCCCGTCGGTGTCGACGAGGACGATCTCGAAGGTGTGGGGTGCGCCCGCCTCGCCCCAGGGGACGTCCAGCTTGATGGCCAGGGACATCGGGGGCAGGTCGGGTCCGGTCACCGACCAGCCGCCGCCGAGCACATAGAGCTTGCCGTTGACCTCCTGGGCCGCGTCGGCCAGCAGCATGGTGACCCGCACCCGCGGATGCTACTGCGCATCAGCGTGCTTCATGAGGCACAGTGGTGGCGTGGACACCCGAGGCCTGCTCACCGCGACCTGCCGCGCCGCATCGGTGCTCGCGGTCGCCGGGGTGCTCGCCATGCACGTGCTGACCACCGGCCACCATGCCCAGGTCCCGGCTGCAGGCGGGCACGCCGCCGTGATGGGCTCCTCGGTCATGGGTGACGCCGTGATGAGCAGCACCGCGATGGTTGACGGGCCCGTAACGAGCGCCCCCTCGGGGGGACCGACCCTGCCCGAGAAGCTGGTCGAGGTCTGCATGGCCGTCCTGCTCGTCGCCGCGACGACTCTGCTGCTCCTTCTCGCGCGGACCCGTCGCCGCCTACGGCCGTGGTCGGCCGCGTCGAGCAGCCCGCTTCGGTGGGTCCGCCATGTCCCGAGCCCTCGGGCTCCCTGTCTGTTCACGCTCGGAGTCCTGCGGACCTGAGGTCTGCGAACTACTCCGTCCGTCAGGTCCGGTGCCGCTTCATGGCGCCCCATTCTCGTGAGCTCGAAAGGAACGTCTTCATGAACCGCACACTCGCAGCGACCGCCCTTGCCCTCGGCGCAGTCCTCACTCTCGCCGCCTGCGGCGGGGACGACACCACCTCGTCGTCGTCGACCGCGTCCAGCGCCGCACCGTCCGGCTCGGCCACCCCGGCCTCCGGCGAGCACAACAACGCGGACGTGACGTTCGCGCAGGGGATGATTCCCCACCACGCGCAGGCCATCGAGATGAGCGACCTGCTCCTGGCCAAGGACGGGGTGGACCCGGCGGTGGAGGAGCTCGCCCAGGACATCAAGTCGGCGCAGGCACCCGAGATGGAGCAGATGACCGGATGGCTGGTGGGCTGGGGCGAGGACGTGCCCACCGACGACGGAGGCTCGATGGGAGGCATGGACCACGGCAGCGGCGACATGCCCGGGATGATGAGCAAGGAGGACATGACCGCATTGGAGGACGCCTCGGGCGAGGACGCCTCGCGGTTGTTCCTCGAACAGATGATCGTCCACCACCGCCAGGCGGTGGGCATGGCCGAGATGGAGCTGAAGGCCGGGGTCAACGAGGATGCCAAGACCCTCGCGAGGCAGATCATCGAGAGTCAGACGTCCGAGATCATGACGATGACCGAGCTTCTGGGCGGCTGAGACATGATGGATCGTGGTCGCGGTCGGCGCTCGAGCCGGGCGCTGGCCGCCGCGCTCCTTCCCGTCCTGTTGCTGGTAGCCGGCTGCGCCGGCTCGCAATCATCCGGATCACCGGACTCAGCTGCCTCGGACGACGGGCAGTCGGCTCTGGGCGACCCGCCGGACCCTGGTTTCGGGCACGTCCACGGCCTCGGACTGAACCCCGCTGACGGTGCCGTGTACGCGGCGAGCCACTACGGGGTCTGGCGGATCCCTCTCCAGGGTGGAGCGACCGGGGGCGTGACCGAGCCGGTCCGCATCGCTGACCGGTTCCAGGACACGATGGGCTTCACCGTTGCAGGCCCCGACCTGTTCCTCGGGTCGGGGCATCCGGACCCCAGGGAGGACTCGCCGCCGCACCTCGGGTTGATCCTCAGCAAGGACCGCGCCGAGACCTGGCAGCCGATCTCCTTGCGCGGCGAGGCCGACTTCCACGACCTCGCCGTGGTCGGTGACCGCGTCTACGGGTACGACTCCACCACCGGGACGCTGCTCGTCAGCGAGGACACCGGGCGTACCTGGAACAAGCGAGCAACGTTCCCGATCCGGGACGTGACCGTCGACCCGTCCGACCCGGAACGGGTGCTGGCCACCACGCCCGACGGGCTGATGCTGAGCAGGGACGCGGGGGCATCCTTCCGGCCCGTACGCGGCGCTCCTCGGCTGTTGACCGTGGACTGGTCCACCGGTGGACTCGCGGGAGCCGAGCCCGACGGAACCGTGTGGGGGGCCCCGGGCGCCGACCCCGAGGCCGAGTGGGAGCGCCGGGGGCGCCTCACCGGCGCACCCCAGGCGTTCACCGTGGCCCAGGAGGGGAAACTGCTCGCGGCCGACGACAGCGGCGTCCAGATCAGTGCCGACGGGGGCAGCAGCTGGACGCTGCTCGCTGCCTACGACGGCTGAGCGGAGGGTCAGCCGGGGAAGGCCTCCGCGAAGGCCTTCTCCAGCTCGGGGGTCGAGGGACCGCTGAAGCCGCAGCCGTTGACCGTCCCGTCCGTCGCGGTGAGGAGGTACTGCTTGCCCTGCACGAAGTCCACTCCGTCGAGCGCGGCCGACGTCTGCCCCGCCGGTACGTCGACGGTGACCGTCTCGGCGGAGCCGCCGGCGTACCAGCGGTCGACGTCGAGGGTCACCGAGTCCCCTTGGGCAGCGGTCGCCGTCGCGGCGAAGGCCACCGGCATGTCGGCCAGCACGGCTACGTCGAAGGGGAGGCACGACGTCATGGCGTCTCCTGGACCGACGGACAGCGCCAGCGGTGCCGGCGCATCCGGCCGGACGGACACCTGCGGGTCGTCGTCTGCGGTCACCCACCAGCCCCCGACCCCGACGGCGGCAACGAGGACGACGGCGGCGGCCGCTGCGAGGAGCCGGGGCTGACCACGCCCACTCCTGGTCCGGCTCTCCGGCGTGCCGCCGGTCTGGTCGATGGTCTCCATGACGCGCTCCTTGATCTCGGTCTCCGATGCCGTCGGGGAGGCGGACGCCCCACCGGGATCACGGCCCGGACGCTGCGGGTCGATGGCGCCCAGACGCGCCCGAAGGTCGTCGTCGCCAGTCACCGTGGTGCCTCCGTTCCCTGTCGCTGACCAAGATGTCCGGCAGGTCCGCCGTCCTTTCGTTCCTGCAACCGGTCGCGCAGCTTTCGCGTCGCCCTGTGCAGCCGGATGCTCGCGGCGTTCGGGGTGATGCCGAGCACCACGGCGATCTCGCGGGGGGCCAGCTGCTCCCAGGCCCACAGGCGGAGCAGCTCGCGGTCCGCCGGCGTCAGCCCGCCCAGCGCCTCGTCGAGATCCGAATCCTCCGACGGCACGCTGGCGGCGGGCTCTACGACCTGGGCGAGGCGACGCAGGAGCCGCTGGTGGCGCTGCTGCCCGCGTACGGCATTGGACAGACAGCCCCGCGCCACGCCGTAGCACCAGGCGACCGGCGCCTCGCCGGGGATGTCGTCGAGGCGCCGCCACATCACCAGGAGGACGTCACCGAGGACGTCGTCTGCGGCCGCCGGGTCGGTGCGCCGCCGTAGGTAGCGCTGAATCGGGGCGTAGACCTCGGCGACGAGGGCCTCGAAGCGGTCTTGCGCAGCCGCGTCTCCTGGGGGCGCCACGTCATCAGTCTGTCCGGCTGCGCCGTCGATCTTTCACCCTGGTGTCGTATGTCGCTCTTGTTGGGGTTTCATCCGCCGCCGGTGGTCGCTGGCGCTAGTCTGTGCGCACCCCACCGCCCGGAGGGGTCGCTGACCGTACGCCGAGCCCTGCCGGCGGTCAGCCGTCACGAACTCTCGGCAGGGGTGGGGGAACCACCACCGGGCGCACACCACGTGCGCCCTTGGGGTGAAGCCGGCAGAGCACGACGCCGGCCGAGCATCTCCAGCTCGAACCCGACAGCTCACCTCACAGGTGCCGGAGATCACCATGTCGCCTGTCCATGTCCGGGCGGTCGGTCGGCACCGCCGGCCCACCACGTCTCGTCTCCCCCACGCCGCCGCTACTGCCGCCACGGCCGCCCTCTCGGGCATCCTCGCCCTCACGGGAGCGAGCACAGCCGGCGCCCACGACACCGTCCGCGCCAGCGCATCGGGCACGCCGACGCTGCGGTACGACTCGGCCGGCGATGCGGTCCGCGACCTCCAGAAGCGGCTCGGGGTCCCGGCCACGGGATGGTTCGGACCTGATACCCGCGAGGCCGTCCGCCGCTTCGAGACGGAGAACGGGCTCGTGGTCAACGGGGTTGTCGGTCGGCGGACCTGGGCGAAACTCAGCGGCGAGACCCCCGCGCCGCAGGCCGACATCGTGGCGCGGCCTGCAAGCCGGCCCGATGCCGAGGCCCGCGCCGAGGAGAACCGGCCCGACTCCGACCGCGCGTCGCGCGGGGAGCAGCGCCCGAGCCTGGCTGATCGCCTCTTCGAAGAGGCTGCCCGGCACGTCGGCAAGCCGTACTCGTACGGCTCCACCGGCCCGGGCTCGTTCGACTGCTCGGGGTTCACCGGCTACGTGTTCCGCCAGGTAGGCATCAATCTGCCGCGCAGCTCGCAGGACCAGCGAAACGCCGTTCCACGGGTAAGCGCGGAGAACGCGCGCCCCGGTGACCTCATGTTCAGCCACGACTCGTCCGGGCGCGTCTTCCACGTCGCCATCTACGCGGGCGACGGCAGGATCTGGGACTCTCCGCGGCCGGGTGAGACGGTCGGCAAGCGGGCGATCTGGACCCAGCGGTACACCTTCGGCCGGCCCGCCACCGACTGACTGCAGGGCATCCGCATTGTTGCGAATCATTCGCAATTGCAATAATCTCGCAGGATGACCCGCCGAAGCGCGCTCGTTGCTGTGGTTTTCCTCCCGATGGCCCTTGTTGGATGCGGCGGGGCGGGCGGGAACGGTTCCGGATCGCCCTCGGACGGAAAGCTGGCGTTGGTGACGACCGTCGCGCCGATCACCTCGATCGCTTCGAACATCGGTGGCGACAGAGTCCGGATCACCGGGATCGTCCCCGAGGGGACGAACAGTCATACGTTCGACCCGCCACCCAGTGCCGCTGCCGTGCTGTCAGAGGCAGATGTGGTGTTCATCAACGGCCTCAAGCTGGAGGAGCCCACGAGGGAGCTCGCTCAGGAGAACCTCGGGGACGGCGCGGAGGTCGTGGAGATCGGCACCATCGTGCTGCCCGAGTCCCAGTACGTGTACGACTTCTCGTTCCCGGAGGAGGAGGGCAAGCCGAACCCGCACCTGTGGACCGACCCCACCTGGGCGATCAGGTACGCCGAGGTCATCCGGGACACCCTGGTCGAGCGCGACAGAACCAACGCCGCGTACTACCGCGCGAACTTCGATGCGTTCGAGGCCAAGGCGATCGCGCTGGCCGACGCCCTGCGCACCGACCAGGAGACGATTCCCGGTCCTCGCGCGCTCCTGACCTACCACGACGCGTACGCCTACTTCGCGCAGACGTTCGGCTGGACAGTCATCGGTGCCATCCAGCCGGAGAACTTCGAGGACCCCTCCCCCAAGGAGGTGGCCGACCTGATCGACCAGATCCGCGCGGAGGACGTACCGACCATCTTCGGCTCCGAGGTGTTCCCGTCCAAGGCGCTCGAACAGATCGCCGACGAGACCGGTGTGCGATACGAGGACACCCTCCGGGACGACGACCTCCCGCAGGAGCCGGGCGATCCGGAGCACTCATGGCTCGGCCTGATGCGCTACGACTACGTCACCATGATCACCGGTCTCGGCGGAACGGCACCGACCCTCGAGTCGCTCGACGTGGCCGATGTCGCGCCGGACGAAGCGACCTACCCGCAATGACCGGCACCGGCGAACAGCCGCGCGAGATCCTGATTGAGCTTCAGGGCGTGGGCTTCGGGTACGACCGCCGCCCGGTGCTGGACGGTGTGACGCTCCAGTTCCCGGCCGGCAGCTTCACGGGCATCGTTGGCCCGTCCGGCTCCGGCAAGACGAGTCTCCTGAGACTGCTGCTCGGCACCGTCAAGGCGCAGCGTGGGCGGGTGACCACGAAGCCCGGTCTGGCCGTGGCCTACGTGCCGCAGCTGGAGACGGTGAACTGGAACTTCCCGGTCACCGTTGCGGAGTGCGTCCTGATGAGTCGTCCGCAAGGGCTGCGCTGGCCATGGGCCACCTCCTCCGAGCGGGCCGAGGTCCACCGGACACTCGACCGCCTGGGCATCGCCGACCTCTCCCGGCGGCACATCCGCGAGCTCTCCGGAGGTCAGCAGCAACGCATGTTCCTCGCGCGTGCCCTGCTGCGGCGCCCTCAGCTGCTGCTGCTCGACGAGCCCACGTCGGGCGTCGATGTCAAGACCCGTCACGAGGTGCTGCACCTGCTCGGCGAGCTGAACGCCGACGGTCTCTCGATCGTGCTCACGACGCACGACCTGAACGGCGTTGCCGCTCACCTGCCCCATCTGGTCGCGCTGCGGACCCGCGTCCTCGCGGCCGGCCCGCCCGGCGAGGTCATCCGGCCCGACGTCCTCGAGGCGACATTCGGAGCCGACATGGAGGTGCTCTCCCACGCCGGCATGCCGGTCGTCATCGAGGGGCACCACTCGGCGAGGTCCTCATGAGCTCGGCGTGGGCGGCGTTCCTCGACCCCTTCGCCTATGAGTTCTTCGTCAAGGGACTTGCGGTGGCCACGCTGGCCGGCCTGCTCTGCGGCCTGCTCGGTGTCTACATCACCTTGCGCGGCATGAGCTACATCGGTCATGGCCTGTCCCACGCGGTGTTCGGCGGCTTCGCCGCAAGCAGCGTCATCAGCCTCAACTACTACCTGGGGGCAGGCATCTGGGGCATGGCGTCGGCCCTGGCCATCAACCGGGTGTCCCGGTCCCGGCGCATCGGTGCCGATGCTGCGATCGGCGTCATCACGACAGCGTCCTTCGCACTGGGAGTGGCCCTGTTGACGCTCTACGGCAACAAGGGGCCAAGCTTCGACGCCGCGTTGTTCGGCAGCATCATCGGCGTCGCCGACTCCGACGTCCTGGTGGTAGCCGGAACGACGCTGTTCACGATCGCGGTGGTCGTCGCCCGCTACCGGGCGCTGCTGTTCTCGACCTTCGACCCCGAGGTGGCCGACGTGTCGGGCGTACGCGTGGCGCGCACCGACGCGCTGCTCATGCTCGTGCTGTCCTTGGCCATCCTCGCCACTCTGACGATCATCGGCGTCACCCTGGTGGCGGCCACCCTCGTCATCCCGGCTGTGGTCGCCCGCATGCTGACCAACTCGTTCAGCCGGATGTTGTGGCTCTCCTCCCTGCTCGGCGCCGCCGGTGGCTTCATCGGGATGAACCTGAGCTACCACCTCGACGTGCCCAGCGGGACGATGATCGTGCTGGTCGACGCGGCCGTCTTCTGCATCGTGCTGATGGTCACCGGTGGCCGTGGCCTGCGGCGGGGTGCCGGACTGGACGATCACGTCGACGTGCCCCTCGTCGCGAGCCCGGCCCGCTGACCTGCAGGTGGTCGCCGGTGGGCGCAGACGGACTCGAACCGCCGACCCCCTGCTTGT
>JAJAYQ010000104.1 GCA_026786145.1 Spirochaetaceae bacterium | reverse complement strand
CCGCGCCTGACCGGCGAGCAGCCGGGTGACCGTGCGCGCTCGCTTCGGCCCGAGGTCGATCGAGGTGGCCCGCACGACGACCAGACCCAGGCCCTCCATCTCTTCCTCGCGGTTGTTGTCCTCGGTGTGTTCGGCTGCCTCCCGGTGGCTCGACCCGTCGTACTCCCCGGCGAGCCCGGTGCTGTCGTCGAGCAGGTCCGGCATGGCGACCACGGTGCCGCTCTCGTCGACGACATAGGCGTTGCACTGTGGTCTCGGGAGCCCCGCCAGGACCACCCAGACGTAGCGCAGCCTCGTCTCCCCGGTCGAGCGTGACCGCGGGTCGGTGAGCCCCAGGACCGTCCGGGCCACGGGCGACCCCTCCAGGCGGGGGTGCTGTTCGGCGTACTCGAGCAGGCCAGCCGGTGCCAGCCCGAGCTGTCGACAGAGGACGTCGGTGGCGACAAGCCCCTCCTCGAGGTCGGTGCTCCGCGCCAGGTCGAAGCCGGTACGGACAGCTGTGGTCACCACCAGCCCGTCGACCGTGGTGACGTCGCTGTCGGCCAGGGGCGTCCGGACGAAGCGGATGCCGTCCCGTGACGCCGGGTGGTGACGAGGTGGGACCACGATGAGGATGTCCTCGCGCTCGTGGCCGGAGCGACCCCGGCCGTCCAGCTCGGTGGCCCCGAGCAGCCAGCCGGCCGCCCAGCCGCCGATGGCGCCTCCCGGGGGAACGAGCACTGCGGCGTCGAGGATCCGCTGGTCAGGCCGCGCCAAGGCCGGGACGGCGGGGCTGTGCACACCGCGGAACGGGGCGCGCCACCTCGGCCCGCGCAGCTCCTTGGGGGTGACACCGAGGGCGATGAGATCGGTCGTACGCAGGGACAGCTGCGGTCGCAGGCGCGTCATGAGTGCACCGTGCTGGTGGAAGGGTCACCGGCGAGGTCGTCGGCGCGAACATGTGGACGACCGACCGGACACTCCACCATCGGTGGACAACCGCACAGCGGGGATCCGGGCCTGGCCGCTGGCGGGTCCCTGCCCCCCATGGGGGTCCGGGGGTGCAGGTGCCGCTGCCTGGAGCCCCGCGAATGGTGGGTCTCGGCCCCCAGATCTTGTCGGCAGCGGCCGGATCCCACCATTCCCGCGACTGCGCGACGGAGCCAAGGCAGCCGGTCTCCAGGTTGTCCCCGACAGCTGACTCGGCCTCAGTGGCCGGGACCCGGCGTGGCCGAGTCCCGCGCCAGGTCGGTGATGCGGTGGCCGAGGTCGGCGAGCATCCGGCGCAGCAGGGGAAGGGACAGTCCGATGACGTTGTGCGGGTCGCCCTCGATGCCCTCGACGTACGCCCCGCCGAGGCCGTCGATGGTGAAGGCGCCGGCTACGCGCAGTGGCTCACCGGTGGCGACGTACGCCTGGATCTCGTCGTCGGAGAGGTCCGCGAAGTGCACGGTCGTCGAGGCGACCTCGGCGGCGTCGCGCCCGGAGCGGGTGTCGATGAGGCAGTGGCCGGTGTGCAGTACGCCGGTGCGGCCGCGCAT
>JAJAYQ010000103.1 GCA_026786145.1 Spirochaetaceae bacterium | reverse complement strand
TGCTGCGGGCTCTCGAAGCCCTCCCGGTCCAGGCTCGTCGCGGCCTGCTCCTCCAGCTCGTCGTAGTGGCCGGCGAGCGCGGTCACGTCCAGGTCAGTCTGTCGACTCACGGCGGTGCGGACGTAGTCGTTGCGGACGTCGCCCGTCAGCAGCCCGAACGCCGACACGTTGCCGGGGTCGCGCGGCACCAGGACGCCCGCGAGGCCGAGCACGTCAGCCAGCCGGCAGAGCAGCAGCGAGCCGGAGCCACCGAAGGTGGCCATCGTGAAGTCCCGCACGTCCAGGCCGCGCTTGACCGTCACCTGGCGCAGCGCGTTGGCCTGGTTCCACGCCGAGATCTCCAGGATCCCGGTGGCGCAGGCCTCCAGGGTCAGGCCGAGCGAGCCGGCCAGCACGTCGAGTCCCTTGCGCGCCGCGTCGACGTCGAGAGGGATCTCCCCGCCGAGCAGGTGCGGCGGGATCCGCCCGAGCACGACGTGCGCGTCGGTGACCGTCGGCTCGGTGCCCCCGCGGCCGTAGCACATCGGCCCGGGGTCCGCACCGGCCGAACGCGGCCCCACCTTGAGCGAGCCCTCCGGCGACAGCCACGCGACCGAGCCGCCGCCAGCACCGACGGTGACGATGTCGATCATCGGGATCTTGCTCGGGAACTGCCCGATCGTCCCCTCGGTCGTGAGCGTCGCCTCGCCCCCGAGCACCACCGACACGTCGGTCGACGTGCCGCCGCCGTCGCACGTCAGGACTTGGTCGAAGCCGGCGTCACGGGCGATCATGGCCGCGCCCAGCGCACCGGCCGCCGGTCCGGAGAGCACCGTGGTGATCGGCTGGTGCACGACCTCGTCGGCGGAGAGGACGCCGCCGTTGGACTTCATCACGTAGAACGGCACATCACCAGCCACCTGACGGAGGCGGGTCGTGATGTTCTTGACGTACGCCGCCATCTTCGGTTTCACCGCGGCGTCCACCAGAGTGGTGACCGCGCGTTCGTACTCGCGATACTCCCGCAGCACATCGCTCGAGATCGAGACGACCGCGTCGGGGTGCTCACGACGCAGGACGTCGCGCATCCGCT
>JAJAYQ010000102.1 GCA_026786145.1 Spirochaetaceae bacterium | reverse complement strand
CGGCAGGACGAAGTTGGGGGCCGTCGCCTCGCCACGGGTGCCCACGACGCGGCAGCTCATCTCGAGCTCCTCGGCCGCCATGTTGCAGCGCGCCCGACCCACGGCACCCGACGGGAACGCGAGGTCGACGTCGACCCACTCATCGATCCCGGGCACCCCGTCGCGTTCGCCGCCCCGGGCTGCGACGAACGTCGGCTCACCACCACCCCACGGTGCGAGCACCCGGTGCGCGTGCAGGCTGTAGCAGCCGAGGTCCATCAACGCCCCGCCGGCCAGGGGGAGCGACCACCTCGGGTCGTCCGCTTCCGGCGCCGGGGTGTTCATCGTCACCTCGACCCGCTCGAGGTCCCCGAGCTCGCCGGTGGCCAGCAGCTCGTGCAGACGCTGGGTCACCGGGTGGTAGAGGTAGTGGAACCCGTCGACCACCACGACACCGGCACGCACACCGGCATCGCGGACCTCCGCGGCCTCCGCGGCGTCGGCAGCGAACGGCTTCTCCGAGAGCACGTGCTTGCCGGCTGCGACCGCGGCCAGGTTCCACGGAGCGTGCAGACCGTTCGCGAGCGGGTTGTAGACCGCCTCGACCTCCGGGTCGGCGATGACGTCGGCGTACGAGTCGAGAACGCGCTCCACGCCGTACGTCGCGGCGAACGTCTCCGCTCGGCCTCGGTCCCGGGCGGCGACGGCCACCAGGCGCGCCCCGACGGTGCGGGCGGGGGTGACGATCGCATTCTCGGCGATCCGCGCTGCTCCGAGCACGCCGATCCGCAGTGGCTCCATGCCGGGAACCTAACGTTCCCGTACCTTGCGGGCGGCCAGCGCGAGCCGCAGCGCGGTCTGCCGACGCGGTTCGTCGAGGTCGTGCCCGAGCAGGGCAGCGATGCGCGCCAGCCGCTGGTGGACCGACTGCCGGCGCAGGTGCAGCACCCGCGCCGTCTCCGCTTTGGAGCACCCGCTGTCCAGGTAGGCCTCCAACGTGCGGACCAACGTCTCGGCCTTGGGAGCGCGGAGCAGCACGCCCATCTGCTCGTCGACCAGGTCGGCGAGGTGCCGTGGGTCCCCCACGGCCGAGAGCAGCCGTTCGACGACCAGCTCCTCGGCGACACGGGGCCGTTGCCCGGTCCTCCCGTCGTCCACCAGCAGGAGCGCCTGACGCGCTGCCCGCAGGCTCCGGCCGGCCGACGTGATCGGGACCACGGGACCCACGGCGGCCACCGGACCGGGTGTGGACCGCAGCGCCGAGCGCACCCGCGTCATCGCGTCGTGCGGCTCGCCGCCCGGCAGCGCGACGAGGGCGTACGCCGTTCCCTCCACCTGCGCAGCCAGCACCGGCACACCGGCCGCCCGGGCGACGTCCTGCGCCAGGGACAGGCCGCGGCTCCCCACGGAAGGGCCGATCGCCAGCCCCGCCCACATCACGTCGCCGCTGATCCGCGAGGCCGACGCGTGCGCCTCCAGCGCGCCCGGGTCCTCGGACCCGCCGGCGAGCATGCGCCCGAGCAGCTCCCGCCGGTCCCTCCCGGTGAGAAGCGGCTGGGACCGTCCGCGCAGCACCTCGAGAGCGAAGATCTCGGGCGCCCGGTCCATCGCGGCCTGCAACATGTCGTCGTCGGTGCTGCCCTCGCCGACGGCCAGACCGCCCAGCAGGATGCCGTCCGCCGTCACGGTGGCGCTGGCGCTCGGCGACCGCAGGACGAGGCGCGGGTCCTCCGCGGCCGCTGCGAGCACGGCCCCGGTTGCGTCGGTCAGCACCACGGGGCGCCCGATCAGCTCGGCCAGGGTCTGCGTGAGGCTGTCGAGCCCACCGCGCTCGGCGAGGACGAGGGAGAGCGCGCGCCCGACCTCGTCCGCATGGCGGAGCCGGACGATCGAGGAGTCGAGGATGGCGCTGTTGACCTGCTCGGTGACCTCGACGAAGGGATACACCACACGGAGCACGACGAAGGGCAGGTCGAGACGCCGTGCCTCCTCGACCATCTCCGAGGGCACCTCGGGAAAACTGTCGGAGAGCTCTAGGGCAAGGCCGGCGATCTCCTTGTCGGCCAGCGCACGGACGTACGCCCGGCGCTCGTCCGGGGAGGAGCGCTCCAGCCCGAGCCCGGTCGTCAGCAACAGCTCCCCACCGCGCAGGAGTCGCGCGATGTCGTAGATGTCGCTGCTGTGGACCCAACGGACGGTCCTGGCCGACGGGTCTCCCGCCAGCAGAAGGGGTCGGGACTGGAGGAGCGCGGGATGCCGGAGCACGGCAGCCAGGGTGAGGGCCATCGAGCTACCTCCAGAGGTCCGATCGCGGGGTCAACGAGCAGCGGCTCGGGCACCGTTCGATGTGTCCACCAAGAGGGACAGTATTGCGGTCACTGTGTCCGTTGCGCCGCGGCAGGGCACGCGGGAGGCTGCGGGCGGCTCATCCGTCGCGAGCCGCCCACCTCTGGAGGTCCCGTGGCCACGACCGCCCCACGCCGAGAAGACGCCGCACCCGAGGCCTGGGGCGGCGAGCACAGCCTCAGCCCTGTGCCCGACAGCGCCAGGTCGTCGACGGCTGCGCACCAGTTCTGGATCTGGGCCGGCGCCAACATCGCCCCGATCAACTGGGTGCTCGGTGCCCTCGGCATCGTCCTGGGACTCTCCCTCGCCGACACCATCCTCGTTCTCGTCGCCGGCAACGTCATCGGGATGGCGGTCTTCGGCTTCTTCGTGCTGATGGGTCAGCGCACCGGCGTCTCCCAGATGGTGCTCAGCCGCAGCGCGTTCGGGCGGCGCGGTGCTTACCTGCCGACCGCCTTCCAGTTCGTGATCGCCACCGGCTGGTGCGCCATCAACACCTGGATCGTGCTGGACCTCGTGACGAGCCTGTTCGCCGAGATCGGCATCGACGGCGGCAACGGGCTCAAGATCGTCACGGTGCTCGTGATCATGACGCTGCAGGTGCTCATCGCGGCGTACGGCTTCCGCGCCATCGCGACGTTCGAGAAGTACACCGTCCCCGTCACCCTCGTCGTCCTCGCCTTCATGACCGTCGTCGCATGGACCCAGGTGGACATCGACTGGGGCTACGCCGGTGCCGGCCTCCAGGGGACCGAACGGCTCAGCGCGATGAGCACGATCATGACCGCCATCGGCATCGGCTGGGGCATCTCCTGGTTCGCCTACGCCTCGGACTACTCGCGCTTCGTCCCGCGCAGCATGCCGGCGCGCAAGCTCTACGCGGCGAGCACGCTGGGCCAGTTCATCCCCGTGGTCTGGCTGGGTGTCCTCGGCGCAACGCTGGCCACGGTCAGCCAGGAGATCGACCCGGGCCAGCTCATCGTCAACTCCTTCGGTGCACTGGCGATCCCGGTGCTCCTGCTGGTGATCCACGGACCGATCGCCACCAACATCCTCAACATCTACAGCGCGTCGGTGTGTGCCCTCACCCTGGACCTCAAGGTCGACCGCAAGGTCGTCGCCTACGTGGTCGGCGCCCTGGCGACCGTCTTCACCGTGTGGCTGGTCTACCAGGACGACTTCGCGACCTCGCTCGACGGCTGGCTGGCCAGCATGGTCACCTGGGTCGCGCCGTGGGGTGCCGTGATGCTCGTGCACTACTACTGGATCGCCAGGCAGCGGATCGACGTGCCGGCCCTGTTCGAGGCCCCCGGGTCCTCGCGCCTCGGGGACTACCGGTGGGACGCCATCATCGCGTTCGTCGTGGGCATCTTCGCGACCTGGTACTTCGAGTTCGGCATCCCCACCGCGCTGCAGGGCCCGGGGGCCAAGGCCCTGGGCAACGTCGACCTGTCCTGGCTCGCCGGCTCGCTCACGGCCGCCGTGATCTACGCGGCGCTCGCCATCCACCGGCGTACGGCGCTCGAGTCCGAGATCACGTCCCGCCCGAGCGAACGCGTTTGACCCAGCTCCGGGTCAGGCGCGCGCGCCTGCTCGACGACGGAGACCTGGTCGACCTCCACGTCGAGGGCGGCCGGGTCTCCTCGGTCGAACGGCACTCCACCGACGCGCCCGACCGGGTGGCCGACGTGGAGATCGACGCGGCGGGCGGTCTGGTCCGGCCCCCGTTCGTCGAGCCGCACATCCACCTCGACGCGACGCTGACAGCCGGCGAACCCCGGTGGAACTCCTCCGGCACCCTCTGGGAGGGCATCGCCGTCTGGTCCGAGCGCAAGCGCAGCGTCTCGCGCGAGGACGTGATCGCCCGGGCGGAGCAGGTGCTGCGCTGGCAGGCCGCCCAGGGCGTGCTGTTCGTGCGCAGCCACTGCGACGTCACCGACCCCGACCTCACCGCGCTCGACGCGCTGCTCGAGCTGCGCGAACGGGTCCGTGACGTCGTGGTGCTGCAGGTCGTCGCGTTCCCGCAGGAGGGCATCGTGTCCTTCCCCGACGGCGCGAAGCTGCTCGAAGAGGCGGTACGCCGGGGCGCGGACGTCGTGGGTGCCATCCCGCACTTCGAGGACACCCGCGAGGACGGCGTCCGGTCCCTCGAGATCGCGGTCGACATCGCAGCGCGCTACGACAAGGCCGTCGACGCCCACTGCGATGAGATCGACGATGAGCAGTCCCGGTTCGTCGAGGTACTGGCCACCCTCGCCCTGCGCAGCGGGCTCAGGGAGCGAGTGACAGCCAGCCACACGACGGCCATGGGCAGCTACAACGCGGCGTACGCCTTCAAGCTGGAGCGACTGCTCGGTCGCGCAGGCATCAACCTCGTGAGCAACCCACTGGTCAACCTCGCCCTGCAGGGCCGGTTCGACGACTACCCGAAGCGCCGGGGCCTCACGAGGGTCAAGGAGATGCTCGCCGCCGGCGTGAACGTCGCCTTCGGCAGCGACGACGTCATGGACCCCTGGTTCCCCCTCGGCACCGCCAGCCCGATGCTGCTCGCCCACACCGGTGTCGTCGCGGCACAGATGACCGGCCAGGACGAGATCGCCGAGACCCTGGAGATGGTGTCGACCCGCGCCGCGCGCGTCCTGGGGCTCGGCGAGGAGTACGGCCTGGAGCCGGGCCGCCCCGCGAACCTCGTCGTGCTGCCGGCTACGTCGCGGCTGGACGCCGTGCGTCGTCAGGTCGCGCCGCAATGGGTCGTCGCCCGCGGGGGGCTGGTCGCCGAGCGCGGTCCGTCGCCGGTGCGGCTGCGGTGGCTGGGCGAGGAGCACGTGGTCGACTTCGTCCGCGACGGTGACGCCGCCGCGGCGACGTGGCGCGACGCCTCGATCCGCGAGGGTGTGAGCCCGTGACCGAAACCCCCATATCGCAGGACGTGACGCAGCCGGCCCGGCCCGTCCAGTGGCCGGAGGGGAAGCAGGCAGCCGCGACCCTCGGCTTCGACATGGACGCCGAGGCGGTGGTGCTGACGATCCAGCCCACCGCCGCTTCCCGGCTCTCGGTCATGTCCCACCAGGCCTATGGCCCCCTCACCGGCATGCCGCGCATCCTGGCCCTGCTCGAGCGCCGCGACCTGCGGGCGACCTTCTTCTGCCCGGGGTTCACCGCCGAGCGCTACCCCGACCTGCTGCGCCGGGTGCGCGACGCCGGTCACGAGATCGCCCACCACGGCTACCTGCACGAAGCAGTGACCGGCATGACCCCCGCACAAGAAGGCGCCATGCTCGACCGCGGGCTCGACGCGCTGGAGAAGGTGATCGGTCAGCGCCCCGTCGGCTACCGCGCCCCGATGTGGGAGACGACCTACGCGACCCCAGGGCTGCTGCTGGACCGAGGCTTCCTCTACGACTCCAGCCTGATGGACGGCGAGATGCCCTACGAGCTCGCCGAGGGCGCGGACTCCGACGCGCGCTCCATCGTCGAGATCCCGGTGCACTGGGCCCTGGACGACTGGGAGCAGTACGCCTACCTGCCGGACCTGTTCGGCTCCGGACTCATCGAGGACCCGGAGAAGGTGCTCTCGATGTGGCGCGCGGAGCTCGCCGCCATGTACGACGAGGGCTGCTGCTTCACCCTGACCAACCACCCGTTCCTGTCCGGTCGCCCGGCCCGCATCCGGGCGCTCGAACGGCTGGTCGAGGACATGCAGGAGCGGCCCGGCTTGTGGATCACCACCGCCGGCGACATCGCCACCCACGTACGGTCGCTCGGGCTGACCCCGCGCGTGTTCCCGCAGCCCGTCGTCAACGACTGAGGAGACCCGATGGACCCCGCCGACATCATCGGCCCGGTCGACGGAACCAAGGTGCCCCGCTTCGCCGGCGCCTCGACCTTCGCACGGCTCCCCCGCGTCGACGAGGTCGGCGACTTCGACGTCGCGATCCTCGGCGCACCCTTCGACGGCGGCGTGTCCTACCGTCCCGGCGCCCGGTTCGGTCCCTCGGCGGTGCGCCAGGCATCACGGCACCTTCGCCCGGCGTACCACCCCGACGTCGACGTCTCGCCGTTCCGCGTCCTGCAGGCCGTGGACGCCGGCGACGTCCCGTGCAACCCGTTCGACATCGACGAGGCACTGCAGCAGATCGACGACCACGCCAGTGAGCTGGTCAGCGACCGGCGGCGACTGGTCACGATCGGTGGTGACCACACGATCGCGCTGGCCACGCTGCGCGCGGTCGTCCGTACACACGGACCGGTGGCGGTCGTGCACTTCGACGCCCACCTCGACACGTGGGACACCTACTTCGGTGCGGAGCGCACGCACGGCACCGTCTTCCGGCGCGCGGCCGAGGAGGGACTGCTGCTGCCCGACGCGTCGACGCACGTGGGCATCCGCGGACCGCTCTACGACGCCGCAGACCTCGTCGACGACGTCCGGTTCGGCTTCTCGACGGTGCGCGCGGCCGACTTCGACCGGCTGGGTGTGGCGGAGGTCGTGGGTCGGGTCCGAGAACGGGCGGGGAACGCGCCGATCTATCTGTCCGTCGACATCGACGTCCTCGACCCGGCGTTCGCCCCCGGGACGGGGACACCGGAGATGGGCGGCCTCACGTCCCGCGAGCTGCTCTCGCTCCTGCGCGCACTTCCCGGCGAGCAGCTCGTCGCCGCGGACGTCGTGGAGGTGAGCCCGCCGTACGACCACGCTGAGATCACGTCCCTGGCCGCCGCAACGGTCATCTACGACGTGATCGCCGTGATGGCCGGCGCCAGGTCGTCCCGATAGGTCTTCCGGGCAACCCTTAGCCTGGCCTGATGTCGACCGGGTTCCTCGTGGGCCTCGGGGTCGCCGTGGCCGTGATTCTCGGGGCACGGCTCGCCCTGAGCGCCCTGCCGCTGCGCGGGCCGGCCCGGCGCGTCACGATCACCGACGCGACCCTCTCCGTCGTCGGGGCAGCAGGCCTCGCGTTCCACTGTGTCGCGATGTTCTTCCGCCGCGTCGTCGACCCACTTCCCGGCGCCGACGCCGTCATCAGCGACATCCGTGCGCTCGGCACGGCCAGCATCATCTGGTACGTCGTCCCGGCCGTCCTCGTCCTGCTCGGGCTGCGCCGCGTCCACCCGGTCGGGCTCGCGGTGGCGGCTCTGGCCTTCGTCGCCGTGGGCGTCACGATGTATGACGAGGGCCCCCTGGACATCCACCTCGCCGCGATCTTCACCTCGGTGGTGGTCCTCGCCCTCGTCACCGCGACGCTCGTGCTGCCTCCGACGCGGCACCTGACCGACGCCAGCGACGCCCGCGCCCCCCGTTCATGATCGTGAGGGGTATCGGGCCTCAAACAGGCCGAATTCCCCTCACGATCAAGAAGCTGCCGAACGACGTGCGGCCGGCTCGACCCCCGTGTGCCGGCTGCTCGTCAATCGAGGTGTG
>JAJAYQ010000101.1 GCA_026786145.1 Spirochaetaceae bacterium | reverse complement strand
GGCCCTCCTCCGGGAGGGCCTTCGGTCTGTCCGGGGCCGGTGCCGACTCGGTCAGGGCGCCAGGCGCTCGAGGTGCCAGGGTTCTGACGAGGCCGTACGCCGGTAGCGGAGGCGGTCGTGCATCCGTCCGGGCCGGCCCGCCCAGAACTCCCAGGTGTCGGGCACCACCCGGTAGCCGCCCCACGACGGCGGCACCGGGACCTCCACCCCCTCGGGGAACCGCTCCTGCGCCGCTGCGAGCAACCGGTCCAGATCCTCGCGGGAGGCCACGACCTCCGACTGAGGGCTGGCCCAGGCGCCGAGCTGCGACTCCCGCGGCCGGGTCGCGAAGTACTCCGCCACCTCCGCCACCGAGAGCGCGACCACCTCACCGGTCACCCGCACCTGCCGCTCGATCGGGTGCCAGGGGAAGACGAGCGCCGCGACCGGTCGCGCCGCCAGGGCGACGCCCTTGGCGGAGGAGGTGTGGGTGAAGAAGCGCAGCCCGTCGCCGCCGTACCCCTTGAGCAGGACCGTGCGGGCCTCGGGCCGGCCCTGCGGCGAGACCGTCGCCAGCACCATCGCATTGGGCTCCGCCACCCCCGCGCCGACCACGTCGACGAACCACGCGGCGAACAGCTCCAGCGGGTCGGCCGGGACGTCGGCCTCGACCAGGCTCGAGCGGCCGTACCGCTCCCTCATGGCCGCGGGGTCGGGAGGCTGCACGGGGTTACTGTTCCACGGCCGAGCGGGCAGCGTTCGGCCGGCGAGGTCGTCGTGGGCCAGAATGCCTGCACCCGAAGCAAGGAGCTCCACCGATGTCCGACTTCAAGCCAGGTCTCGAGGGCGTCATCGCGTTCGAGACCGAGATCGCCGAGCCGGACCGCGAGGGTGGCTCGCTGCGCTACCGCGGCGTGGACATCGAGGACCTCGTCGGCAACGTGTCCTTCGGCAACGTGTGGGGCCTGCTGGTCGACAACCAGGTCGACCCCGGCCTGCCGCCGGCCGAGCCGTTCCCGCTGCCGGTGCACTCCGGCGACGTGCGGGTGGACGTGCAGAGCGCGCTGGCGATGCTGGCGCCCGCATGGGGCTTCCGGCAGCTGCTCGACATCGACGAGGCCGAGACCCGCGACAACCTCGCAAGCGCGTCGGTGATGGCGCTGTCGTTCGTGGCGCAGTCGGCGCGCGGCATCGGCCTGCCGATGGTCCCGCAGTCCGAGGTCGACAAGGCCAACACGATCGTCGAGCGGTTCATGATCCGCTGGCGGGGCGATCCCGACCCCCGCCACATCGAGGCCGTGGACGCCTACTGGACCTCCGCCGCCGAGCACGGCATGAACGCCTCGACGTTCACCGCCCGGGTCATCGCCTCCACCGGCGCCGACGTCGCCGCCTGCCTCTCCGGCGCGGTGGGCGCGATGTCCGGGCCGCTGCACGGCGGCGCCCCCGCCCGGGTGCTCCACATGCTCGACGGTGTCGAGAAGACGGGCGACGCCACGGCGTACGTCAAGGAGGTGCTCGACCGCCACGAGCGGCTGATGGGCTTCGGCCACCGGGTCTACCGCGCGCAGGACCCGCGCGCCCGCGTGCTGCGGCGCACCGCCGAGAAGCTCGGCGCCCCGCGCTTCGAGGCGGCCGCCGCCCTGGAGAAGGCGGCGCTGGACGAGCTGCGGGCCCGGCGGCCGGACCGGGTGCTGGAGACGAACGTGGAGTTCTGGGCCGCCGTGGTGCTCGACTTCGCGGAGGTGCCCCCGCACATGTTCACGCCGATGTTCACCTGCGCCCGCACCGCAGGGTGGTCGGCGCACATCCTGGAGGAGAAGCGGACCGGCCGGCTGATCCGTCCGTCGGCGCGCTACGTCGGCGAAGGACCCCGCCAGCCCTCCGCGGTCAAGGGCTGGACCGACTGACCCCTTCGCCTTTTCGCGGATCGGTAGTGGAGAGGGGGCAGACACGCCGGGCCCTCCACTGCGATCCGGCGGTTTAGGCTTCGGGAGTGAGCGACATTGAGATTCCCGAGGACCTGAAGCCCGTTGACGGGCGGTTCGGGTCCGGTCCGTCCAAGGTCCGTTCCGAGTCGTTGGCCGCGCTGGTCGCGACCGGCACGACCTACCTCGGCACCTCGCACCGGCAGAAGACCGTGAAGGACGTCGTACGCCGGGTGCGGGCCGGGCTCGGCGAGCTCTTCGCCCTCCCGCCCGGCTACGAGGTGGTCCTCGGCAACGGCGGCACCACGGCGTTCTGGGACATCGCGGTCCTCAACCTGATCCGGGAGCGGTCCGAGCACCTCGTCTTCGGTGAGTTCTCCTCCAAGTTCGCCGACGCCGCCGAGGCGGCGCCGTTCCTCGCCGACCCGGTCGTGATCCGCAGCGAGCCTGGCACCCACCCCGTCCCCCGCGCCGAGACGGGCGTCGACGTCTATGCGCTCACTCACAACGAGACCTCGACCGGTGTCGCGATGCCGCTGCGCCGCGTCGAGGGGGCCGAGGACGGCGCGCTGGTGCTGGTCGACGCGACCTCCGGCGCCGGCGGGCTGCCGGTCGACGTGGCCGAGACCGACGTCTACTACTTCGCGCCGCAGAAGTCCTTCGGCTCGGAGGGTGGTCTGTGGCTCGCACTGATGTCGCCGACGGCTCTCGACCGGGTCGGGGAGATCCAAGCCACCGGGCGCTGGGTGCCGGCGTTCAGCGACCTGCAGATCGCGATCGACAACTCGCGGCTCGACCAGACGTACAACACCCCGGCCCTCACGACGCTGTTCCTGCTCGCCGAGCAGGTCGAGTGGTTTCTCGCACAGGGTGGGCTCGCGTGGGCGACCGAGAGGACGGCCGAGTCGTCACGCCGGCTCTACACGTGGGCCGAGAAATCGGACTACGCGACACCGTTCGTCGCCGACCCCGACGCTCGCTCGGCGGTCGTCGGCACCATCGACCTCGACGAGTCGATCGACGCCACCGTGGTGGCCAAGACGTTGCGGGCCAACGGGATCCTCGACACCGAGCCCTACCGCAAGCTGGGCCGCAACCAGCTCCGCATCGCGATGTTCCCGGCCGTCGAGCCCGACGACGTCGAGGCCCTGACCGCTTGCGTCGACCACGTGGTCGCCCAGCTCCGACAGTGACCCCACCCGCATGAAGATCGACCGCGACGGTCTCACCTGGCTCACCTACGCCCAGCTCGGCTGCTTCGGCTACTTCATCTTCAGCTTCGGTCCCACCCTGAGCCTGCTGCGTGAGGAGCAGGGTCTCAGCCGCTCGGTCGCGGGCCTGCACGGCAGTGCGCTGGCGTTCGGGTCACTGGTCAGCGCGCTCGTCGTCACGTCGTTGGTCAGCCGCTACGGCCGGACGCCGGTGATGTGGGCCGGGATGGTCGTCATGTGCCTCGGCATCGCGACGTACACGGCGTCACTGGCTCTCCCGGTGACCCTGCTCGGCATCCTGGTCGGCGGGTTCGGCGGCACGTTCGTCGTCGTGTCCAGCGGACCTGTCCTTGCCGACCGCCACGGCATCTCCGGGCCGGCCGCCATCAGCGAGGGCAACGCCGTCGCCGCAGGTGTCGGGACCCTCGCGCCACTCATCGTCGGTGCCTGCGTGGGGCTGGGGCTCGGCTGGCGCCCGGCGATGCTGCTGCTCGTGCCCGTGGTGGTGGCGCTCGCGGTCGCCGGGCGCCGGGTCCGGGCGCCCCGCCCTTTGCCGGCCACGCACGACGTCGACCGCGGCGGACGGTTGCCGCCACGTTTCTGGCTCAGCTGGGGGGTGCTCAGCGCCGGGATCGCCGTGGAGTACTGCTTCACCCTGTGGG
>JAJAYQ010000100.1 GCA_026786145.1 Spirochaetaceae bacterium | reverse complement strand
TTCCTCGGCCATCTCCCGCGCGTAGCCGCCGGCACCCTCGAGCGACTCCAGCCCCAGGTCGATGAAGGTGGCCCCCATGGAGCGGACCTCGTCGGCGGAGGCCGGGCGTACGTCATAGGCCTCGACGACTGCTCCGAGACGGCGCGCGGTGGCGATCGCCTGCAGCCCCGCCACCCCGGCGCCGAGCACGAGGACCCGCGCCGGCGCGACCGTCCCTGCAGCCGTCATGAACAGAGGGAAGAACCGGGGCAGCCGCTCGGCCGCGACCAGCGCCGCGCGGTAGCCGGCGACCAGGGCCTGTGAGGACAGCGCGTCCATCGACTGGGCGCGGGAGATGCGCGGCACCTGTTCCATCGAGAAGGCGAGTACGTGCCGCTTCCGCAGCACGGCAAGGAGCTCGGTCTGGGTGCCGACCGGGAGGAAGCCCAGCGTGATGGCGCCGGGGCGCAGCTGGGCGGCCTGCTCGACGGTCAGCGGCGAGACCGTGAGCACGACGTCGCTGGTCGAGAGGACGTCGCCGTCGACGACCTCGGCCCCGGCCCCGCGGTAGGCGTCGTCAGAGGCGTAGGCAGAGAGCCCAGCCCCGGACTCGACGGCGATCTCGAGGCCTGCCTCGACAAGGGGCTTGACGGCGTCGGGGACCAGCGAGACTCGTCGCTCGCCCGCACGTCGCTCGACGACCACCCCGACTCTCACAGTGGATCAACCTAGGGGACGCCGCGAAGCTCCATGAAGGCTCCCCTCTGCCAGCTAGGGCCGGTCCGCGAGAACAGCGTCGGCAGCCCGGCAACCGGACACGAGGGCGCCTTGGATGGAGCTCGTTGCCCGGTGGTCGCCACACACATACACCCCGTCGACGCGAACGGGTCGAAGGAACGGGTGCGGCGCGGTCATCGCCGGGAGGGCACGCGGCACGACGTACGTCCGAAGGTGCTCCCAACCTTCGGTCCCGGTGCCGTAGAGCACCGCCAGGCGTCGGCGCACCGCCGGCTCGAGCGCGGGGCCACCCGTGCCCAGCACGGAGGTCGCGATCAGGGCGCGGCCGTCACCCGGGCCGTACGTCGGTGCGGCCGCGGTCATGACGACCGTGTTGACGACCGGGGAGTCCGGATCCGCGTCGAGCACCAGCGTCGGCTCGCCCAACGGGTCGGACGGTGCGGTGTGGTAGATCGTGGTGACCGACCGCCAGGTGACGTCGCCGGTGCCGGCGAGCCCGGCAGCAGAGGTGGCGTCCGTGGCGCAGACCACCGCGCGGGACTCGACGGTGCCGTGGGCCGTCGTGACGGCATGCGCGGTGATCTCGTCGGCCCGCGCGTTGAGGGCGATCGATCCGGGTCGCAGACCCGCGGCGAGCTGTCGCGGGAGCGCCTGCATCCCCGCCGCGGGAACTGTCGAGCGGCCGCGGACGAACATCCGCAGCATGAAGTCCAGGAACCGGCTGGAGGTGGCGAGCTCGTCCTCGAGGAATACGCCGGAGAAGAACGGGCGGAAGAACCCGTCCACCGCGGGCTCGGAGAAGCCGCGCGCCCGGAGCGCGTCGAGTGCTGCCACGTCGGTCGCCACGACGAGTCGGCGCCCGTCGCCCCACGAGACACGGACCGCCTGGGCGGCCAGCAGCGCCTTGTCGCGCAGCCCGATCAGTGGGCTCGTCGCCGTCGCGAGGGCGCCGACCACGTCCCGGCGCGGGTCGGCGAACCGGTGCCGGCGCCCGTCTCGGAACACGATGGCGCCGCGGGTCAGCTCCCGCAGGTCGAGCCGGTGGAGGTCGATCTCGTCGATCACCGCCGGGTAGGCGGTGTTGAGCACCTGGAAGCCGCGGTCGAGTCGCCACCCGCCGACCAGGTCGGTGCGCACCCGCCCGCCGACGTCGTCACTGGCCTCGAGCACCACCACGTCCAGACCGGCGCGCGTCAGGCGTCGGGCGGCAACCAGCCCGGCCAGCCCCGCACCGACGACCACCACGTCGCAACGGTCGGGCAGGATCTGAGTCATAGGAGAACGGTAGGCGGCAGCCCCAACGGACGCTGCGGGCGACGTCGTAACTGGGTGCGCCCGAAGGGATTCGAACCCCCAGCCTTCTGATCCGTAGGTCTGCCATGGTGCATTTCCGGTGCTATCCGATCTTGGCCGTGTGTGCCCGATAGGGCCTCTGACCTGGGCTTTTCCCGGAATTCAGCGCTCCGACCGTGACCGTCGTAGACCCTTGCTTACCCTG
>JAJAYQ010000099.1 GCA_026786145.1 Spirochaetaceae bacterium | reverse complement strand
TGGGCGCCGGTGACACCGTTCCCGAGGGCGTCGTCCCCGCTCGGCGAGGTGCCCGGCGTGTAGTCCCGGGAGTGACGGCCCTCGTAGACCCGGCCGCTCGCGTCGACCAGGAAGTTGTAACCCATGTCCCCCCAGCCCAGGGTGACCGCGGCGGTGTAGTTGATCGAGCGGATGGTCGCCGCCGGGTTCTGGTCGCCGTTGGCACCCGCGGTGTGGTGCACGATCAGCTTCTTCGTCGGGTAGAACGCCGGCGGGAAGATCTCCTTGCCACTGGCGTCGAAGCGCAGTGCCTCGTCCGCGCCCCACCCCGACCTGGCGACGACCTCTGGCTGGACGACGGCTGCCGCGGCTCCGACGAGCCGACGAGCCGTGTGGACGGTACGAGCGCCGTCCGCGAGGGAGACCACCGTGACGTCGACCACCGGCCGGTCGGTCGTGAGCCGGACGGCGACGGCGCTGCCGGCGGCGACCAGCGCTCCGTAGGTGCGGCCGTTCCGCTTGTGTTCGCCCACCTCGTCACGTCCCGCCTCCATCCGGGCACCGAAGTGCACGCCGTCGCTGCTGAGGCTGAGCAGGACGCGGGCTTCCGGGCTGCCTCGCCAGTGCACTGCCAGGTCGCGGGCAGGAGACGCCAGGAACAAGGTCTGCTCCGTCCCGGGCGACAGTCGCGGCGCGTGCACCTCGGCGGCGATCGTCTGCACGGAGACGGTTCGGAACGTGGCGTACGCGGGTGAGGCGAGGCCGACCGGCGCCGCCAGCGCGGTGGCGAGGAGGAGGAGCAGGCTGCGGCGGAGAAAGCTGGGCATGAAGAGGGTCCCCGTGTCGTCGAGTCGTGGTCCGCGGAGACTATGGCCGGGGCGCGCGAGGGCGGTATGGCCTGGAATGACCATTTCTGGCCGCCTGCGGAGGGACCACCGTGAAACAGGTAGCGTGCGGCGGATGAGCGCGTCGCTGGTCGTCCCGTGGGATGACGCGCTGATCGGCTACGACTTCGGCAACGACCACCCGCTCAACCCCGTCCGCGTCGACCTCACGATGCGCCTGGCCCGCGCGCTCGGGGTGCTCGACCTCCCGCAGGTCAGCACCGTCCGCCCGGTAGAGGCGACGGACGACCTGCTGGCCCTGGTGCACGAGCGCGAGTACATCGATGCTGTACGCCGGGCCGGCGCCGACCCTGGGCAGGCGAACGAGTCCCGGGGCCTGGGCACTCCCGACACACCGGCGTTCCTCGGGATGCACGAGGTGGCCGCCCTCGTGGTCGGCGCCACCCTGGCAGCGGCCGAGGCGGTATGGACCGGCCGGTCGGAGCACGCGGTCAACGTCGCCGGCGGGCTGCACCATGCGATGCCCGGCGCCGCCAGCGGCTTCTGCGTGTACAACGACCCGGCCGTAGCGATCGCCTGGCTGCTCGAGCAGGGCGCCGCGAGGGTCGCCTATGTCGACGTGGACGTGCACCACGGCGACGGCGTCGAGCGGGCGTTCTGGGACGACCCCCGCGTGCTCACCATCTCGGTGCACGAGAGCGGGCGCTACCTGTTCCCCGGCACCGGCCACAGCCACGACACCGGCGGTCCTGGCGCCGAGGGCTCCGCGGTCAACGTCCCGCTGCCGCCGGGCACCGAGGACTCGGCCTGGCTGCGGGCCTTTTACGCGGTGGTGCCACCTTTGCTCGAGGAGTTCGCCCCCGACGTGCTGGTGACCCAGCACGGCTGCGACAGCCACGTCCTCGACCCGCTGGCCCACCTGGGGCTGACCGTCGACGGCCAGCGGACGTCGTACGCGGCGCTGCACGCTCTGGCTCACCAGCACGCGGGCGGGAAGTGGGTCGCGTGTGGCGGCGGGGGCTACCAGCTGGCGCAGGTGGTGCCGCGCGCGTGGACCCATCTGCTCGCCGAGGCGGCGGGCGCGCCCATCCCGCCCGGAACGGTCGTCCCCAGCGCCTGGCGGGAGCACGTGCGGTCCCGCCACGGCCTGTCCGCGCCGGAGACGATGAGCGACGGTGCGCGCCCGACCTGGCGCGACTGGTCGGACGGCTTCGACCCCGCCGACCCGGTGGACCAGGCTGTCCTCGCCACCATGCGCGCGGTCTTTCCCGCGCACGGCCTCGGTGGGCTGCTCCACCTGTGAGCGAGCAAGTGCCGTCGCGGGACGAGCTGCGAGCGCATCTCGTCGAGTCCTTCATCGCGGGTGACGTGGCCACCTCGCGCGAGGACAACCTGGTCAAGTACGGGATGTTCGCCGCCCGGGTGCCCTCGGCGATGTTCGGGCTGTCGCCGCAGGGACACTGGGGCATGGCGGAGCTGCTCCTGTTGATGTCCGCTCGCGCCGGTGTCTCCCCCGACCCGGCCCACCTGCACGGCCCGGACCGCATCGACCCCGACCTCACGATCGCCGGTCTCGACCGGCTTGCCGCAGCGGTGGCGCGGGCCGCCCGCCCGGGGGCCCGCGTCATGGTCGCCACCGGTCATCCCGCCGGGCTGCTGCCGGTCCACCTCGCGATCGCCGCGGGGCTGCGCGCCGCGGGTGCTGACCTGCTCACTCCCGCGGGCGGCTTCGAGTACGCGACGACGACCCGCTACGGCCGGGTGACCCGCCAGATCCGTTACATCAACTCGGTCGCGACGGTCAGCACGCGCGGCGAGCTGAACCACACCCATTCCCCCAAGCCGATGGAGGCGATGCTCGCCGCACTGGCCGAGGCCGGTGAACCGCCGCCGGACCTCGTGGTCGCGGACCACGGCTGGGCGGGCGCCGCCGGCCAGGCCGGCGTCGAGTCGGTGGGGTTCGCCGACTCCAACGACCCGGGGCTCTTCGTCGGCGAGGCCGAGGGGGCGGTCGCCGTCGTGGTGCCGCTGGACGACAACGTCGAGCCGCACCTGTACGCGCCGCTCACGGCGTACCTGCTCGCAGCCGCGGGGCTCTTGCACGGTTCCGCTGCGCCGTCCTGACCAGCGGCCTTTCGGTTCCGTCGTACGCCCGATCGGGTGATCGAGGAGCAGCCCTGAGGCGCCGACGACTCCTGGGACAGTTGTCCACGATCCAAGACACCATGCAGGAGGTGCCGGGGGTGCCCCGCCTCAGCCTGCTCTCCCGGTTCGCGCTCGTCAGCCTGGTGCTGGTGGTCGGCCTCGGTGCTGTGATGGCCCAGCAGCTGGCATCGATGATCTCGCAACGGGCACTCCGGTCGGCGACCGATGCCGCCGTGCTGACCACCACGATCGCGGTCCAGCCCCTGCTGACGTCCCAGGACCTCGCGGAGGCCATCCCCGAGGCAAAGGTCGCCGCGCTCGACCGGGCCGTCGCCGGCTCCCGGGACGGCACCGAGATCGCCCGCATCAAGATCTGGCGCCTGGACGGTGAACTGATCTACGTCGCCGACCCCCACACTCAGGCGCCCCCACGCGAGTCCTCCCCCGAGCCGTCGCACGAGCTCGCGGAAGCCCTCGAGGGCCACATCGAGGCCGAGCTGGTCTTCGAGAGCGACGAGCCTGGCAACGCGGCGCTGCTGGACCGCTACGGCTCGCTGCTCGAGGTGTACGTCCCGATCCGCTACGCCGGTGTCGAGAAGCCGGTCGGCGCCTTCGAGCTCTACCTGCCGTACCAGCCGGTCCGGAACTCCATCCGGGCCGACACGCTGCGAGCGGTGGGGCTGCTCGTCCTGGGCCTCCTCATCCTGTGGGCGGGGCTGTTCAGCACGGTGGCGGGCGCGTCGCGCCGGCTGCGGTCGGAGTCGCGCCGCAACGAGCACCAGGCCCTGCACGATGCACTCACCGGCCTGCCCAACCGCGAGCTGCTGAGCCAGGACATCGAACGAGCGGTACGCGCCGCCGAGCCGGACGGCAGCACCGTGGCCCTGGTCGTCCTCGACCTGGACCGGTTCCGAGAGGTCAACGACACGCTGGGGCACCGGCACGGCGACCTGCTCATCGCCGAGATGGGTGAACGACTCCGCGCGGAGGTCGGCGTACACGGCACGGTCGCGCGGTTGGGTGGTGACGAGTTCGCCGTGCTGCTGACCGGGGTGGCGGATGCCAGGTCCGCGGTGGCGGCGACCGAGCGCCTTCGCGATGCGCTACGGCTGCCCCTCGAGATCGGCGACGTCGCGCTCGCGGTCGAGGCCAGTGCCGGGATCTCGCTCCACCCCGCTGACGCAGGCGATGCCAGCAGCATGCTGCAGCACGCGGACGTCGCGCTCTACGTCGCCAAACGGACCCATCAAGGCATCTCTGTCTACGACGCGGCCCAGGACGAGCACACACCTCAGCGGCTGCGTCTCCTGGGGGAGCTGGCCCGGGGGATCGACGACGGCGAGCTGGTCATGCACTACCAGCCCCAGCTCGACCTGTCGGGATCGGTGCGAGGCGTCGAGGCCCTGGTGAGGTGGCAGCACCCCGAGCGAGGTCTGCTGCCGCCTGCCGAGTTCATCCCGGTCGCCGAGCGCACCGGGTTGATCCACCCCCTGACCGATGTGGTCCTCGGCATGGCAGTGGCCCAGAGCAAGCGCTGGCACGACGCGGGGACGCCCACGCCGGTCGCGGTGAACATCTCGACCCGCAGCCTGCTGCACGCCGGCTTCGCGGACCGCGTCCTGGACCTGCTGGCTGTGTGGGCGATGCCGGCCGGGCTGCTGACCCTGGAGATCACCGAGACCACGATCATGGAGGACCCGGACCGGGCGCTCGCGGTGCTGAGCCGTCTCGCTGCCGCCGGCGTCAGGCTCTCGATCGACGACTTCGGCACCGGCTACTCGTCCCTGGCCTACCTCAAGAGCCTTCCTGTGCACGAGCTCAAGATCGACCGGTCCTTCGTGGCGGCACTCACCTCGAGCGAGCGGGACCGGGTGATCGTGGACTCGACGGTGGCCCTGGGCCGACGGCTGGGGCTCGACGTCGTCGCGGAAGGCGTCGAGGACGAGGCCACCCTGCTCGCCCTCGGGGCGCTCGGCTGCACGCTGGCCCAGGGCTTCTACTTCAGCCGCCCGGTACCGGCGGGTGCCCTTCGGGCCGGCGTGGACCTCCCCTCCACAGCGGCCGTGAGATCGACGGCACAGCCAACCGGGTGACCCGGAGGACGTACTTTCTGCTCCCCCCTATCCCACGGGGCACTTGCGCCCCTACTCTTGCCCCCAGAGCGCGTACGCCTGGTTGTGCTGCCGGTGGGGAAGCCGGCGCCCGTCCGTGCTGAAGGTTCGGTGCCGTCGTGGCTACTCCTGGTTCTCCCGGTTCTCCAGATCACCGGCCGCTGGCCGAGGTCACGTTCCTCACCGTCGCCGAGGTCGCCTCGGTCATGCGCGTGTCGAAGATGACCGTCTACCGGCTGGTCCATGCGGGCACCCTGCCCGCCATCCGCGTGGGGCGGTCGTTCCGCGTCCCCGAGCAGGCGGTGCACGACTACCTCGACCAGGCGTACGTCGAGACCGCCTGACCGACTGACCAACTGCTGCCCGAAGAAGCCCCGCACCTCCCCGTCAGGGTGGATGCGGGGCTTTCTCTGACGTGCTCGGTTCAGCGGCTAGCCCGCGTCCACCGCCGTGAGGGTGAACGGGACGTCGGCGCCGGTCCACAGCTGGGTCAGCACGTAGGCCGCACCACCCGGGATGACGCCGGACTCGTTGGCCGCCGACGTGGCCTGCGCCCCGATCACGACGCACGAGGCGGCCATGTTGTACAGGTCGATGTCGTGCCCCGCGGGCGTCTCCGCACCGGTGATGGTCACGATGTGCGTGCCGTCCCCGAAGCCCGCGGGCAGCGGGCTGATCCACCCGTGAGCACCCTGCGACACCGGCGCGTCCGCTGCAGGTGCGGTCGGCTCGAGCTGTCGCACCGGATCGAACACCTGCAGCTCGGCCGCCTGGGCGTTGAACGCGGACGCGTGCGTGAGGTGTTGCGCATAGTTCCTTTACGGTCGAGGGGGCTCCGGATAGGCGCCGGAGCGAGGACGTTCGACCTGCCCAACGAGCGGCCGTGACCCAGGTCACGGGTAGGGTGAGCTCCTTCCATAGACACGATCGACAGAGCAGAGGGTCCCTGGTGGGTTCGGTCATCAAGAAGCGCCGCAAGCGCATGGCGAAGAAGAAGCACCGCAAGCTGCTGAAGAAGACGCGCGTCCAGCGTCGTAACAAGAAGTAGCACCCACGGGGGGCTCCGCCCCCCGTGCACCCCCCGGAAGTGGTGCAAGCGGAGGTGGAGTGATGGGCCGGGTGGTCATGGTGACCGGCGTCTCGCGCCACCTCGGCGGCCGGTTCACCCAGCTCCTGCAGGCCGACCCCGACATCACGCGGGTCATCGGCGTCGATGTCGTCCCGCCCAAGCACGACCTCGGTGACGCCGAGTTCGTGCGGGCAGACATCCGCAACCCGGTCATCGGCAAGGTGATCGCGCAGGCCGAGGTCGACACCGTGGTGCACATGGCCGTCCTTGCCACCCCGCTCGACGCCGGCGGCCGGGCGATGATGAAAGAGATCAACGTCATCGGCACCATGCAGCTGCTGGCGGCCTGCCAGAAGGCTCCCAGCGTCCGCAAGCTCGTCGTGAAGTCCTCGACCGCCGTCTACGGCTCGTCGCCGCAGGACCCTGCGCTGTTCACCGAGGACCTCGAGCCCAACGCGCTGGCCCGCAGCGGCTACGCCAAGGACTCCGTCGAGGTCGAGGGCTACGTCCGCGGGTTCGCGCGGCGCCGGCCCGACGTCACCGTGACCACGCTCCGGTTCGCCAACTTTGTCGGGCCTCGGGTGACGACGCCGCTCACGTCCTACTTCTCCCTGCCGGTCGTGCCCACCGTGCTCGGCTTCGACCCCCGACTGCAGTTCGTCCACGAGCGAGACGGGCTCGAGG
This sequence comes from Spirochaetaceae bacterium, assembly GCA_026786145.1. Classification (GTDB taxonomy): domain Bacteria; phylum Actinomycetota; class Actinomycetes; order JACCUZ01; family JACCUZ01; genus JAJAYQ01. Next base: position 12,531 of record JAJAYQ010000099.1, on the reverse strand, counting down.
TGCTGTGGACCACGACGCTGGACGACCACGGGGGCACGTTCAACATCGCCGGTGACGGCGTGATGAGCCTGCACCAGGCGATCCACCGGGCCGGTCGGCCGGCCCTTCCGCTCCCGCAGCCCGCCGCACCCTGGATCGGTCAGGCCCTGCGGCGCCTCGGCGTGGCCGACTTCTCCTCCGAGCAGCTCCGCTTCCTGACGTACGGCCGGGTCGTGGACACGACGCGGATGCGTGAGGTGCTGGGCTTTGAGCCCCGCTACTCCACGCGCGAGGCGTTCGACGACTTCGTCCTGCGACAGGGCCTGCGGGGACCGCTCTCGGCCGACACGGTGGAGGCCTTCGAGCACAAGGCCCGTGACGTGCTGGGTGTGCTCCGCGTCGCCCCGAGGGGCGGTGCCGATGCCTGACGCCCGCGTGATCCCGATCGACAAGGGTGAGCAACCTCCCCGGCGTACGGCCGCCGCTGCCGACGCCGTCGCCGCGGGCGCCTCGCGCGCGACCGGCGAGCGTGCCCGCAGCCGGCGCAGCAACCCCCTGCTCGACGAACCGGCCGCAGCCCCCGACGAGACTCCGGTCGAGACCCCGGAGTGGGAGCGCCGGCTGGCGGGTGCCCTTGCGTTCGTGCGCCGGCGGTTGACCGGCGACGTCGAGATCGACGAGTTCGGGTTCGACCCCGAGCTGACCGAGCATGTGCTGCTGGCGTTGGTGCGCCCGCTCTACGAGCACTACTTCAGGGTCGAGGTACGCGGGCTGGAGAACATCCCCGGCGAGGGCGGCGCGCTGGTCGTCGCCAACCATTCGGGGACGATCCCGCTCGACTCGGTGATGACCCAGATCGCGCTGCTCGACCACCACCCTGCCCACCGTCACCTGCGCATGCTCGGGGCCGATCTGGTCTTCCAGACCCCGATCGTGAGCGAGCTGGCCCGTGCGACCGGGACCACCCTCGCGTGCAACGCCGACGCCGAGCGGCTGCTGGGCAAGGGCGAGCTGGTCGGGGTCTGGCCGGAGGGGTTCAAGGGCATCGGCAAGCCGTTCGCGGAGCGCTACAAGCTGCAGCGCTTCGGCCGGGGTGGATTCGTGTCGGCCGCTCTGCGCGCCGGGGTACCGATCGTGCCGTGCTCGATCGTCGGCGCCGAGGAGATCTACCCGATCCTCGGCAACATGAAGACCCTGGCGCGGCTGCTCGGGCTGCCCTACGTGCCGGTGACCCCCACGTTCCCGTGGCTCGGCCCGCTGGGGCTGGTGCCGCTGCCGAGCAAGTGGATCATCGAGTTCGGCGAGCCCATCGCCACCGAGGACTTCCCCGTCGGGGCGGCGGACGACCCGATGCTGGTGTTCAACCTGACCGACCAGGTGCGCGAGACCATCCAGCACACGCTCTACCGGCTGCTCATGGCCCGCCGATCGGTCTTCTTCTAGCAGCTGATGGCGGGCGGTACGGCCACGCATGGCAGGACCGGTGCCGCCAGCGGCTCGACCGTCGGCGCAGGGGCCTCCGCGACGGACGGCACCGCGGCCACGGGGAAGGTCTCGGAGGTCAGGTCCTCCGCCAGGGCGTGCGAACCGACGCGGTAGTAGAGGTACCGGTAGAGCCGGTGCGCACGGAGGTCGACAGGAGGATTCCCTTCCCGCCGTTGTGACACATGTGCGCCTACCCAGGAGCCGGGTGTGAGGACCGTAACAACCCCACCTAACCAGCCCGGACCCCATCAGAAAGCCTGACCACAGGGACGTACGGGAACCTCAGTGGTCGCGGCGGCGGGCGGAGAGGACTGCTGCGACGGCACCGGCGGCAGCACCGAGCCCGGCGGCGGCAGGAACCCCGACCGTGGCCGCCTTGCGCCCGGTGCGGTAGTCGCGCACCCGCCAGCCCAGCTCCCGGGCGTGCGCCCGCAGCTTCGCGTCCGGGTTGATCGCGCACGGCTGGCCGACCATCGACAGGAGGGGGATGTCGTTGGCCGAGTCGGAGTACGCCGAGCAGGCCGCCAGGTCGAGTCCCTCCCGCTCGGCCAGGGTGCGCACCGCCTGCGCCTTCGCCTCGCCGTGCAGGATGTCGCCGACCAGGCGTCCGGTGTAGACGCCGTCGACGGTCTCGGCCACCGTGCCCAGGGCGCCGGTCAGGCCCAGGCGGCGGGCGATCACGTCGGCGACCTCGACGGGCGTGGCGGTCACCAGCCAGACGCGCTGCCCGGCGTCGAGGTGCATCTGGGCCAGAGCGCGGGTGCCGGGCCACACCTTCGCAGCCATCACCTCGTCGAAGACCTCCTCTCCGATCGAGGTGAGCTCGGCCACGGTGTGGCCGGCCGCGAAGGACAGGGCGGTCTCGCGTGCCTCGTGGACGGTGCGCATGTGCTCGCGCCCGACCATGCGGAACCTGGCCTGCGCCCACGCGAAACGGCCGATGTCGCGGGCGGTGAAGAAGTCGCGGGCATAGAGCCCCCGGGCGAGGTGGAAGATCGACGCGCCCTGCATGATCGTGTTGTCGACGTCGAAGAACGCCGCTGCGTGCTGCTCACCTGCCGGCGAGGACGGGTGCGCCACCTCGGCGGCTGCCGCGGACGCGCGACCGGCGGTGATCGCGGCGCGATCCCCTGCAGTCGCAGCCATGACCGCCAGCGTACGGCCTGTGCCAGACTGCGGCTCGTGCCCGAGTCGGAGCATGGCAAGCAGGGCAACCCTGGAAACCGTGGCAACATCGCCGACCTCGTCCGCGATGCCGCGCAGGGCCGAGGTGACCGGCCTGCCCTCCGCCACGTCCCGCCCGATGCTGCTGACGCCGTCTCGATGATCTCGATGACCTGGGCCGAGCTCGACCGCGAGGTCGACGCCGCGGCAGCCGGGATGGCGGCGACCCTCTCGTCGCGGGTCGGCGACCGTGTCGCCCTGGTCCTGTCGAACTCCCCGGCCTTTGTCACGGCGTACTTCGCCGTCCTGCGGGCCGGCCTCGTCGCGGTCCCGGTCAACCCGGGCTACACGGCACCTGAGCTGGCCCACCTGCTCGGGAGCGCCGACGTCAAGGCCGTGCTCTGCGACGACGCCTCGACCGGGGTCGTCGAGGAGGCGGTGTCGGGGACCTCCCGCGTGCTTGTGGACCCTTCGGGGTTCGACGCGATGGTCGCGGCCGGGCGCGCGGCGGGGCCGGTGCAGGCACAGTCCGGGGGCGAGGACCTCGCCGTGCTGCTGTTCACCTCCGGCACGAGCGGGCAGCCGCGCGGTGCGATGCTGACCCACCGCGCGCTGCTGGCCAACATCGAGCAGTGCCGTGCCCTCGACCCGGTGCCGATGCTCGCGGACGACGTCGTGCTGCTTGTGCTGCCGCTGTTCCACATCTACGCGCTCAACGCGGTGCTCGGCATGGTGGCCGCCACGGGGGCGACGGCGGTGCTCTGCGAGCGGTTCGACCCCGTTGCCACGATCGACCTGATCCGCGCGGAGTCGGTCACCAACGTTCCCGGAGCACCGCCGATGTACCTGGCGTGGGCCGCGGCCGGGAGCACCGCACTGGAGGCGCTTCAGGGCGTACGCATGCTGGCCTCGGGTGCCTCACCGCTGCCCGCGGCCGTCCTCGAGCAGGTACACGCCGGCAGCGGCCGGCTCATCCACGAGGGCTACGGCCTGACCGAGACGGCGCCGGTCGTGGCGAGCACCATCGCGTCGGTGCGGGTGAAGCCCGGCTCCATCGGGCAGGCCGTACCAGGCGTGGAGGTGCGGCTGCTCGACGAGGGCGGGCAGCAGGTGACCGACGGCGACCCCGGCGAGATCTGGGTCCGCGGGGACAACCTGTTCTCCGGCTACTGGCCAGACGGTGCCGAGGGTCCGGACGCCGAGGGGTGGTGGGCCACCGGCGACGTGGCCTACGCCGACGGCGACGGTGACCTGTTCCTGGTGGACCGCCGCAAGGAACTGGTCCTGGTCAACGGCTTCAACGTCTACCCCCGCGAGGTCGAGGACGCGATCGGCGTGCACCCCGACGTGCTCGAGGTGGCCGTCATCTCGGTCCCCGACGAGTTCACCGGCGAGGCCGTGAAGGCGTTCGTGGTCGCCCGGCCGGGCTCGGCGCTGCGCCCGGAGCAGGTCATGGCGCACGCCGAGACCCGGCTGGCGCGGTTCAAGCGGCCCTCCTCGGTGGTCCTGGTCGAGAAGCTGCCGCACTCGGCGACCGGCAAGGTGGCCAAGGGCCGGCTGCGGGAGCGCGAGGCCGGCGAGGTGCTGGGATGACCGCCCGGGTCACCCTGATCGGCAAGCCCGGTTGCCACCTGTGCGACGAGGCCCGCGAGGTCGTCGCCCGGGTGACGGCCGAGCTCGGGGAGAGGTTCGAGGAGCGCAGCATCCTCGACGACCCGGCGCTGCACGACCGCTACTGGGAGCAGATCCCGGTCACCCTCGTGGACGGGGCGCCCCACGACTTCTGGCGGGTCAGCGAGGCCCGGCTGCGGGCGGCCCTGGGGGCCTGAGGGGCGTCCTGGCAGGGCGTACGCACGCTCACTTTGTGCTCTCGTTCACAAGCGCTTAACCTGGATCGTCCAACGGCGGCAACCGCCCGCCGGCGAGTGGAGACCAGTGACGAGCCACGCGAAGCAGGGCATCCCCGCGGCCACGGTCGCCCGGTTGCCGCTGTACCTGCGCGCGCTGGGAACCCTGTCCGACGAGGGGGTCACCACTGTCTCCTCCGAGGAGCTGGCCGCGGCGGCGGGGGTCAACTCGGCCAAGCTGCGCAAGGACCTGTCCCAGCTCGGCTCCTACGGCACCCGCGGCGTGGGCTACGACGTCGACTACCTCGTCTACCAGGTGTCCCGGGAGCTCGGCCTCACCCAGGACTGGCCGGTCGTGATCGTCGGCCTGGGCCACCTGGGGCACGCGCTGGCCAACTACGGCGGCTTCGCCTCGAGGGGCTTCGAGGTGCGCGCGCTGGTCGACGCCGACCCCGACATCGTCGGTACGCGGGTGGCCGGACTCGTCGTCTCGCCGCTGGACGCCCTCGAGGAGATCATCAACGCCCAGGGGGTAGCGATCGCGGTGATCGCCACCCCGGCGATGGCCGCCCAGGACGTCTGCGACCGGCTGGTCGCCTCCGGGGTGAGCAGCATCCTCAACTTCGCCCCGAGCATGCTCGTGGTCCCCGAGCACGTCGAGGTGCGCAAGGTCGACCTCTCGATCGAGCTGCAGATCCTCGCGTTCCACGAGCAGCGGAAAGCCCCCCTCCTTACGCCGATGGCGCAGGCGGCGACCTCATGAGCGTCCTTGTCGTGGGCCTGTCCCACCGCACCGCACCGGTCGACCTGCTCGAGCAGGTGACCCTGTCCCGCGACTCGGCCGACAAGCTGCTCGCCGACGTCGTCTCCGGCGACCACGCCGGCGAGGCGATGGTGCTCTCCACCTGCAACCGGGTCGAGGTCTACGTCGACGTCGACAAGTTCCACGGTGGGCTCGCGCAGACCTCGGAGCTCATCGCCCGCCGGACCGGGGTCAGCCTCGAGGACCTCACCCCGCACCTCTACGTGCACTACGAGGACCGGGCGGTCGCCCACCTGTTCGCGGTGGCCTGCGGGCTCGACTCGATGGTCGTGGGGGAGAGCCAGATCCTCGGGCAGGTGCGCGGCGCGCTCCGGGCTGCCCAGGACGCGGGCACCGCGGGGCGGACCCTGGGTGCCCTGGCGCAGCAGGCGCTGCGCGTCGGGAAGCGAGCCCGCACCGAGACCGGCATCGACCGGGCCGGGCGTTCGCTGGTGACCGCCGGGGTCCAGGAGGCCACCCAGGTCCTGGGGCCGCTGCACGGCCGCGGGGCGCTGGTGGTGGGTGCCGGTGCCATGAGCTCGCTGGCCGCCTCCGTCCTGGGCCAGGCCGGCGCCGGGTCGGTCGTCGTGGCCAACCGCACCCTGTCCCACGCCGAGCGGGTCGCCGGCCTGGTCGGTGGCCGCGCCGTGCCGCTGGCCGACCTCCCCGCCGCCCTGGCCGAGGCGGACCTGGTCGTGTCCTGCACCGGCGCCGTCGGGCACGTCCTGTCGGTGCGGACGGTCGCGGCAGCCCAGCAGGCGCGCGGCGAGCGGCCGCTCGTCCTGGTCGACCTCGCCCTGCCTCGCGACGTGGAGCCGGGAACGAGCGACCTCCCGGGCGTCACCGTCGTGGACCTCGAGTCCCTCGCCGAGGTGCTCGAGCGCACGCAGCACGCCGCTGACGTCGAGGCGACCCGGATGATCGTCGCCGACGAGGTCGTGGCCTTCCTCGGCTGGCAGCGCGCGGTCAGCGTCGCCCCCACGGTCGTCGCCCTGCGCGGCATGGCCGACGGGGTCGTCCGCGACGAGCTCACCCGGCTCGCCGGCCGCCTGCCCGGCATGGAGCCGAGGGTGCGCGCCGAGGTGGAGCAGACCGTGCAGCGGGTCGTCGACAAGGTGCTGCACGCCCCGACGGTGCGGGTGAAGCAGCTGGCCGGCGAGCCCGGCGGACAGTCCTACGCCGACGCGCTGAGCAAGCTGTTCGGGCTGGACCCGGCCGAGGTCGAGGCCGTGACCCGCGCCGACCTGAGCGACGCCACCGACGGCAACGGCGAGGCAACCCTCGACATCAACACCGACGGGGGTGACCGGTGAACGCGCCGCTGCGGCTGGGCACCCGGCGCAGCCCGCTGGCCACCACGCAGGCCCGGATCGTCGCCGACCTGGTCACCGAGCGCACCGGCCGTTCTGTGGAGCTGGTCCCGGTGACGACGTACGGCGACACGTCGCGCGAGGCGCTCGCGGCGATCGGTGGCAGCGGTGTCTTCGTCGGCGCGCTCCGCGAGGCGTTGCTCGCCGGAGAAGTCGACGCCGCCGTCCACTCGCTCAAGGACCTGCCGACCGCGGACGCCGAGGGCATCTCGCTCGCGGCGGTCCCCGCCCGCGAGGACGCGCGCGACGCCCTGGTGGCCCGTGACGGGCTGACACTGGGCGAGCTGCCCGCGGGTGCGCGCATCGGCACCTGCTCGCCGCGCCGCGCCGCGCAGCTGCGGGCGCTTGGCCTCGGCCTCGAGGTCGTCGACGTCCGCGGCAACATCGACACCCGCCTCGCGCTGGTGACCGACGGCGCGCTCGACGCGGTCGTGCTGGCCCGGGCCGGTCTCGCCCGCCTTGGCCGGCTGGAAGCGGTCACCGAGGTGATCGACCCGCTGCAGATGCTTCCCGCTCCCGGTCAGGGGGCGCTCGCCGTGGAGTGTCGGACCAACGACACGGCTACCGCTGAACTGCTCGCCGGGCTCGACGACGCCGTGACCCGGCTCGCCGTGGCCGCCGAGCGAACGGTGCTCGCCGCCCTCGAAGCAGGCTGCTCCGCCCCGGTCGGGGCTTTCGGGGTGGCTGCCGACGGCGAGCACGAGCTCGAGCTGTACCTCCGGGCCGTCGTCATCGCTGTCGACGGTTCCGCGAGCATCCGCCTGTCCGCCACCGGCCCTCTCGAGCACGCTGTACGGATCGGACGCGACCTCGCGGCCGACCTGCTCGCCGAGGGTGCGGCTGATCTGATGTGGGAGCGCGTCCCGTGACCGGCCCAACCAAGAAGAACACGATCGCCAGCACTGGCAGCACTGCCAGCAATGGCCCTGTCGGAAACACCAGCAACAGCAAGAAGGCACGGCCCCTGGGCTCGGTGGCCTTCGTCGGGGCCGGACCCGGTGACCCCGACCTGTTGACGGTCCGTGCCGTCGAGCTGCTCTCCCGGGCCGACGTCGTGGTGACCGAGTCGCAGGACGCGGCCTTCGTCCGGCGGTTCTGCCGCGAGGGCGTCGAGGTCGTCGACGGGTCCGTGGGTGGCGACGGCCAGCCGTTGAGCCACGCGGTCCGCGCCCGGCTGGTCGTCAAAGCGGCCAAGTCCGGTGGCGCCGTCGTGCGGCTTCTCGACGGCGACCCCTTCGTCTACGCGACCGGGTCCGAGGAGGCGGTGGGCTGCGCGAAGGCGGGCATCCCGTTCGAGGTCGTGCCAGGCGTGCCCGCGGTCAGTGCCGTTCCCGCGTACGCCGGGATCCCGCTCACCTCGGCCAAGCACCGCGAGGTGCGGGTCGTCAACGTGGCCGACGGGATCGCCAGCTCGGTGGACTGGTCGGTGCTGGCCGCCGGCAACGCGACGCTCGTGCTGCTCGCGGCGACGGCGGTCCTTGGTGACGTCGCCAAGGCGCTGGTCGCTGCGGGCCGGGCACCGGAGACACCGGTCGCGATGACCCAGCACGGCACGACGACAGGACAGCGGACCGTCGTGTCGACGCTGGCGAACGTGGCCGCCGACGTGAAGGCGGCGAAGCTGGTCGCCCCCACCGTCACCGTCGTCGGCGACACGGTGGCGCTGCGCGAGCAGCTCTCGTGGTTCGAGACGAAGGCGCTCTTCGGCTGGCGGGTGCTCGTTCCCCGCACCAAGGAGCAGGCGGGTGCCCTCACCGACCGGCTGCGCGCCTACGGTGCGGTCCCCGAGGAGGTCCCGACGATCGCCGTCGAGCCGCCGCGGACGCCGCAGCAGATGGAACGCGCCATCAAGGGCCTGGTGACCGGCCGCTACGAATGGGTCGTGTTCACCTCGCGCAATGCGGTGAAGGCGGTCCGCGAGCGGTTCGAGGAGTACGGCCTGGACGCGCGGGCGTTCGCCGGCATCAAGGTGGCGACGGTGGGCGAGCAGACGGCCGCCGACCTGCTGGCTTGGGGCATCAAGCCCGACCTGGTGCCCAGCGGCGAGCAGTCGGCGGCCGGGCTGCTCGAGGACTGGCCGGAGTTCGACGCGGTCTTCGACCCGATCGACCGCGTCTTTCTGCCGCGCGCCGACATCGCCACCGAGAACCTGGTGGCCGGGCTCGTCGAGCGCGGCTGGGAGGTCGACGACGTGACGGCCTACCGCACCGTGCGCGCGGCTCCGCCGGCGGCGCCCATCCGCGAGGCCATCAAGAGTGGCGGCTACGACGCGGTGGTGTTCACCTCGTCCTCGACGGTGCGCAACCTGGTCGGGATCGCCGGCAAGCCGCACACCTCCACCGTCATCGCCTGCATCGGGCCGGCCACGGCCAAGACGGCGGAGGAGCACGGTCTGCGCGTCGACGTGCTGGCACCCTCCCCGTCGGTCGCCGACCTCGCCGCGGCGCTCTCGGAGTACGGCACGTCCATCCGGTCGGCGGCCCTCGCCGCCGGTGAGCCGGTGCTGCGACCGTCCCAGAAGCGCACCCCCGCCCGCCGCAAGGCCACCTGACCCGGCACCACCCCGTCCATTCCTCCGGTGATCATGCAACTTTGGGGATCTTGCTCATGAGCCCAGGCCGGCACCACCCCGCCGACGCGGGGTTCCCGGCTGCCCGGCCGCGCCGGTTGCGACGCACCGCGGCGCTGCGCAGCCTGGTGGCGCAGACCCGGCCCGCCGCGGCCGACCTGGTGTTGCCGTTGTTCGTCAAGGAGGGGCTGCGCGAGCCGGCCCCGATCGGGTCGATGCCCGGGGTGGTGCAGCACTCGCGCGACTCGCTGCGCAAGGCGTCTCTCGAGGCGGTGCAGGCGGGTGTCGGCGGCCTGATGCTCTTCGGGGTGCCCGACGAGCGGGACGCGACCGGCTCCGGTGCGACCGACGAGCAGGGCGTGCTCAACGTGGCCATCCGGGACGTGGTGGCTGAGGTCGGGGACGCGACGGTGGTGATGGCGGACCTGTGCCTCGACGAGTTCACCGACCACGGCCATTGTGGCGTCCTTGCCAGCGGAGGCACAGCCGGCACTGTCGACAACGACGCAACACTCGTGAGGTACCGCGAGATGGCGCTGTCGCAGGCTGCCGCTGGAGCCCACGTCCTGGGTCTGTCCGGGATGATGGACGGCCAGGTCGGCGCGGTCAGGGCCGCCCTCGACGAGGCGGGTGACGTCGACACGGCACTACTCGCGTACACCGCGAAGTACGCGTCCGCGTTCTACGGTCCGTTCCGTGACGCCGTCGAGGCGACGCTTTCCGGCGACCGCCGGACGTACCAGCAGGACCCTGCCAACCTCGACGAGGCGCTGCGCGAGCTCGCGCTCGACGTCGCGGAGGGCGCGGACATCGTCATGGTCAAGCCGGCGCTGCCTTACCTCGACGTGCTGCGACGGGTGGCGGACGAGGCGGCAGTCCTCGGCGTGCCGGTCGCCGCCTACCAGGTGTCGGGCGAGATGGCGATGGCCGAGGCGGCGTTTGCCAACGGCTGGCTGGACCGGGAGCGGACCATCGTCGAGACGCTCACGGCGGTACGTCGAGCCGGTGCGGGGATCGTGCTGACCTACTGGGCGGTCGAGGCGGCCGCCCTGTTGCGCAGGACCCCGTGAGCGGCGCGCCGCCCGGACTGACGCGCGCACCCGCCTCCGAGGCGCTGCTGGCCCGCGCCACGGCGGTCACCCCCGGTGGAGTGAACTCCCCCGTGCGCGCCTTCCGGGCGGTCGGCGGCACGCCGCGGTTCATGGTGTCCGGTCACGGTCCCTACCTCGTCGACGCCGACGGCCGCGAGTACGTGGACCTGGTCTGCTCCTGGGGCCCGCTGCTGCTGGGCCACGCCCACCCCGAGGTCGTCGACGCCGTGCGGACCGCAGTGGCGCGCGGCACGTCTTTCGGCACGCCGACCGAGGGTGAGGTGCTGCTCGCGGAGGAGATCGTCGCGCGCGTGGGGCCGGTCGAGCAGGTGCGCCTGGTCTGCAGCGGCACGGAGGCCACGATGTCCGCCGTCCGGCTGGCCCGCGGCTTCACCGGCCGGTCCAAGATCGTGAAGTTCGCCGGCTGCTACCACGGCCACGTCGACTCCTTGCTCGCCGCTGCCGGCTCCGGCGTCGCGACGCTGGGCCTGCCCGACACCCCGGGTGTCACCGGTGCGTCCGCGGCCGACACGATCGTCGTCCCGTACAACGACCTGGCCGCGGTCGAGGCGGCTTTCACGACGTTCGACGGTCAGGTGGCTGCGGTCATCACCGAGGCGGCCGCCGGCAACATGGGTGTGGTGCCGCCCGAGCCGGGCTTCACGGAGGGCCTGGCCGGTCTGTGCGAGCGTCATGGCGCCCTGTTCATCAGCGACGAGGTGATGACCGGCTTTCGGGTCTCGCCCGCCGGGTGGTTCGGTCTCGAGGGCGTGCGGCCGGACCTGATGACCTTCGGGAAGGTGATGGGTGGCGGCTTTCCGGCCGCGGCCTTCGGCGGCCGGGCCGACGTGATGGCGCACCTCGCTCCCGTGGGCCCCGTCTACCAGGCCGGCACCCTGTCGGGTAACCCCGTGGCGACTGCGGCCGGGCTCGCGACCCTGCGCCTCGCGACCGACGACGTCTACGCCCACGTCGACAAGGCTGCTGCCGAGGTGGGTGCGCTGGCGAGCGACGCGTTGAACGCGGCCGGGGTCGCCCACCGGCTGCAGTACGCCGGCAGCATGTTCTCCGTCTTCTTCAGTGACGCCGCATCCGGTGGAGCGTCGGTGACGGACTACGACGGCGCCCGCGGTCAGGACCTGTTCCGCTACGCCGCCTTCTTCCACGCGATGCTCGACCGGGGTGTCTACCTGCCGCCGTCGGCCTTCGAGTCGTGGTTCCTGTCGGCGGCTCATGACGACGAGGCGCTGGCCCGGGTGTCCGACGCCCTGCCAGCAGCAGCGGCTGCCGCGGCAGCGGCCCGACCCGCTGAGGGAGACCGATGAGCGAGCCCACCACGACCACCAGAGTGCACGTCTTGCGCCACGGTGAGGTGCACAACCCGCGCGGTGTCCTCTACGGACGCCTTCCCGGCTACCACCTCTCGGACCTGGGGCAGGCGATGGCGGTGCGCATCGCGGAGCATCTCGCGGGCGAGGACATCGTGCACCTCGTGTCGTCCCCGCTGGAACGCGCGCAGGAGACCGCTGCGCCCAGCGCCAAGGCCCTCGGCCTGCCGGTCACGCTCGACGACCGCCTGATCGAGGCGGGCAACGTCTTCGAGGGCAAGACGTTTGGCGTCGGCGACGGCTCGCTGCGGCGCCCGGCTCACTGGGTGCATCTGCGCAACCCGCTGCGCCCGTCCTGGGGCGAGCCCTACGTCCAGATAGCCCAGCGGATGCTGGCGGCCGTCACCGCGGCCCGTGACGCCGCTCGCGGGCACGAGGCGCTGTGCGTGAGCCACCAGCTCCCGATCTGGACGGCGCGGTCCTTCGCGTCCGGTCGGCGCTTGTGGCACGACCCGCGCAAGCGGCAGTGCGCCCTCGCGTCTCTGACGTCTTTCACCTACCAGGGAGACGACCTCATGTCGGTCTCGTACGAGGAGCCGGCCCGCGACCTGCTGCCCGCCCCGGTCGCCGCGGGCAAGAAGTTCGTCGCCGGCGCGTGACGACGCCGAAGCGAGGGACGAGCGGAGGCGGAGTGCGCGAGAAGGGCCGCGTGACGACGCCGAAGCGAGGGACGAGCGGAGGCGGAGTGCGCGAGAAGGGCCGCGTGATGGCGGCGCACCGGGCACGCCGTACGTCGGGCAGGTTCGCCACCCTCGCCGCCGGCGCCATCACCGTCCTTGCCCTGCTCACTGCCTGCTCGGGCGGCCCGGGCGGGGACGCCGTCGCGGGGCAGGGCT
>JAJAYQ010000098.1 GCA_026786145.1 Spirochaetaceae bacterium | reverse complement strand
CGGGAGACCCCGCTCGACCAGCACGTCGATGGCGGCGGAGACGTCCACCCGCTCCTCGCCCGCCACCACCACGTCGGCGACCTCGGCGAGACGCGACCGTGCCCGCGCGCCCGATCCGGCTGCTGTCAGGACCAGGGTGCGCTCGGCACCGGTGAAGAGGTCCGACGCCGGGTCGAGGTCGAGCCGGCCGGAGACCAGCGCCAGCACGGGGGCCGGGCGCTGACCCAGTTCGGCGCGCTGCACGCCGTACGCCGGCTTGGGTCGGGGCGCGCGGTACCCCTCGGCGCGCGCCGTCCCCGCGCCGACCAGCACCACGTCGCACAGCCCACGCAGCACGTCGAACACCATCTTGTCCGCAGCGGAGGACAGCCCGGCCGAGCGGCCGTCGACGGTGGCCGCGCCGTCGAGCGACGAGACCATGTTGGCGCGCACCAACGGTCGGTCGGCCGGATAGGCGTAGAGCTCACGCAGGTCGTCCTGGGACAGGTCGTCGCGGTACGCCGGGTGGAGCTGGCGCATCAGCGCAGCATCTTGGGCGGCCGGCGCCACCCGCGCAGCGAGGCCGCCACCACCGCCACCCCCAGCGCAGCCACGGCGACCTGGAGGGCCAGCACGAACAGCCACCAGCTCACGTCCGCCGCCCGGGCGATGGCCGTGCCAGCGACCGCGCCGACGATCCCGATCAGGATCGTGAACAGGCACCCGATCGCCTGCCGTCCGGGCACGACGAGCCGACCCAGCCCGCCGACCACCAGACCCACGAACAGGGCGCTGAGGAATCCGTCGAAGTCCACCCGGGCACTCTAGGGTCGGGGGGTAACCCGGGCGATCACGACCGCCTCGGCGGGCAGGGTCAGGCCCCCAGCGGCTCGCGTCGGCGGCTGGGACGCGAGCAAGACCTCATAGGCTTCTCCCTCCAGCGGCACCGGCTGTGCAGCGGCTGCGAGGTTGGCGACGATCCGTAGCGAGCCTCGCGTCACCACGACCCAACGGGCCCGCGCATCGCAGACCACCGCGACCCGGTCCAGGCGGGGGTCGGAGAGCTCCGGTTCGCTGCGCCGGAGCGAGATCAGCGCGCGATACCACCCGAGCATCGACGCATGCCGCTCCTCGCTGCGCTCCTCCCACCGGAGTGTTGAGGCGGCGACCGTGGCTCCGTCCTGCGGGTCGGGCACGTCCTCCGCGGCCCACCCGTGGGCGGCGAACTCGCGGCGTCGCCCGGCCCGGACTGCCTCGGCGAGGGCCTCCTCCTCGTGGGAGGTGAAGTACTGCCACGGCGTGGAGGCACCCCACTCCTCACCCATGAACAGCATCGGCGTGAACGGCGAGGTGAGCACCAGGGCGGCCCCGACCCGGGCCAGCCCGGCGGGGAGCCCGTGGCCGATCCGGTCGCCCAGCGCCCGGTTGCCGACCTGGTCGTGGGTCTGCAAGTAGCCCAGGAAGCGCCACCCGGGAACCCTGGACCGGTCCACCGGGGCCCCCCATGGCGCACCGCGGAACGAGGAGTGCCGTCCGTCGTGGAAGAAGGCGCCGGTCAGGGTGCGGGTCAGCGCCTCGAAGGGTGCCTCGGCGAAGTCCGCGTAGTAGCCCTGCCCCTCACCGGTCAGTAGGGCGTGCAGTGCGTGATGGAAGTCGTCGCTCCACTGCGCCGTCATCCCGAGACCGCCGCCGTCGACGGGGAGCACTGTCGTGGGCTGGTTGAGATCGGACTCGGCCACCAACGACAGCGGACGGCGCACGGCCACCGACAGCGCGTCCACCTCCCGTGAGAGCTCGGCCAGCACATGGACGGGTGAGTCGTCCTCCAGGGCGTGCACGGCGTCGAGGCGCAGGGCGTCGACGTGGAAGTCGCGCATCCAGGTCAGCGCGTTGTCGATGACCCAGCGACGCACCTCGGTGGAACCTTCGTCGTCGAGGTTGACGGCCGCGCCCCAGGGGGTCTGGTGCTTCTCGGTGAAGTACGGCCCGAACTGCGGCAGGTAGTTGCCGGACGGTCCGAGGTGGTTGTAGACGACGTCGAGGCAGACGGCCAGTCCGCGGGCGTGGCAGGCGTCGACGAGGCGCTTGAGGGCGTCCGGCCCGCCGTACGGCTCGTGGACCGCGTACGGGTGCGCCCCGTCGTACCCCCAGCCGGCGTCACCGGCGAAGGCGGCGACCGGCATCAGCCCCACGACGTCCACACCGAGGGACACGAGGTGGTCGAGCCGCTCGATGGCGGCGTCGAGCGTGCCCCCCTCGGTGAACGTACCGATGTGGAGCTCGTAGAAGACTGCGCCCGGGACCGCGGTGCCACGCCACGACCCGTCCGTCCACGCGAACCCACCATGGTCATAGACCCGCGAGGGGCCGTGGACACCGCGCGGCTGCCACCGGGAACGGGGGTCGGGCAACGGCGGGCCGTCGTCGAGGACGAAGGCGTAGTCGCTCCCGTGCGCTGCCGCGGGGACGTGCGCCGACCACCAGCCGTCGTCGCTCCGCTCCATCGCGAAGGACGCGCCGTCCACCACCACGGTCACGGACCGGGGGAGGGGGGCCCATACCGTCATGTTGGTCACGGCGGACGAACCTACCCACCGTCCCTGGGCACAACCGCGCCGCTCTGACACGATCAACTCCATGTCCAAGACCTCGAAGAAGGCCACCAAGGACGCTCGACCGCCAGTGGCTAGTCGCGCCAGCGACGTGCTCCGCCTCCCGGCAGGCCCTGTCGACCTCGCGACGGCGGACACCCACACGACTCCCGGCTTCGACGGGAGCAAGCAGCAGGGCGAGGATGCGCTGGCACTGCTCGGGCCTCGCCTCGCGGACCTCCAGGAACGACTGTTCGCCGAGGGCCGCACCGGCGGGAAGCGCCGCATCCTCCTGGTCCTGCAGGGCATGGACAGCTCAGGGAAGGGCGGAACGGTCCGGCACGTCGTCGGGCAGGTCGACCCCCAGGGCGTGCTGATCACCTCGTTCAAGGCCCCCACCCGCCAGGAGCTCGCGCACGACTTCCTCTGGCGCATCAAGGCACGTCTGCCCGGGCCCGGCATGATCGGGGTCTTCGACCGGTCGCACTACGAGGACGTGGTCGTCACGCGGGTGCAGGGGCTGGTCGACCGGCGGACGTGGCAGCGGCGCTACGGCACCATCAACCGCCTCGAGGCCGGGCTCGTCTCGGGCGGCACCCAGGTCGTCAAGTGCTTCCTGCACATCTCCAAGTCCGAGTCGAAGGACCGTCTTCTTCGGCGGCTCGACAAGCCGGACAAGCTCTGGAAGTTCAACCCGGGTGACATCGACTCCCGGGACGAGTGGGAGCCCATGATGGAGGCCTATTCCGACGCCCTCGAGCACTGCAACACCGAGGCAGCTCCCTGGCACGTGATCCCGGCCGACCGGAAGTGGTACCGGAACTGGGCCGTCATGAACATCCTGGTCGAGGAGCTCGAGGCCATGGCGGTGACCTGGCCGACGCCGGACTACGACGTCGAGGAGCAGCGGCGGCGCCTGCAGGCCCGCGACTGACCCCGCCCGGGTAGCCCGAAAGGCTCAACCTCGCCCGCATGCCCGCCGAGACCTTCACAGAGTCGGCAGAAGCCAGGGGAGGGAGTGCGACGTGCAGCGCTTTCGCACAGCCCTGCTCGCGGTCGGTCTCCTGCTCGTGACGACCGGGCTGGCAGCGGGGGTCTTCGTCGAACGAGCCCGCCAGGACCTCGACAACGACCTCAGGCTCAACGCCGCCTCACGCGTCACGGCCGTAGACGACTTCGCCGAGCGCGCCCGAGCACTCACCCTGGTCGCCTCACACTCGGCAGCTTTCACCAGCTTCTACCGGACCGGGGGCACCCGTGAGCAGCGGATCCGGGGGGAGGTCGGGGACCCCACCCTGATGCCGTCGGTCCACACCGCGCTCCGAGACGTCGGTCTGATCTTCCGGGACAGCCTGGCGGGCGCGGGGTTCATCGACCGCAGCGGTGCCGAGAACGCCGTGGTGGTGCGCGGCCACCCGGTGGACCCGAAGAACCTGGCCCCGGACCGCACCGATGCGCCCTTCTTCGACCCGGCGTTCGAGCTGCCCTACGGCGCGGTCTACCAGTCCAGGCCCTACCGCTCGGAGGCGACGGACGAGTGGGTGATCTCGACCGCGACCAAGGTCGACGCCGGACCGGGGGTCTCACCGGCTGTGGTGCACTTCGAGCTCACCGTCGAGGGCGTTCGCGTCGCCATGTACAGCGTGCGGCCCGGGCTACGGGTGCGGGTCGTCGATCTCCTCGACGGTCGCGTGATCATCGACAGCACGAAGCCGCAGTACGCGGACCGACCCTTGGGTGACCCGGAGGACTACTCGCTGCGTTGGGTGCAGACGAGCAAGGACGGCGAGCTCCGGTCCGAGGCAGGCTTCCGGCACGACGTGCGTCTCGCCAAGACGAGCAGCGGGATCGCCACCTCTTGGGCCGTTGTCGCCTCCGTGCAACAGCCGACCGGGCCGTGGGCGCGCCCTACGAGCATCGGCCCGATGTCCATGGTCTTCTCCGGCCTCCTGCTGCTGGGTTTGTCGATCGTCGGCTACGCGCGACATGGCCGATCGATGCACCGGGCAGCGCGGACCGACTACCTGACCGGCCTGCGCAACCGGATGGCCGCCCGTGAGATCGCCGAGACGCACCTCGCCAAGCAGCGTGAGCTGGCAGTGATCGTCTTCGACCTCGACCGCTTCAAGCATGTCAACGACACGTTGGGGCACCACGCCGGCGACATCCTGCTCACCGTCATCGCCCAGCGGCTCACCGAGCTGGTGCGCCATCACGACGACGTCGTGGCACGTCTCGGGGGGGACGAGTTCATCGTCCTCGCCCATGGCATCCACGACGACGAATCGGTTCGCGTGCTCTGCGAACGACTGATCCGGACCATCTCCGACTCGGTGACGGTCAACGGCGTCGAGGTGTCGGTCGGGGTCAGCATCGGGATCGCCAGGGCACCCAAGCACGGCACGGACTACGGCACCCTCCTGCAGCGGGCGGACATCGCCATGTACGTCGCCAAGGCCGGCCGGACCGGCTGGCAGACCTACCACGAAGGGCTCGCCCCCGGCGACGGCGCCGAGCTGCTCATGGATGCCGAGCTCCGGCGTGGCATCGCTGCCGGCCAGCTCGAGGTGCACTTCCAGACCAGCTTCGACATCGTCACGGGCGCGCCCACCCGGACGGAGGCCCTGGTCCGCTGGCGGCACCCGGTGCGGGGCCTGCTCATGCCCGGGCACTTCATCCCGCAGGCGGAGTCGACGGGTGCCATCGAGCTCGTCACACGGGACGTGCTGCGCCAGGCGCTGGACCAGGTGGTGGTCTGGAAGGCGGGCGGCCAACACATCGCCGTCGCCGTGAACGTCTCGGCCCAGGACGTCATCCATCCCGGGTTCGGCGACCACGTGATCGCAGCGCTCACTGCCCGTGGGCTGACCGGATCGAGCCTGGTCATCGAGCTTACGGAGAGCGTTCTGCTCACCGACCCCGACGTCGCAGACGCGGTGCTGCGCCGGCTCGGTGCCGCCGGTGTCGGCATCGCGATCGACGACTTCGGTGCCGGGTACGCGAGCCTGCTCTACCTGCGTCGGTACCCCGTCTCGATGCTCAAGCTCGACCGCTCGCTGGTCCAAGGCCTCTCCAGCAGCGCGACCGATGCGGCGCTGGTGCGCTGGACGGTGGAGATGGCGCACTCGCTGGGAGTGACCTGCGTGGCCGAGGGCGTCGAGAACGCAGCGACCTTCGAGGCGCTGGCCGACCTGGGATGTGACGAGGCGCAAGGCTTCTACCTGCAGGCCCCCGGTCCCGGTCCGGAGATGGTTCTGGGCGCGTTCACGCGTCAAACAGTCCCAGCAGGTCCCCGTTGATCACAGCGGCCGTCTTCACCCCTGCCGCCGCTGCCATCACGACCTGAGCCACCAGGTCATTGACGTTGCCGGCGACGTAGATGCCCGGGAACGTCGTCCGTCCCATCAGGTCGACACCCGGACACCGCACTGGTTCGGGCGCGCCGACGACCACGCCGTGGAGTTCCTGAGCATCTTCGGGAGGCAGGGCGAGCGCATGCACCTGCGCGCCCGCCCGGCGCGATCAGGCTGAGGTGACGTCGGCCTCGAGCTCGAGCAAGGCCACGGGCAGGGCGCCCAGGACGTCGGCGAGAAGCGGTTCCCCGGCGTACGTGCCACCGGTGAGGACGTCGCGCCACCTTCCCGCGGGCAACTGGACGACGGTGTCCCCCCATCCGTCGCGCAGCCCGCTGGTCAGTCGTGACGCCACCGTCACCACCTGGTCGGCACGGGCGAAGGCCACAGCGTGCGGGGATGTGGTCGTCACCGGCACGTACGAGGACCCGCCGCCGAACCGGGCCGGGTGCTCGCGGCGCATGCGCAGAGCCCGCGACACGACCAGCAACTTCTCGTCGTCGAGGTCCCGTGGCGCGGATCCTCCGTCGAGCAGCATCAGCCGGTTGACGCGAGCCCCGTAGTCGACCGGCCGCCTGTTGTCGGGGTCGACCAGCGACAGGTCGACCAGGTCGCAGCCCTGGTAGACGTCGGGAACGCCCGGCATTGTCAGCGCGATGAGCTTCTGGCTCAGGACGTTGGCCCGGAAGGGCGGCGCGAGCCGGTCCACGAACGCCGCGACCTCTGCCGTCACCACCTCGTCGTCCAGGACCTGCTCGACGAAGACGCGCACCGCCGTGTCGTAGTCCTCGTCCGGCTCGGTCCAGGTCGTGCGGCGCTTGGCCTCGCGGGTGGCCTTCTCCAGGTACGCGGTCAGCCGGTCGGCGTCGATGGGCCAGGTGCCGACGAGGGTCTGCCACAGGAGGTACTCGGTGTTCGCGTCGACCTCGGCGGGCCGGTAGTGCGACGTGATGGCCCGCCACGACGTCACGCGCTCGCTCCACTCGACCGGCAGCTCGCTGAGCAGGGAGAGCCGGGCGCGGACGTCTTCGCTGCGCTTGGTGTCGTGGGTGGACAGCGTGGTCATGGCCTCCGGCCAGGTGGCCTGCGCGCGGCCGCACCAGTCGTGGAACTCCTCGGTGCTGACGCCGAGGTGGTCGGGGTCGCCGCCGACCTCGTTGAGCGAGGTGAGCCGGAACCACCGGTAGAACGCGGTGTCCTCGATCCCCTTGGCCATGACGGGTCCGCAGGTCTGCTGGAACCGCACGACGAACTCGTCCCGGTGAGGTCCTCGGCCACTCTTCCCGAGGGCGAGCTCGCCGATCAGCTCGACGGTGCCGTGACGGTCCTCGCCCAGCCGGTCCTTGGCCGCCTCCACCGCGGCGGCCAGCACCAGGCGGGACTCCTCCGGAGCCGGCTCACCGGGCACGACGTAGGCGCGGTAGACGGGCACCGCCACGAGAAGCTCGACGAGGGCCTCCCGCAGGCCCCGACGGGTGTGGTCGCGCCACTCCAGGTGGTCGTGACAGATGGCGGCGGCGACCTCGACCAGACGGGCCACCTCGGCATGCAGGCCGTGCTCGACCACGAACCTCTTGGCCTCGTCGACGACGGTGGCGAAGTCCGTGGGCTCACTGGTCAGCTGCGAGTAGAGGACGGTGAGCGTGCCCGCGGCAGCGGGGTCGACGAAGAGTCCGCCGACGCGGAGCAGGGCGTCGTACCCCGTTGTTCCGGCGCACGGCCAGTCGGTGGGCAGCTGCTCGTCACCTTCGAGGATCTTCTCCACGACGATCCAGGCACCGGTGGCGCCGAAGAGCCGCATCACGTAGCCGCGAGGGTCGGCCAGGCCGTCCGGGTGGTCGATCCGCAGGCCGTGGACGCGCCCTTCGGCGACGAGGGCTAGCAGCACGGCGTGGGTCTCGGCGAAGACCTGCTCGTCCTCGACGCGGACAGCGACCAGCGTGTCGATGTCGAAGAACCGCCGGTAGTTGAGCTCCTCGTCACCCACCCGCCAGTGGGCCAGCCGGTAGTACTGCCGGTCGAGCAGCTCGGGCAGAGGCAGGTCCTCGGTCCCGGGGCGCACCGGGAACACGTGGTCGAAGTAGCGCAGGACGGGCTCGCCCGACGAGTGTCCGGTTGCGTCGAGGGTGATCTCACCGTCCTCGACGACCTCCCCGATGCGCCGCCCGAGCACCGGCATCAGGATGGCCCGCTCCTGGGCGGCCCAGTCGACGTCGAACCACCGGGCGTACGGCGAGGCGGGCCCGGTCCGCAGCACCGACCAGAGGGCAGCGTTGTCCGACGCCGGCGTCGGCACGGCCATGTGGTTGGGCACGACGTCGACCACGACACCCATGCCCCGCTCCTGCGCCGCCGCGCTGAGCCGGTGGAACCCCTCGGCACCGCCGAGGTCCTCGTTGAGGCGGGAGTGGTCGACGACGTCGTAGCCGTGGGTGGAGCCGGCAACTGCCTGCAGTACGGGGGACAGGTAGACGTGGGAGACGCCGAGCGCCCGCAGGTAGGGCAACACCTCGGCCGCCTCGTCGAAGCCGAACCCGGGACGCAGCTGCAGCCGGTAGGTGCCCGTGGGGACCGGAGCGACATCGGGCAGCTTGGGCATCGGGCGGGACCTCAGACGACGCGGCGCAGGACGAGGATCGAGCGCGACTCGATCGTCAGGACCTCGCCGGCCTTGGCGCTGGGCCGGTCGAGAACGATCGGTGCCGCGGTGTCGAGCACCACCTCCCACCGCTCGCCGTACTCCTCGCTCGGGACGGTGAAGTCCATGTCGTCGTGGTGGGCGTTGAAGATGAGCAGGAACGAGTCATCGGTGATCCGCCGGCCGCGGCCGTCGGGCTCGGCGATGGCGTCGCCGTTGAGGAACACCGCGACTGAGCGGGCGAAGCCGGCCTGCCAGTCGCCTTCGTTCATGTGGTTGCCGGAGGGTGTGAGCCAGGCGATGTCACCGAGCTCGCTCTCGGAGCCTCGTGCGGGGTCGCCCTGGAAGAAGCGCCGGCGCCGGAAGACCGGGTGCTCGCGGCGCAGCGTGGTCAGCTGCGCCACGAAGTCGGTCAGCGCCCAGTGATCCTTGGCCTCCTCCCAGTCGACCCACGCGAGCTCGTTGTCCTGGCAGTAGACGTTGTTGTTGCCGTTCTGGGTGCGTCCGAGCTCGTCGCCGTGCAGCAGCATCGGGACGCCCTGCGACAGGAACAGGGTCGTGAGGATGTTGCGCTTCTGACGCTCCCGCAGGCTGAGCACCTCGAGGTCGTCGGTGGGGCCTTCGACCCCGCAGTTCCAGGAGCGGTTGTGGCTCTCGCCGTCGGCGTTCCCCTCGCCGTTGACGTCGTTGCGCTTGTCGTTGTAGGAGACCAGGTCGCTCAGGGTGAAGCCGTCATGGGCCGTCGCGAAGTTGATGGAGGCCAGCGGGCGGCGACCGTCCTCCTGGTACAGGTCGGCCGAGCCCGTCAGTCGCGAGGCGAACTCGGGCAGCGTCGCCGCCTGTCCCCGCCAGAAGTCGCGCACGGTGTCGCGGTACTTCCCGTTCCACTCGGTCCACAGCGGAGGGAAGTTGCCGACCTGGTAGCCACCCTCACCGACGTCCCAGGGCTCGGCGATGAGCTTCACCTGCGAGATGACCGGGTCCTGCTGGACCAGGTCGAAGAAGGCGGAGAGCCGGTCGACCTCGTGGAACTGACGGGCCAGTGTCGAGGCGAGGTCGAACCGGAAGCCGTCGACGTGCATGTCATTCACCCAGTAGCGCAGCGAGTCCATGATCAGCTGCAGGACATGGGGATGGCGCATCAGCAGCGTGTTGCCGGTTCCGGTGGTGTCGTAGTAGTGCTCGGCGTCGCCGTCCACGAGACGGTAGTAGGCCTGGTTGTCGATGCCGCGGAAAGACAGCGTCGGGCCCATCTGGTTGCCCTCCGCGGTGTGGTTGTAGACGACGTCGAGAATGATCTCGATGCCCGCCATGTGCAGCTCGCGGACCATCGCCTTGAACTCGAGCACCTGCTGGCCGCGCTGCCCGCTGGAGGAGTAGGCGTTGTGGGGGGCGAAGAAGCCGATCGTGTTGTAGCCCCAGTAGTTGGACAAGCCGCGCTGGACGAGGTGGTGGTCCTGCACGAACTGGTGCACCGGCATCAATTCGATCGCGGTGACCCCGATGCGGTGCAGGTGGGCAATGATGGCCGGGTGCCCGATCCCGGCGTACGTGCCTCGGATGTTGTCGGGCAGCGCGGGGTGGGTCATCGTCAGGCCGCGCACGTGCGCCTCGTAGATCACCGTCTGGTGGTAGGGCGTCCGCGGGTT
>JAJAYQ010000097.1 GCA_026786145.1 Spirochaetaceae bacterium | reverse complement strand
GGTCGCAGGGAGGACGCGAGGAACCAGGCGACAAGCAGCATCGCCAGGACGCTGACGAGCGCGCCGAGCCCTGCGTCGAGCAGTCGCGCCGGACGCCAGGTGAGCCGGTTGCGAAGCACGGACCCGAACCAGGCGAGCGCCAGCTGCCCGAGTGTTGCGGACAGCAGCACCACGGCGATGGCGAGCGCCGACTGGCCGAGGCCCGCGGACAGGCCCTGCACGAGCATCGGTGCGAGCAGCAGCCCGCCGACGCCGCCCGCGATGAACCCCACGAAGGCGAGCACCCCGACGACGAAGCCCTGGCGGTACCCGGAGAACCCGAACGACGCCGCCGAGACGAGCAGCAGCCCGTCGAGCCAGTTCACCGGCGACCCTCCTCGCGCTCGAGGACGCCCAGCATGTTCTGTGGCAAGTCCCGCACCGGGTCACGGTCCCATTCCCGCTCCCAGCCGGCCAGCCGCAGCATCCGGTCGAGCAGCCCCGCGGTGAAGCCCCACACCAGCAGCCCGGCGACGCCGAAGGCCGGCCCGACGTAACCGGCGGGATGGCGTACGCGGAAGCGGTTGGCCGGATCGAGCAGGTCGGCGAGCGGCACCCGGTGCACCGACGCGACCTCGGCGGGGTCGACCACGGCCACCGGAGAGGGGTCGCGCCACCAACCGAGGACCGGCGTGACCACGAAGTCGCTCACCGGGAGGAACAGCGCGGGCAGGGTGCCGAAGACCTCGACCCCCGCCAGGTCCAGCCCGGTCTCCTCGACCGCCTCGCGCAGCGCCGCCTCGACCACCCCGTCGTCGCCGGGGTCGACGACGCCGCCCGGGAACGCGACCTGGCCGGCGTGGCTGCGCATGTCGTGGGCCCGTTCGATGAGCAGGACCTCCGCGCCCGCCCACCCGCTGCCCGGCCGGGCCTCGCCGAAGAGCATCAGCACGGCCGACTTCCGCCCGCCGTCCTCCGGCGGCAGGAACTGGCTCAGCTGCTCCGGGCGTACGCCCACTGCCGCCTCCGCGAGCGGCCGCAGCCACGCGGGCAACGCCGCGGGATCGACGATCGCCGCCACCCCCGTCACAGCTCGACCCCGAGGTAGCGCTCGACCAGATCGTCGAGCTCGCGCTGCGAGCTGATCTCGCCGATCTCGCGGCCGGCCACCCGCCCGTCGGCGGTGACGAAGAAGGTCTGGGGCGGGGCGTAGGCGCCCAGCTCCTTGACGACGAGGTCGCCGTCCTCGTCCTGCACCGAGGGGAACGGCACGCCGAAGTCCTTCACGGACTGCAACCCCTGCTCGCGGGTCGCCTTGTAGTGGACCCCGAGAAATCGCAGGTCGTTTCCAGCCCGCTCGGCGGCGTCGGCGAAGAGGGGCATCTCGCGGTCGCAGTTGCTGCACCACGCGGCCCAGACGTTGAGGACCGTGGGCACCCCGCGCAGGTCCGAGAGGCGCACCGCCGGGCCGTCGCCGAGGCAGGGCAGCTCGAGGTCGGGAAGCCCGTCGGCGCGCGGGTCTGCCGGCTCGAGGTCCGGGCATGGCTCGGTGGCCACGATTGCCGCCGCGGTCGGCACTGCCACGACGTCACGGTTGGTGTCGGCATCGTTGTCGGCGCCCGACGAGCAGGCAGTCAGCAGCAGCACGACGGCGAGCGCGACGAAGGGCACGGGGCGCGACCGCCGGCGCATCACAGGGCGGCCGCCACCTGCGGCGCCGACTTCACCAGCTTGATCGCCTTCGCGGCGTCGACCTCACCTTCGCCGTACGCCGGGCACAGCGCGGCAACAGGGCAGGCCCCGCAGGCCGGCTTGCGGGCATGGCAGACGCGCCGGCCGTGCCAGATGAGGCGATGGCTGAGCAGGGTCCAGTCCCGCTTCGGGAAGATCGCCGCGACCTCCTCCTCGACCTTCACGGGATCGGTCTCCTCGGTCCAGCCGAAGCGCCGGGACAGCCGGCCGAAGTGCGTGTCGACCGTGATGCCCGGGATGTCGAAGGCGTTCCCGAGGACGACGTTCGCGGTCTTCCGCCCGACCCCTGGCAGCGTGACCAGGTCGTCGAGTCGGGCGGGCACCTGCCCGGCGTACCGCTCGACCAGGGCCTGGCCGAGGCCGATCAGGAAGTTGGTCTTGGCACGGAAGAACCCGGTCGACGCGATCATCGTCTCGAGCTCGGTGCGATCCCCCCCGGCGTAGTCGGCCGCCGCCCGGTAGCGGCGGAACAGGGCCGGCGTCACCATGTTCACCCGGACGTCGGTGGACTGGGCGGAGAGGATCGTCGCCACGAGCAGCTCGAGCGGGTTGGTGAAGTCCAGCTCGCAGTGGGCATCGGGATAGGTCTCGGCGAGGATGCGGTGGATGCGGCGCGCCCGTCGGGTCCGCGCGAGGGGCGTCTCGTCGGTCGTGGGCGCCGTGGTGTCGATCCGCCCTCGCCTGCTCACCCGCCAGAGCCTACGGTCCGCCCGGAACGGCCCCCAGGAGGCGGTCAAGCGGTCCACCGTACGGGTGACAAGGCGTCAAGGACCGGGCCGCGCCCGACGATCACCCGGACTGTGACGACTATCCAGGGCACGGCCAGCACCCAGGGGCGCCGGCGTGAGGCGAGCGCAGGCTCGACCAGCACGCTCGGACACCGGCCTGCCCAGCGCGCTCCCGAGCTGGCGCCGCTCGCCCTGGAGGACCTGCGCGCCTACCGCCAGGAGCTCATCACCGAGGAGTCCCGGATCTCCTACTGGCGGCGCATCCTGCAGGCCCGCCTCGACCTCGCTCTGGGCGACGAGTCCTCCCTCGGTCGCCTCCGCCGGGTGGGCGCCCCGCCCCCCGCGGGGGGGGGGGGGGGGGGCCGGCGGGAGTTGGGGGCCCCGCCCCGGGCCCC
>JAJAYQ010000096.1 GCA_026786145.1 Spirochaetaceae bacterium | reverse complement strand
CGGAGCATCGGCCCCTCTGCGCACCTTGACCAGTCTTGCGGCGTAGATCAGGGCGGACCCGAGGAAGAGCACCGCAGTCACGAGCAGCCAGCGGCTCAGGAACAGGTCGTCGCTTCGCGCCGCGGCGGGCTCGTACTTCGACGAGAGCCGCAGGACGAGGGGAAACCATGCGAGCAGCAACAGACCCGACCAGACTGCGGGCACCCGGACGTGGTTGACCCATGGAACCGTCGACGGAGTGGAGCCGCGCCGACGCCGCACCCACGCCCCGAGGTTGTCGGCCGCTGCATAGATGGGGAAGAGGACGAGGTCGTGCACGAGCAGGGTCCCTACGAACCAGACACCGATCGCCACCAGGTCCTTCAGCGAGGGCACCCGCGTCACCGCGTACGCCGAGAGCGCGCCGCCCCCGACCAGGGCGATCAGGTGCAGAGGGGTGGCGCCGTACCAGCGCAGGATGCCGGGCCCGCCCGAACCGTCGGCACTCATGCCCCGGACCCAAGGATCCGCAGGCCGGTGACCCACTTGGTGCAGTGGACCCCGGGCGCGGCGGGCACTATCACCCTGGCGGGGAACCCGTGGTCGAGGGACAGGTCCTCGCCGGCCACCCTGAGGGCTAGCAGTGAGCGCGGGTCGAGGATCTGGTTGTCGGCCAGCCGGGCCACCGAGAAGGCACCGCCCTTCTGCAGCGAGGACACCAGGACGCCCGACGGACCGACCGTGCCCACCATCGCCACGAGGTCGGCGAGCCGGACGCCGGTCCAGTTCTGGGTGGTCGACCACCCTTCCACGCACGAGATCGGCAGTCGCTCGGTGTGCTGTTGCATCTCCATCAGGTCGGCCCGCGAGAACGAGACGGTGCGCTCGGTGCCCTCCACCTCGAGCCTCCAGGTGGCACCGGTGTCCTCGCGCCGGATACCGCGCGAGGCGGCCGTCTTGTTGACCGGGAAGTCCCCCGGGAACGACCCGCCCCGGGGAGCGAGCAACGCCGTTCGGCGCAGCCCGTCGCCCCAGGTCTGGCCCCCAGCGAGCCCGACGAGCAGCAGCGAGGCACCGCCGACCATCCCGAGGACCCCGCGACGCGAGATGGTCGGCGCCGCGGGCGACTCGGCGACGAGCCCGAACTCGTCGGGCTCCTCCGGGACAGTCTGGGCCAGTCCGGTCCTGAGCTCGTCCCGGAGCCGGCGCGCGCGCAGTGACCGCACCATCGTCGGCAGCTTGAGAGCGACGTGGGTCACGAAGGCACCGATGAACACCCAGGCGCCGTAGAGGTGCGCGGTGTAGAAGCTGAACCCCCACGGATAGAAGAGCTGGATGTTGAGAATCCCGGTGACCAGCTCGAAGACGGCGCCGCCCACGAGCAGCGCCAGGCTCAGCCGCTCGAGCAGGTGCGCCGGCGACCTGACCGCCGGCCAGGTGAACAGCTTGGGGATCACCGACCAGAGCTTGGCGAGGATCAGCGGCAGCAGCGCCAGGCCGACCAGCACATGGGTGCCGATGACCACGCGGTAGAGCCACACGGGCTCCGTTGGCCAGCCGAAGAGGTAGAAGCCGAGCACGCCCTTGCCGGGCGTGCGGTCGTTGCCGCCTCCGAGTTCGGGGTTGTACGCCGCGTACGACAGGAGTCCGGTGACGAAGACCACCGGGATACCGACGAGGAGAACGCTGCCAAACACCGACGTCAACCACGGGCCGCGGACCGGGCTGCGCCAGAAGCCGGGCCGGAACGGGCCGGGGGGTGGCTCGCCCCTCCCTCGCGCCAGATCGGTCAGTCGGCGCGCAGTGCCGCGAACCATCGTCCCGCCTCCTCCCAGAGATGCTCAACGCGCAGGCTGGCCAGCGCCGCCACGGTTCCCACGTCGTGGACCGCGAGCCTGGCCCATCGGAAGGGAGGACTGACCGCGCCGCCCGACGCGAGGCGCAGCTCCACGAGCGCACTGCGGGCGGTGGGACCCTCGACCTCGACGAGCAGGCGGCCGGCCGGGCCGGTCAGCTCGGCGACCCGACGCAGCAGCACCAGTGGTGCTCCACCGATGCCGATGTTCCCGTCGACGAGCAGCGCCGTGGCCCAGCCCCCCGCACCGGGGACGTGACCGAACACGTCGCACCGGCGCACCACTGCGCCGGCCGCGCGCGCCAGCTGCACGGCGGCGACATCGGTGTCGATACCGAGGGCGGGGACCCCTCGAGCCCGCAGGGCGGCTGCCATCCGGCCCGGTCCGCAGCCGACGTCCAGCGTCGGGCCGGTGCAGCGGGCCAGCACTGACTCGTCGGCCGGCAGCAGCGGTCCGCGCCAGGCGTCGACGGGGACGGTCTCGCGGCGGCCGTCGGGATAGACCGCCTCGAGAGGGTCGCCCCGGCGCAGAGCACCTGCGTACAGCGCACCCATCATGTGTCTCCCCTTCCACCATGTCGGTGCACCATCGCCGCGAACCTCGATCCCGGCGCAGCACGAGCGACGAGCACGACGTCGTCGGCTGTGTCGACGTCAAGCTGGACGGGGAGCAGGTCCACGCGCAGTCCGGCCGTGCGCAGCCTGGACAGCTGCTCCGCCCCCGTACCCGCCCTGGACATCGCGACACCAGCCACCAGCCCCGGCTTCCAGCGGCGCAGGCCGATCGCCCAGAAGCCGCCGTCGACCGCCGGTCCCAGGACGGCGTCGATCCCAGGCGCGAGCAGCTGGCGCGCGGCGTGCGCCAGGTCGGCAGCGGTGACCTGAGGCGTGTCCATGCCGACGAGGAGCATCGGCAGGTCGGCCCCGGCCCAGGCGTCGGCGAGCGCGTTCTCCAGTCGCTCGTCGAGAGGGCCTCCGCGTTGTCTGACCAGCTCGATGCCGTCGGGGACCGGGAGGGTGGGCTCGTCGTCCAGGACCAGCAGGCGGCGGCGGACGGGGGTGGCGCTCACAGCGGCGAGGGTGTCCAGGAGGGCCGCGCCCGCGAGATCGGCGGCAGCCGCCGGGGAGTACGGCGGGGTCAGGCGGGTCTTGACGCGCCCGGGAACCGGGTTCTTCGCCATGACCAGCACCTGCACGCCGAGAGTGATCGTCGCCGAGCCGACGCTCACCTGTTCAGCACCGCACGCATGTCGCGGATCGTGCGCAGGTAGCCCGGCAGGGTCCCTGTCACCTTGGACCGCCCGGTGCGGGGCAAGTAGTCCACCGGAACCTCGACCAGCCGCCACCCGGCCTGGTGCGCGACGAGCACCGTCTCCAGCGGGTAGCCGAAGCGGCGGTCGCGCAGGTCGAGCCCCAGCAGGTCGGCGCGACGGGCGGCACGCACCGGCCCGAGGTCGCGCAGGGACATCCCGGTCCGGCGGCGCAGCGTCGCCGCGAGCGCTGCGTTCGCCGCCCGTGCCGGCAACGGCCAGGCACCGCGCCCCTGGGGGCGCCGGCGGCCGAGCACAAGGTCTGCCGTCCCGTCCAGAACCGGGCGGCACACGTCGGGCAGTTGTGCAGGGTCCAGGGAACCGTCCGCGTCCATCACGCACACCACGTCGGAGGTGGCCGTCTCGAGACCGGCGTGGACCGCGGCCCCGTAGCCACGGAGCGGCACGAGCACGACCGTCGCTCCGAGCCGGGAGGCGACCTCGGGTGAACCGTCGGTCGAACCGTTGTCTGCGACGACTGCATGGAACCCGGCCGGCATCCGGGACAGGACCCACGGCAGCGCCGCCGCCTCGTCAAGGCACGGGAGCACGACGTCGATGACCATCGACCTGACGCTATCCCGGTGGTGGGCCGCAACCGGTACCGGGATGTGACGTCCGGGCCCCGCCGCTGACGCCGACCCTTAGCCTGACCGGATGCCGACGCTACGGAGGGGGCGTGCCGCGGCCGCGTTGCTGGTGTGGGCCGGGCTCATCGTGGTGGCCGTCCTCTGGGGCCGGCACCTGCAGCCGGGCGGGGACATCAATGTCAATGCGCCGCCGTTCCGGGGGACGTACCGGCTCGCGCCGGCCGCCGTCATCCCCGCGGGCGTCTTCGCTGCCATCGCGGTCGTCATGCTTCCGCTGGCGAGCCGGATCCTGCCGTGGCGGACCCTGCTCCCGCTCTCCTGGGTGTCGGCGGTCGCGTGGGCGGTCCTGCTGGCGTTCCTCGACGGGCACCAGACCCTGACGGGCCCCATCGCGCGGCGCGGCGAGTACGTCCCGGCTGTCGACGAGGTGGGCGGGGACCCAGCGGCCTGGCTGGCGACCTACGCCGAGCGCGCGGCCGAACGCGAGCATCCCCTCCATGTCAACGGCCACCCCCCGTTGATGGTGCTGGTGCTGTGGGTGTGGGACCGCGTCGGTCTATCGGGCGCAGACTGGGCGGGTGCGCTCGTGATCGGCACCGGGGCCTCGGCCGTGGTGGCCGTGGCGATCACGCTGCGTGCACTCGGGGACGAGCGCAGCGCACGGGTGGCGCTGCCCTTCCTGGTGCTCGGTCCGTTCGCGATCACAGTGGCGACGAGTGCCGACTCCTTCTTCCTCGGCGTGGGCGCGTGGGCTGCAGCGGCGCTCACCCTGGGCGTGCGACGGGGCCAGCCCGCGCTGGTGCTCCTCGGTGGCCTGCTCGCCGGTGCGCTGCCGTACCTCAGCTACGGCCTGCTCCCCCTGGGGGCGGTGCTTGTCGCCGCGCTGGTCCTCGCGACCCGCCGGGGCACCGGCCGTGGACGGGTCTGGTCACCGCCGATGGTGGCGGCCCTGGTCGCCGGTCTGCTGGTCGTGCCCGTGCTGATGACGGTCGGTGGCTTCTGGTGGCCCGACGGTGTGGCCGCCACTCATCAAGCATGGGCGGACGGAAAGGGCGACGACCGGCCCTACGTCTACTCGTTCCTCGCCGACTTCGCGATCCTCGGGGTCCTGGTGGGCCCGGCGACCGTTGTGGGAGCGACGATGCGGCCACGGCAGGCACCGGCGGTGCTCGCAGCCGCCGCGCTGACCGCTGTCGTCGTGCTCGCCGTATCGGGAGTCACGCGACTGGAGGTGGAGCGGATCTGGCTGCCGTTCGCGCCCTGGATGCTGCTGGTGTGCGCGGCCCTGCCGCGCGGTGGGCGGCGCCGGTGGCTGGCCGCGAACGCCGCCTGCGCCCTCGTCTTCCAAGCGCTGGTGCTCGACGTCTGGTGACGCTCGGTCGGCGGGCGACCACGCTGATCACGCACGACGCGCATCGTCGTGAGGTCCCGGGCGGCCGGGCCGTCATTCCCCCGGCTCGTGCGCGAAGGCCGCCATCCCGTCGGCCAGCAGCACCGACGCGGAGAATCCGAGCCGCGTCCGGGCACGAGCCGGTGACGCCACGACATGACGCACGTCACCGAGCCGGTACTGCCCCGTGACCACCGGCACGGGGCCGCCCAACGCGCTCGCGAGGGCGGTGGCCATCTCGCCCACGGTGCCGGGCTTCCCGCTTGCGATGTTGTACGCGGTGAGCGGCTCGCCGGTAGGGGCACCCGACCCCTCGAGGGCCAGTACGTTGGCATGCGCGACGTCTGTGACGTGGACGAAGTCGCGACGCTGCCGACCGTCCTCGAAGACCCGCGGAGCCTCACCGCGCGCCAGCGAGGAGCGGAAGAACGACGCCACCCCGGCGTACGGGGTGTCTCTTGGCAGTCGGGGACCGTAGACGTTGTGGTAGCGCAGGGCCACCGCCTCGCCACCGGTGGCGCGAGCCCAGGTCGAGGCGAGATGCTCCTGGGCCACCTTCGTGGCGGCATAGCCGTTGCGGGGGTCGAGCGGGGCTTCCTCGTCCACCACGTCCGGCGAGAGCTCTCGCCCGCATCGGGGGCAACGCGGCTCGAAGCGCCCGGCGTCGAGGTCCGCCCGGGTGCGCGGCCCCGGGCGTACGACATCATGCTCCGCACACCGGTAGGCCCCTTCGCCGTAGACGACCATCGACGAGGCGAGCACGAGTCGACCGACGTCAGCCGCTGCCATGTTGCTGAGCAGCTGCGCGGTCCCGAGGTCGTTGCGCGCGACGTAGTCGGGTAGGTCGGCAACGCCGTCGCCGAGACCGACCTTGGCTGCCTGGTGGCAGACCACATCGATGCCGACGAGGCTGCGCGCCACCACCGCCGGGGGGGGGGGCGCGGCGCCCCCCACCCCCACCCCCCCCGGCCCCGCCCCGCGGGCCCGGGCGCGGGGGGCGGGCAGG
>JAJAYQ010000095.1 GCA_026786145.1 Spirochaetaceae bacterium | reverse complement strand
CCTGATCACCGTGCACCTGATGCTGGTCTGGTACCAGAAGCACACGCAGTACCCCCTGCCGGGCCGCACCGAGAAGAACGCGGTCGGCTACCCCTTCTTCCCGGTCTACACCGCCAAGGCCGGCGGCTTCTTCTTCATCACCTTCGGGCTGACCACCCTGCTGTCGGCGTTCGCCTCGATCAACCCGGTGTGGTTGTTCGGGCCCTACACGCCCGGCAAGATCTCCGCCGGTTCCCAACCCGACTGGTACATGGGCTTCCTCGACGGCACGTTGCGCTTGTTCCCGGGTGCGGAGATCAGTGCTCTCGGCTTCACGATCCCGCTCAGCGTCGTCGTCCCTGCCCTCGTGATCCCGGGACTGCTGTTCACCCCCCTTGTGCTCTACCCGTTCATCGAGCGCTGGGTGACCGGCGACAAGGGAGAGCACCACCTGCTGGACCGCCCGCGCAACGTGCCCACCCGGACCGGTCTGGGCGTGATGGCCATCATCACGTGGCTGATGCTGCTGGCCGCCGGTGGCACCGACATCCTGGCGGTGACCTTCGACCTCTCGATCAACTCGGTCATCTACACCTTCCGGGTGCTGATCTTCGTGGTCCCGCCGCTGGCCTTCGTCGTGACCAAGCGCATCTGCCTCGGCCTGCAGCGCCGCGACCGCGACCTGGTGCTGCACGGACGTGAGACCGGCCGCATCGTGCGCCTGTCCGACGGCGAGATGGTCGAGGTGCACGAGCCGATCTCCGACACCGAGAAGTGGGCTCTGACCCAGCATCGCTCGTACGAACCGGTCGCCATCGAGCCGGCTACCGACAGCAACGGCGTACCGCGCCGGCGACTGCTGGTCGCGAAGCTGCGGTCGCGGGTCTCGCGCTTCTACTTCGAGGACCGCGTCGAGCCACCCACACCCAGCGAGGTCCGCGAGCTCGAGAACACCCACTGAACCCTGCAACGACACGAAAGGCTCTTGTGACAACCAACGACAGCGTGACAGCGCACTCGGACGCCAAGGCGAAGGACGTCCTCGACTGGACCGACCTGGGCAAGGAGATGTGGGCCTACCTCACAGGGCGGGGGGCGGCGATCGACTACCAGTTCGTCGACATGTACGTCGAGGTGCCGCGGGACACCGGACCCGACGCCGCCCGCGCAACCTGGCGGCTCAACGGCACCCTGCGCATCACGACCTCGGAGAGCGCGAACGCCGCTGGCCTGTGACGGGACCGGCGCTGCACGTCGTCAGCGATCTCACGTTCTCTGTCGACGGCCCGTCCGGGCCGAGCACGGGAAGTGTGCGGGCGGCCGGGTCACGGATCACCGTCCGCACCTCCGACCCTGTCTCCATGGTGGAGGCCGTCCTGGGCGCGGCCCGCGGTGTTACCAGGACGCCCGCGGTCGTCGGAAACCTCCTTGCCGAGGTGGGCCTCACGGTGGACGTCATCGGCCCGAAAGGCCTGGTGGTGACGATGGGCGCCGGGGTCGAGTCAGCGATCGGCGCCCTGGTCGGCGGTACGCGGCACGTGAGGCTCGGCTCGCTGAGGTACGCCGGCCCTTTCATCGCGCTCGTCCTCGCCGACTTTGTCAGGCGACGCTGGGCTCGACGGTGATCAGGTAGCCGGGGGTCAGCGGTTGTCGGCGACCCAGTCGTCGTACTCGTCCTTGTCCTTATCGGTCATTGCCGACCGGTCGACAGAACCTGATGCGAGCTCGCGTTGCAGCGCCTCGAAGTCGGTGCCCTGTGAGCTGTACTTCAGCTCGCGCGCGACCTTGGTCTGCTTCGCCTTGGCTCGGCCGCGCCCCATGGCTCGACCCCCTCATAGTGACGGGGCGGCCACGGTGGGCGGCCCCGGATCGGTGTGATCTCCTGCGCCCAACGTTACATGGCCCGGGCCCGTTCCGCTCGTCCTGCCGGGCCGGTGAGACGACTCACCCCGAGGCAGCCGCGTCCATCCGGCGCTCGGCCAGGCGGTCGGCGGCGGCGACCGGCGGCACCCCCTCGTCATCGGCGAGCTCGAGCACCCGCGCCGTGGTGGTGAAGATCTCCCCCGCCTTGGCCCGGGCGCGCTCGAAGTCGAAGCCGAGCAGCTCGTCGGCCACCTGGATGACCCCGCCGGCGTTCACGCAGTAGTCAGGCGCGTAGAGGACCCCGCGCCCGGCCAGGGCCGACTCGACGCCGGGGTGGGCCAGCTGGTTGTTGGCCCCGCCGCAGACGATCCGGGCCCGCAGGACCTCGACCACCTCGTCGGTCAGGGCGTGGCCCAGGGCGCAGGGCGAGTAGACGTCGAGGTCGGCCCTGACCAGCGCCTCGGTGGAGTCGGCCACCGTGACGGCCGGCTGCTCCCGGCGTACGACATCGACCGCCCGCGACGACACGTCGGCCACCACCACCGTCGCACCGTCCTCGACGAGGTGGCTCACCAGGTGCCGGCCCACCTTGCCCACACCGGACACGCCCACGGTGCGTCCGGCCAGGGTCGGGGTGCCCCAGACGTGCGCGGCGCTGGCGCGCATGCCCTGGAACACGCCGTACGCCGTGAGCACCGACGAGTCACCGGCGCCGCCGTCGGCTTCCGAGCGTCCGGTCGCGAAGCGGGTCTCCCGGGCCACGACGTCCATGTCGGCGCCGGGGGTGCCCCCGGCGCACGCCGGGGCGGAGTGGCCGCCCCCGGGCTCGGGGGAGCCGCCGGGGGG
>JAJAYQ010000094.1 GCA_026786145.1 Spirochaetaceae bacterium | reverse complement strand
GGGCATCACCCCGACCGAGCTCGCGCTCGCCGGGGATGCGATGCGCGAGCCGCTCACGGAGTCGACCGTCCTGGGCAGGCTTGCGGACGTCGTCCCGGTCGCTGCGCCGTGGTGGCCACAGGTGGTGAGCCCGGGGGACGTGCTGGTGGCGGCCGGCGTCGGCCTGCTGCTGGTCTCGGCTCGAGGGCCTCAGACGGCGACCCGGGCGAACCGCTCGACCGTCTTGGCGAGCGAGTCCACGACGATCGGGTCGTACTCGTAGGCCATCCCGAGCCGGAGCCGCTCGAGCGCCTCCAGCCGTCGAGTGGGTTCGTAGGACTCGCCGACCAGGTCGTCGTAGGCGTTGACCGCCTTGATGATGCGGCTGGCGAGCGGGACGTCACCAGCGTCCACGTCGTGCACGCGCCGGTAGGGCTCGGCCTGCAGGTCCACGATCCGCGCCACCTCGTCGAGCACCCCGGTCTGGCGGATGACGCTGGCGCCGAAGGCAGCGATCTGGCGCTGCTCGGCCGGGGCCGCCACGACGGTCGCCCCACCGGGGATCGGTTCGGCCAGCGAGAGCTGCCCGATGTCGTGCATCAGGGCGGCGTACTCCAGGTCACGCAGGTCGGCGTCGCTCATGCCGAGCTCGCGGCCCACCGCGACGGCGAGGTGGCTGACACGCCGCGAGTGCCCGGTCTCCGTGTAGCCCCCGAGCTCGGTGACCCGGGACAGCGCGCGGATCGTCTGCAGCGACGACTCGCGGATCGCGGCATACCGGCGGAAGGAGAACTGGGTGAGCAGCAACGGGACCACGAACAGCGGCAGCGCCCAGCCGCCCATGATCGTGGCGGCGAGAGCGACGAGGGCACCGGTGGCACCGATCGCCGAGCCGATCCCCGTCTGCGCTCGCACCTCGTTGCGCAGGACTGCCACGAAGGGGGCACCGTCCGCCCCGGCCCGGACGGCAGCGGCCAGCACGGCGTCGATCATCAGGGTCGCGAGGACGACGCCGACCATGACCAGTGCCAGCGGAGCCTCGCGCATTTTCTCCACCTCGTCGTGGAGGCCGGTCCCCCGGAAGACGCCGGCAGCGAAGCCGACGACGAGCAGCCGCCGGGTCAGGGTGTCGATGGACGGTGCTCTCCCTGCTACGACGTGCGGCGCCATGCCGACCAGCATCGCCACCACTACCACGGCAACCACCTGCAACGCACTGTGGTCAGAAGCGTCCCCCCGGTAAGAGACGAGCAGCGCATAGGCGATGGCGCCCGCCGTGGCGATCGGAGCAGCGTCGCGGCCTCCGGGCAACGTGATCCGGACCAGCTCCCCGAGGGCGATGAACGCCGTGAAGGCGAGCGCCACCTGCAGGTCGACGAAACCGCCCGGAGACGCGGTGACGACAACCGCGACGATCCCCAGGACCGTGCCTCCGGCGATCACGACCAGCGGGCCCGTCATCCCCGGCTCGTCCAGCCAGCGGCGCCCTGTCATGTCGACCCGTCCTGCAGCACCGGGTCGACGGTGGGGTCGTCGTGGTCGAAGGACGTCCGCGCCTGGTCGAACGGCTCGTCGACCGGCGGTGCGAACCCCGGCCCGGACTCCAGCACCCAACCGCGCTCCTCGACGGCTGCGATGAGGGCGTCGACCATCGGTGGGTCGAACTGGTTGCCGGAGCAGCGCCGGAGCTCCGCGATCGCCTCGTCGACGGTCCGGGCACCGCGGTAGGACCGGGTGGTCGTCATCGAGTCGAAGGCGTCGGCCACGGCGATCACCCGCGCGAACTCCGGGATCTGCTGGCCGGCGAGCCCCATCGGGTAGCCGAGCCCGTCCAGTCGCTCGTGATG
>JAJAYQ010000093.1 GCA_026786145.1 Spirochaetaceae bacterium | reverse complement strand
GGACTTCCAAAACAACCAGGAGGTTGGCTTAGAAGCAGCCATCCTTTAAAGAAAGCGTAACAGCTCACTGGTCTAATTAAGAGGTCCTGCGGCGAAGATGTAACGGGGCTAAAGTGATGCACCGAAGCTTAGGGTTCAGTATTTATACTGAGCGGTAGCGGAGCGTTCCGTAAGCCGTTGAAGCGTCCTGGTAATGGGGCGTGGAGGTATCGGAAGTGCGAATGCTGACATGAGTAGCGATAAAGAGGGTGAGATGCCCTCTCGCCGAAAGACCAAGGGTTCCTGCGCAAGGCTAATCCGCGCAGGGTGAGTCGGCCCCTAAGACGAGCCCGAAGGGGGTAGTCGATGGGAAACAGGTTAATATTCCTGTACCTGGTGGTGTGTGACGGATCTCGTAAATTGTCTGCCCTTATTGGATTGGTGCAGGCCGTGAAGAGGTTCCAGGAAATAGCCCCACCGTATAGACCGTACCCGAAACCGACACAGGTGGTCAGGTAGAGTATACCAAGGCGCTTGAGAGAAGTCTCCTGAAGGAACTCGGCAAATTGCCTCCGTACCTTCGGAAGAAGGAGGCCCAATGTTAAGGCAACTTTTCATTGGGGGCACAGGCCAGGGGGTAGCGACTGTTTAGCAAAAACACAGGGCTCTGCTAAGTCGGCTTCAAGACGACGTATAGGGTCTGACGCCTGCCCGGTGCCTGAAGGTTAAGAGGAGGTGTGCAAGCACCGAATTGAAGCCCAGGTAAACGGCGGCCGTAACTATAACGGTCCTAAGGTAGCGAAATTCCTTGTCGGGTAAGTTCCGACCTGCACGAATGGCGTAACGACTTCCCCACTGTCTCCAGCACAGGCTGAGTGAAATTGAATTCCCCGTGAAGATGCGGGGTTCCCGCGGTCAGACGGAATGACCCTATGAACCTTTACTATAGCTTCGCCTTGGCGTTAGCGACCGTATGTGTAGGATAGGTGGGAGACTATGAAGCCGGGGCGCTAGCTCTGGTGGAGTCATCCTTGAAATACCACCCTTACTG
>JAJAYQ010000092.1 GCA_026786145.1 Spirochaetaceae bacterium | reverse complement strand
CCTGCGCCCGCGGCTGTCGTCCTACTTCCAGGACATCGCCAACCTGCACACCCGCACGCAGTCGATGGTCACCACCGCGGCCAGCGTCGAGTGGACGGTCGTCTCCACCGAGGTCGAGGCATTGCAGCTCGAGTACAACTGGATCAAGGAGTTCGACCCGCGGTTCAACGTCCGCTACCGCGACGACAAGAGCTACCCGAGTCTTGCCGTCACGCTGAACGAGGATTTCCCGCGGCTGCAGGTGATGCGCGGTCCCAAGAAGAAGGGCGTGCGCTACTTCGGGCCGTACGCCCACGCCTGGGCGATCCGCGAGACCCTGGACCTGCTGCTGCGGGTCTTCCCGGCCCGTACATGCTCGGCCGGTGTCTTCAAGAGGGCCGCCCAGGTCGGGCGCCCCTGCCTGCTGGGCTACATCGGGAAGTGCTCGGCGCCGTGCGTCGGACGGGTCGACCAGGTCACCCACCGACAGATCGTCGACGACTTCTGCGACTTCATGGCCGGTCAGACCGCGCCGTTTCTGCGCCGCCTGGAGAAGGACATGCAGGTCGCCGCAGCCAACCAGCAGTACGAGCTCGCAGCGCGGCTGCGCGACGACATCAAGGCCCTCGAACGTGCCGTGGAGAAGCAGTCCGTGGTGCTGGGTGACGGCACCGACGCCGACGTCATCGCCCTGGCCGAGGACCCGCTCGAGGCCGCCGTGCAGGTCTTCTACGTCCGCGGGGGTCGGGTGCGGGGCCAGCGCGGCTGGGTTGTCGACAAGGTCGAGGACCTCACCACCGGGGACCTGGTCGAGCACTTCCTCCAGCAGGTCTACGGCGCGGCCGCCGACCAGGCGTCGGAGACCTGGGGTGACACCGTGCCGCGCGAGGTGCTGGTCCCGACGCTGCCCCCGGACGCCGATGCCGTCGGGACCTGGCTGAGCGGTCTGCGGGGGAGCACGGTGAGCCTTCGGGTGCCGCGTCGGGGGGACAAGCGGGCCCTGATGGAGACGGTCGCGCGCAACGCCGCCCAGTCGCTCACCCTGCACAAGACCAGACGCGGTACGGACCTGACGACGCGCAGCCTCGCGCTGCAGGAGATCCAGGACGCGCTGGGCCTGCCTGAGGCGCCGCTGCGCATCGAGTGCTACGACGTGTCCCATCTCCAGGAGAGCGACGTGGTCGCGTCAATGGTCGTCTTCGAAGACGGGCTGGCGCGCAAGAGCGAGTACCGCCGGTTCGTCATCCGGGGACAGGCCGGGCGAGCAGGATCCGGAGGGGACGTGGCCTCGATCTCCGAGGTGATCACCCGACGGTTCCGGCGCCTCGTCGAGGACCCGCCTGCGCCGGACGTACCTCCCGGCATCGACCCGGACACCGGTCGACCGCGGCGCTTCGCCTATGCGCCCAACCTGGTCGTCGTCGACGGGGGAGCGCCACAGGTGGCAGCAGCGCAGCGGGCCCTGGACGAGCTCGGCATCGAGGGGGTGGCCCTGGTGGGGCTGGCGAAGCGGCTGGAGGAGGTCTGGCGCCCGGGCGACCCCTACCCCGTCGTCCTGCCGCGGACGAGCGAGGGCCTCTACCTGCTGCAACGGGTGCGTGACGAGGCGCACCGGTTCGCCATCACCCTGCACCGCAGCCGCCGCTCGAAGTCGATGACCGCCAGCGCGCTGGACGGTGTCCCGGGTCTGGGTGACACCCGCCGGAAGGCCTTGCTCAAGCACTTCGGATCGCTCAAGCGCCTCTCGCTCGCAGACGTCGACGAGGTGATGGCGGTTCCCGGTGTCGGGCGCCGTACCGCTGAGGCCGTCATAGGGGCGCTGGCTTCGCGGGGCGAGCGGCCGGTGGCCGTCAACACGGCTACCGGTGAGATCCTCGACCCGTGACCGACCCCACCGACGCCCCGCCGCACCAGCCGGAGCTGGCCATCATCACCGGGATGTCCGGGGCCGGCCGCAGCACTGCGGCCAACGTGCTCGAGGACCTCGGCTGGTTCGTCGTCGACAACCTTCCCCCGGCTCTGCTGCCGACCCTGGCCGAGCTCGGCGGCCGGGCCCGCGGTGACGTCGCGCGCATCGCCGCGGTCGTCGACGTGCGCAGCCGCGCGTTCTTCGCCGACCTGACGGCGGCGATGGCCCAGCTCGCCACCGACGGCAGCGACCCGCGCATCGTGTTCCTGGAAGCCTCCGACGACGTGCTCGTCCGCCGGCACGAGGCCGTCCGCCGGCCGCACCCGCTGCAGGGGGAGGGCATGCTCAGCGACGGCATCGCCAGGGAGCGGGAGCTGTTGCGTGACCTGCGGGCTGAGGCGGACATCGTGCTCGACACGACGAACCTCAACGTCCACGAGCTGGCCGCCAAGGTGTTCGCGGCCTTCGAGCAGGACACCCCGGGCCTGCAGGCGACGGTGATCTCGTTCGGCTACAAGTACGGCCTGCCGGTGGACGCCGACCTCGTGGTGGACTGCCGCTTCCTGCCCAACCCGCACTGGGTCCCCGAGCTGCGCCCCATGACGGGCAAGGACGATCCGGTGCGCGACTACGTGATGGCCCAGGAGGGGGCGGGTGAGTTCCTCGAGGCGTATACGCGGCTGCTGCAGGTCGTCGGCGCCGGTTACCAGCGGGAGGGCAAGCGCTACGCCACCATCGCCGTGGGCTGCACCGGCGGCAAGCATCGTTCGGTGGCGATGGCCGAGGAGGTCGCCCGGCGCCTGCGCGAGTCCGGCGTCGGCACCACCGTCGTGCACCGGGACCTCGGCCGTGAGTGAGCGACGAGCGCCAGCGAGGCGCACGAGCGAACAGAGCACCGTGAGTGAGCACCTATGAGTGGTCCTGCCGTAGTGGCGCTGGGCGGGGGGCACGGCCTCGCCGCCTCGCTGCGCGCCCTGCGCAGGGTCACCGACGACCTGACGGCTGTGGTGACGGTCTCGGACGACGGGGGCTCCAGCGGACGGTTGCGCCGCGAGCTGGCCGTTCTGCCCCCGGGCGACCTGCGGATGGCTCTTGCCGCGCTATGCGGTGACGACGAGTGGGGCCAGACGTGGAGCCGGGTCGTGCAGCACCGCTTCCGCAGCGAGGGAGACCTGCACGACCACGCAGTGGGGAACCTGCTCATCGTTGCCCTCTGGGAGCTGCTCGGTGACTCGGTCGAGGGGCTCGACTGGGTGGCCCGGCTGCTCGGCGCTCACGGCCGGGTGCTGCCGATGTCGTTGGTCCCGGTGGATATCGAGGCGGTCGTGGAGATCGACGACGACGGCAGCGGAGGCGGGGCAGGGGGAGGCGTCGCGACCGTACGCGGGCAGGTGGCTGTCGCCACGACCCAGGGCCGGGTCGTCCAGCTCGGCCTGGTCCCCGAGCGCCCGCCCGCCTGCCCCGAGGCTGTCACAGCGGTGCTCGAGGCCGACTGGGTCGTGCTCGGACCCGGCTCGTGGTTCACCAGCGTGATCCCGCACCTGCTCGTCCCGGACCTCGCGGAGGCGCTGCGGAGCACCACCGCCCGCCGCGTGGTGGTGCTCAACCTTGCGCCGCAGCCCGGCGAGACCGCAGGCTTCCAGCCGGAGACCCACCTCGAGGTGCTGTCCGAGCACGCCCCCGGCCTCACCGTCGACGCGGTCCTGGCCGACAGCGGGGCCGTGCACGACCCCTCAAGCCTCCGTAGTGTTGCTGCATCGCTGGGCGCCGATGTGCACCTCGCACCGCTGTCCAGCGACGGTGACCCGCTCGTCCACGACCCCGACCGTCTTGCCGCGGCCTTCCAGCACCTGTTCGCCCCCGACCGCCAGCCGAGTGACAGGATCTGAGTTCATGGCCATGACTGCCGCCGTCAAGGACGAGCTCGCCCACCTCACGATCACCCGTCCGTGCTGCCGCAAGGCCGAGGTGTCCTCGATGCTGCGGTTCGCCGGTGGCCTGCACATCGTGAGCGGCCGCATCGTGGTGGAGGCTGACGTCGACACGGGTGCGACCGCGCGGCGGCTGCGCAAGGACATCGCGGAGGTCTACGGCCACACGTCCGACGTCACGGTCGTCGCGCCCGGCGGGCTGCGGAAGGGCAGCCGCTACCTGGTCCGCGTCGCCAAGGACGGGGAGGCGCTGGCCCGCCAGACCGGACTGCTGGACGGCCGCGGCCGCCCGGTGAGGGGCCTGCCACCCCAGGTGGTGTCCGGAGCGCTCTGCGACGCCGAGTCGGCCTGGCGCGGCGCGTTCCTGGCCCACGGGTCGCTGACCGAGCCCGGCCGCTCCTCGGCGCTGGAGATCACCTGCCCCGGGCCGGAGGCCGCGCTCGCGCTGGTGGGAGCCGCCCGGCGCCTCGGGATCAGCTCCAAGGCGCGCGAGGTGCGGGGCGTGGACCGGGTGGTCATCCGCGACGGCGACGCCATCGGCGCCCTGCTGACCCGCCTCGGGGCCCACGACAGCGTGCTGGCCTGGGAGGAGCGCCGGATGCGCCGCGAGGTCAGGGCCACCGCAAACCGGCTGGCCAACTTCGACGACGCGAACATGCGGCGGTCGGCCAGGGCGGCGGTGGCCGCCGGAGCCCGGGTGCACCGAGCCCTGGAGATCCTCGGCGACGACATCCCCGACCACCTGAAGACCGCCGGTGAGCTGCGGCTGGCCCACAAGCAGGCCAGCCTCGAGGAGCTGGGCACCCTCGCGGACCCGCCGATGACCAAGGACGCGGTCGCCGGCCGGATTCGGCGGCTGCTGGCCCTGGCCGACAAGCGGGCCAGCGACCAGGGCATCCCGGGCACCGACGCCAACCTCACGCCGGACATGCTCGACGCCTGAGCGCCGCGACAACGCCGGCAATCGACCACGTACGGGAGTCGTGTGATCGCCGTGCGAGGCGTATACACCTGCTGAGGCGATCACCTACCTGCTGTACGTGGTCGATCCGTCTCACCTGCCGAAGGGGGCGGCAGGGGGAGGGCGGGGACCTGGGTAGGGTTGGCGGGCACGTTCAGACGAGCTTGAGGAGACAGTCGTGACGGTCCGCGTGGGCATCAACGGGTTCGGCCGGATCGGCCGCAACTTCTTCCGCGCCGCCTTGGCTCAGGGCGCAGACATCGAGGTCGTGGGCGCCAACGACCTCACCGACAACAAGACCCTGGCCCACCTGCTGAAGTACGACAGCATCCTCGGCCGCCTGCCCGCCGAGGTGACGTACGACGAGCAGAACATCTCGGTCGGCGGCAAGAGCTTCCGCGCTCTCGCCGAGCGGGACCCGGGCGCGCTGCCGTGGAAGGAGCTCGGCGCCGACATCGTCATCGAGTCGACCGGCCTGTTCACCGACGCGAACAAGGCGCGGGCCCACCTCGACGGTGGAGCCCAGAAGGTCATCATCTCGGCGCCGGCCAAGAACGAGGACTTCACCGTCGTCCTCGGCGCCAACGACGGCGACTACGACCCCGCGAAGCACCACATCATCTCCAACGCCTCCTGCACCACCAACTGCCTGGCGCCGATGGCGAAGGTGCTGAACGACACCTTCACCATCGAGCGCGGTCTGATGACCACCATCCACGCGTACACCCAGGACCAGAACCTCCAGGACGGCCCGCACGACGACCTGCGCCGGGCGCGTGCCGCGGCCCTGAACATCGTCCCGACGAGCACCGGCGCGGCCAAGGCGATCGGTCTGGTGCTCCCCGAGCTCGTGGGCAAGCTCGACGGCTTCGCCTTGCGGGTCCCGATCCCCACCGGCTCGGCGACCGACCTGACGGTGACGGTGTCCCGGGACACCACGGTCGACGAGGTCAACGCGGCGTTCAAGGCCGCCTCAGAGGGTGCCTTCAAGGGCTACCTCACCTACACCGAGGACGAGATCGTGTCCTCGGACATCGTCACCGATCCCTCGTCGTGCACCTTCGACGCCAAGCTCACCAAGGTGATCGGCAACCAGGTCAAGATCATCGGCTGGTACGACAACGAGTGGGGCTACTCCAACCGGCTGGTCGACCTCGTGAAGCTGGTCGGCAAGTCGCTTCGATGAAGACCGTCGGCGACCTGGGTGACCTGAGGGGCAAGCGGGTGCTGGTGCGCTCAGATCTCAACGTCCCCCTGGACGGGCATCTCATCACCGACGACGGGCGCATCCGCGCCAGCGCACCGACCATCGCCGACCTGGCTGACCGTGGGGCCCGCGTCGTGGTCTGTGCCCACCTGGGCCGGCCGAAGGGCAAGCCCGTCGACGAGTTCTCCCTGGCGCCGGTCGCCGAGCGGTTGGCGGAGGTGCTCGGCCGTCCGGTCGCCTTCGCGGCTGACACCGTCGGCCGGAGCGCGAAGGCTGCGGTGGCCGAGCTGGGGGACGGGGACGTAGCGCTGCTCGAGAACCTGCGCTTCCACCCCGGTGAGGAGAGCAAGGACGACTCGGAGCGCGGGGCGTTCGCCGACGAGCTGGCCGGTCTCGCCGACGTGTACGTCGGTGACGGCTTCGGCGCCGTGCACCGCAAGCACGCCAGCGTCTACGACGTACCGAACAGGCTGCCCCATGCGGCCGGCGCTCTGGTCCTGGCCGAGGTCGAGGTGCTCCACCAGCTGACCGGCGAACCCACGCGGCCCTACGTTGTGGTGCTCGGCGGCTCCAAGGTGTCGGACAAGCTCGGCGTCATCGGCAACCTCATCGAGAAGGTCGATGCGCTGCTCATCGGCGGCGGGATGGTGTTCACCTTCCTCAAGGCCCAGGGTCACGAGGTCGGCAAGAGCCTGCTCGAGGAGGACCAGCTCGACGCCGTGCGGGGCTACCTGGACCTGGCGCGGGAGAAGGGTGTGGACATCGTGCTGCCGGTCGACATCGTGGCCGCCACGGAGTTCTCCGCCGACGCCTCCTATGACGTCGTGCCGGCCGACCAGATTCCCGCCGACCGCATCGGGCTCGACATCGGTCCCGAGAGCGGGGCGCTGTTCGCGGGCTGCATCGCCAGGGCGAAGACGGTCTTCTGGAACGGCCCGATGGGAGTCTTCGAGATGAAGCCGTACGCCGAGGGGACCCGCGCCGTGGCGCAGGCCCTCACCGAGGTCAGCGCCGCCGGTGGGCTCACCGTGGTCGGCGGTGGCGACTCCGCTGCTGCGGTGCGGGCGCTCGGGTTCGACGAGAAGGCGTTCGGACACATCTCGACCGGAGGCGGCGCCAGCCTCGAGCTGCTCGAGGGCAAGACCCTGCCCGGCCTCGTTGCGCTGTCCGACCATGCGGACCCGTTGGACCATGCGGACCAGGAGGGCAGCAGGTAATGGCACGCACGCCGCTCATGGCGGGCAACTGGAAGATGAACCTCAACCACCTCGAGGCGCTCGCGCTCGTGCAGAAGCTCGCCTTCGCGCTCACCGACGACGACTTCGACGCGGTCGAGGTCGCGGTGCTGCCGCCCTTCACCGACATCCGTTCGGTGCAGACACTCATCGACGGTGACAAGTACCGCGTGGTCTACGGCGCGCAGGACGTGTCCCAGCACGAGCCGGGGGCCCACACCGGCGAGGTGGCCGCCTCGATGCTCGCCAAGCTCGGCTGCACCTACGTCGCCGTGGGTCACTCCGAGCGGCGGGCGGACAACTCCGAGGACGACGGGCTCGTCAACGCCAAGGTGAGGTCGGCGCTGCGTCACTCCATCGTGCCGATCCTGTGCGTCGGTG
Organism: Spirochaetaceae bacterium; assembly: GCA_026786145.1. Classification (GTDB taxonomy): domain Bacteria; phylum Actinomycetota; class Actinomycetes; order JACCUZ01; family JACCUZ01; genus JAJAYQ01. The sequence goes on along the minus strand of JAJAYQ010000092.1, from coordinate 6,901 downwards.
AGCCACTGGAGGTCCGTCAGGAAGGCCGCCACGTCGAGCACACCCTCGCCCAGCTCGACGCGGCCCTCGCAGGCGTGCCCGCCGACCAGGCGCGCAAGCTCGTCGTCGCCTACGAGCCGGTGTGGGCCATCGGCACCGGCGAGGTCGCGACGCCGGAGGACGCGCAAGAGGTCTGCGCCGCGATCCGGACCCGCCTCGCCGAGCTGTACTCGGGGGATCTCGCCGACGGGGTGCGGATCCTCTACGGCGGATCGGTCAAGGCCGCGAACGCCCCGGGGATCATGGCGCAGACCGACGTCGACGGCGCCCTGGTCGGCGGCGCGAGCATCGACGCGGACGAGTTCGTGGGGATCTGCCGCTACCGGACGGTCAGTGAGCAGCCGGAGTCCTGACCGAGCGGGTCCTGTCCTGGCGTACCCTGGTCCCCGCGCCGCTTCCGGCGCTGGCCGCATCAGCCGCTCCCGAGGAAAGTAGAGACGTCAGCGTGGAGATCGTGTTCCGGGTCGTGCTCGTCGTCTCGAGCCTCCTGATGCTCCTGCTCGTGCTGCTGCACAAGGGAAAGGGTGGGGGGCTGTCCGACCTCTTCGGTGGCGGCGTGTCGTCCTCCCTCGGCGGCTCGTCGGTCGTGGAGCGCAACCTCGACCGCCTGACCATCGGGATGGCGATCATCTGGATCGCCTCCATCATCGCGCTGGGTCTACTGCTGAAGTCCTGACGGTCTAACCGTCCTCGAGAAGTTGGGGAGCCGAAGTGGCAAGTGGGAACGCGATCCGGGGTAGCCGGGTCGGTGCCGGCCCGATGGGCGAGGCTGAGCGCGGGGAGTCCGCGCCGCGCTTTGCCATCTCCTACTGGTGCGCCAACGGCCACGAGACGAAGCCGAGCTTCGCGGAGGACACACAGGTCCAGGCGCCCGAGACCTGGGACTGCCCCCGCTGCGGCCTCCCCGCCGGTCAGGACGCCGCCAACCCGCCGTCACCGCCGCGCACCGAGCCCTACAAGACCCACCTCGCGTACGTGAAGGAGCGGCGCACCGACGCGGACGGCGCCGCGATCCTGGAAGAGGCGCTGGCCAAGCTGCGCGGCAACTAGGCCGACCCGTCCACGACGAGGTCGGCGCGTTGTCGCGTGCCGTCCGCGGCGAAGTGCTCTGACTCCCGGACGGCCCAGCGGACCCACTCGTGGCGCAGCGCCTCCCCGTCACGGGCCACCCCGCGTTGCATCCGCAGCGCCTCGCCGCCCTCGACCCAGACCCGCCGGGTCGCCCACGGGTCGACCGGCCGGGCAGCGGCTCCCACGCCCTCGAGGATGACCGCGTCGGCGACGGGCACGGTCACCCATTCCGCGAACCGTCCGGCGTCCCAGTCGTAGACCTGGTAATTACCGGGGTGACCCTCTCGCAACGGTGCGAGCAGCTGGGACTCCAGGCGGTGCCAGACACCGGCGTCCAGCCCGCTCCACCCCTCGTACAGGTCGTCCATGTGCACGACGGGTGCGTCGCCCAGCTCGGCTGCCAGCCGGCTGGCGAAGGTCGTCTTGCCCGACCCGGCCGGTCCGTCGACCACGACGAGCCGGACGCTGCCCAGGAGCGGAGGAGCCGCACGCACCCACGTCGCCAGGGCATGGAAGTCGGTCGCCGTCACAACATGACGATGCCAGAGCTCGTCGGCGAGGGCAGTGCCACCTGCGCCATAGGGTGGCCGTCATGCCAGGCCCGCTGGACGGCGTCGTCGTCGTCGACCTTTCCCGCGCCCTGGCGGGCCCGCATGCCGCCATGATGCTCGGGGACCTCGGCGCTCGCGTGATCAAGCTCGAGAACCCCGACGGTGGCGACGACAGCCGCGGCTGGGGTCCCCCGTTCGTCGGGGCGGGAGGACGGTTGGCCACGCCCGGTGAGACCGGGGTCGAGTCGACGTACTTCTTCTCCTGCAATCGCAACAAGGAGTCCGTCACCGCCGACCTCAAGAGCCCGGCGGGGAAGGACCTGCTGACCCGGCTGGTTCGCCAGGCCGACGTCCTGGTCGAGAACTTCCGCACCGGAGTCCTCGACCGGCTCGGCTTCTCGATGGAACAGCTGCACGATCTGAACCCACGGCTGGTGGTCCTCTCGATCAGTGGCTTCGGTCACGACGGACCCGAGGGCGGCCGCGCCGGCTACGACCAGATCGCGCAGGGCGAGGCAGGAGTCATGTCGCTGACGGGCACGGGTCCGGACGACCCGGTCAAGGTCGGCGTACCTGTCGGCGACCTGCTCGCCGGCATGTACGGCGCGTACGGCGTGGTGGCTGCACTGCACGAGCGCGACCGAACCGGGCACGGCACTGTGGTCCGCACGTCCCTCCTCGCGGCGCTCGTGGGCGTCCACGCCTTCCAGGGCACGCGGTACACCGTCGCGGGCGAGGTGCCCTACGGACAGGGCAACCATCACCCGTCGATCTGCCCGTACGGCCTCTTCCACTGCCAGGACGGCCTGGTGCAGATCGCTGTGGGCAGCGAGGGCCTCTGGCGACGCCTCGCCCCCGCATTCGAGCTGCCGCTGGACGCGCCGGGTTTTGCGACCAACGCCGACCGGGTCGGCAATCGCGACGCCGTCAACGCCGCGATCGACGCTGCCTTCGCGAGCTACCCCCTGCGCCGACTGCTGCCGTTGCTCGACGAGATCGGGGTGCCCGCAGGCGAGGTGCGCGCGCTGGACAGCGTCTATGACTGGGAACAGACCCGCTCGCAGGGACTGCTGGTCGAGGTGGACCATGCCACCGTCGGACGCATCCGGCTGCCCGGGCCACCGCTGCGCTTCGACGGTTCCGAGCCGGTCCAGCACACCGCTCCTCCGACGCTCGGCCAGCACGACGAGGCTGTACGCCGTTGGCTCGATGACATCGACGACCTCACCTAGGGTGGCCGTCATGCGCGCGCTGATCGCTCTCGGGGGCAACGCGATGACCGGGCCTGGTGGCAGTGCTGCCCCCGACGACCAGGACCGGGCCGTCATCGTCGCGATGGAGCGCGTGGCCGACCTGGTCGCGGCCGGGATCGACGTGGTGCTCACCCACGGCAACGGTCCCCAGGTGGGCAACCTGCTGGTCAAGAACGAGCTGGCCGCGCACGTCGTACCTCCCGTGCCCCTGGACTGGTGCGGCGCCCAGACCCAGGGGACCATCGGGTTCCTCATCCTCGACGCGCTCGACGCCGCGTTGGCCTCTCGCGGGGTGCAGAAGCGGGTGGCCGTCGTCGTGACCCGGACCAGGGTCGATGGTGACGATCCCGGATTCCGGCAGCCCACCAAGCCGATCGGGCGTTACCTTCCCCAGGCCGAGGTCGCGCCGCTGCTCGAGCACGGGCAGACGTGGGAGGACCGTGGGGAGAAGGGCTGGCGCCGGGTGGTGGCGTCCCCCGAGCCGCTCGAGATCCTCGACGCGCCCGCCATCGAGGCGCTGGTGCACGCCGGGTACGTCGTGGTGGGCGCCGGAGGTGGCGGCGTCCCGGTGGTGCGCGACGGCGATGGCCGCCTGCACGGCGTCGAGGCGGTCATCGACAAGGACCTCTCCGCGGCGCTGCTGGCCCGCGCGGTGGGAGCGGAGGTCCTCGTCATCGCCACCGACGTCGAGCACGTCGTCCTCGGCTTCGGCACGCCCGAAGCGCGCCCTGTCGAGCGGGTCGACGTGGGCGCCATGCGCGACCTGCAGCGCGAGCACGACTTCGCGAGCGGCAGCATGGGGCCCAAGGTCGAGGCGGCCCTGCGATTCGTCGAAGCCGGGGGCACCCGGTCGGTCATCACCTCGATGGAGAACATCGAGCAGGCAGTCAACGGGCAGGCCGGCACCGTCATCGAGCAGAGAGGAACAGCATGACCACCACCCCTGAGCCTGTCGAGGTGCACAAGGTCCCGCTCGAGAGCGTGTCCGACGCCTCCGGGCTTGCCCGCCTCATCGACGAGGGTGCCATCGAGGCCGACCGCGTCATCGCCGTCATCGGCAAGACCGAGGGCAACGGTGGTGTCAACGACTACACCCGCATCATCGCCGACCGGGCGTTCCGTGAGGTGCTGCAGAACAAGGGCTCCCGCTCGATGGAGGAGATCAAGCAGATCCCCATCGTGTGGTCGGGTGGCACCGACGGTGTCATCTCGCCGCACGCGACCATCTTCGCGACGACGTCGCCCGACAGCGTGCCGCAGACCGACGAGCCGCGACTGTCGGTCGGCTACGCCATGAGCGACCAGATCTTCCCGGAGGACATCGGTCGGCTGCCGATGGTGGAGAAAGTCGCTGCCGGGGTGCGGATAGCGATGGAGCGGGCCGGGATCACCGACCCGGCGGACGTTCACTACGTACAGACGAAGACCCCGCTGCTGACCCTGGAGACCATCACCGATGCGAAGAGGCGCGGCAAGGAGGTGTGGACGGAGGACACGTTGAAGTCGATGGACGTGTCCAACTCCACGACCGCCCTCGGCATCGCCGTCGCACTCGGCGAGATCGAGATGCCGGTCGCCGAGCAGATCCACAAGGACCTCTCGCTGTTCTCCTCCGTCGCCTCGTGCTCCTCGGGCGTCGAGCTCGACCAGGCGCAGATCGTGGTGCTGGGGAACGTGCGGGGCGTCGGCGGTCGTTTCCGCATCGGTCACAGCGTCATGAAGGACGCGCTGGACGCCGACGGCGTCTGGGAGGCGATCAGGAACGCCGGGCTGGACGACCTCCCCGAGCGCCCCCGCAGCAGTGACCTGCGCGGCCGGGTCGTCAACATCTTCTGCAAGTGCGAGGCCGACCCGACCGGCCGGGTCCGCGAGCGGCGCAACATCATGCTCGACGACTCCGACGTCCACTGGCACCGGCAGATCAAGTCCTGCGTGGGTGGTGTGGTCGCCTCGGTGACCGGCGACCCGGCCGTCTTCGTGTCGGTCGCCGCGGTCCACCAGGGACCCTCCGGTGGAGGCCCCGTCATCGCCATCGTCGAGCCATAGTCGCGCAGCTCGGTTGTCGCTGGATCGACGCATGATCGTCGTCCCGGCGGGGTTGGCCCTGGAGCGGCTGCGCGGCGAGCAGGTCGAGGCCCGGCAATGGCTGGATGCCTTGCCATCGGTGGTCGAGCGGCTGTGCCGGCAGTGGAGCCTGGCACCGACAGCCGAACGGCTCCGACACGGCGCGAACGCCCTCGTTGTGCCGGTCACGCAGCACGGCGAGCACGCTCCGCAGGGTCGGCCGTGTGTGCTCAAGGTCTCCTGGCACGCCGAGTCCGTCGCCGACGAGGCGACGGCCCTTCGGGCGTGGGACGGCCACCACGCCGTGCTGCTGCTCGACGCCGCGCCGGACGACGGAGCGCTGCTCCTCGAACGGCTCGACGACACCCGGACGCTCCAGGGACTCGACCTGCTTGCGGCCGCCGAGACCGCTGGCGAACTGGTCCGTTGCCTGGCGATCCCTGCCCCCGGCGACCTGCCCCGGCTCCGCGAGAAAGCCGCAGTGGTCGCTGAGTCGCTGTGGCCGCGACAGCGAGCTCTTGGCGACCCGCTCCCGAGCCCCTGGGTCGACATGGCCGCTCGGCTCGAGCGCGACCTCGCGGCGGACGCCGGCGAGCTTCTGGTCCACGCCGACCTGCACTACGGGAACGTGATGGCAGGGACGCGTAACGCTTGGGTGGCCATCGACCCCCGCGCCGTGGCCGGTGACCCGGAGCTCTCGGTGCCTGAGCTCATGTGGTCCCGGCTCGATGAAGCGGCTGACGACTCGGCCGTCCGGACGCTGCTCGCTGCCGTGGTCGGCGCAGGAGCTCTCGACGCAGACAAGGCGCTGGCGTGGACCGTCGTGCGCACGGTCGACTACTGGCTCTGGGGCTTGGACGCCGGCCTGACCGAGGACCCGCTCCGCTGCCGACGGTTGCTCGAGGTATTCGCCTGAGGTAGGGCGTCAGCCGCGCAGCAGCCGGCGTACCTCGGCGTCACCGGTCTGGTCGAACACGTCGTACCACCGGCTCACGGCCTCTAGGTGCGCCGGCACCAGCAGGCTCACGACCTCGTCGGCGTCCTGCCGCAGACCGGCCAGTGCTGTCAGGGTCGCGACCGGGGTGGCCAGCACCAGCCGGCCCACTCCTCGCCCTCTGAGGGAGCGCAGCGCGGCTCGTGCGGTGACACCGGTCGCGACACCGTCGTCGACGACCACGACAGTGCGTCCTGCGACCTCGGTCGCCGGCCGGCCGCCGCGGTAGGTGGCCACCCGTCGCTCGCACTCAGCGCTCTCGGTCGCGACCACGTCGGCCAGGTCGTCCCGCGTAAGACCTACCGCGCGGAGCCCGACGTCGTCGTACACCGGGTCCCCGCCCTCCGCGATCGCGCCCAGGCCCAGCTCGGGCTGCCTCGGGTGCCCGATCTTGCGCACCACGAGCACGTCGAGGTCCGCACCCAGGGTGCGCGCGACCTCGGCCGCGACGACGACGCCCCCGCGGGCCAGGCCGAGCACCACCGGGTCGGTGAGCCTGCTCATGACGAGCTGACGCCCCAGCTCGGCGCCCGCCGCGGTCCGGTCGGCGAACCTGCTCTTCCGCACGAGGTCCAGCATGCTCGCACCGAGCACGCTGGCTAGTCTCGCCCGGTGCCGAGCCCCCGGGTGCCGAACGACGACGGATCGGTGGACCCTGGACTGGCGGCGGCGCTGCGAGCGCACGACGCCGAGCCCGCCCGGCTGCCCCAGGTCCTCGCCGCGCTGCACCGTGCACGGGTGCTCGCGCCGATTGTCGCGCTTCTCCAGGAGACGGGCACGTCACCGGCCGGGCTGCGCGTCGAGAAGACGTCGGACATTGCGCTGCCCCTTCTCCTCGATGCCGACGGCCGCAAGGCGGTGCTGGTGTTCAGCAGCCTCGACACCCTGCACCGGTGGGACCGGTCGGCACGTCCTGTCCCGGTGACCGG